>NZ_JBJGZS010000038.1:0-29829 GCF_054050635.1 Geodermatophilus sp. SYSU D00079 | reverse complement strand
CCCCCCCCCCCCCCCCCCCCCCCCCCCCCCCCCCCCCCCCCCCCCCCCCCCCCCCCCCGCCCCCCACCCCCCCCCCCCCCCCCCCCCCCCCCCCCCCCCGCCCCCCGGGGGCCCCCCCCCCCCCCCCCCCCCCCCCCCCGCAGGGTGTCGGGGATCGGGTGCGGCCTCAGGCGGCCGCGCGGGTCTCCTCGGCCAGCGCCCGCAGCGCCTGTTCGAAGCACTGTTGCGGCGGCTGGACCAGCCCGGCGCCGACCTGACCGGTGCCGGCCACGCGGCCGGCCATACCGGTGTTGATCTGCGGCAACCAGCCCGAGCGCGCCACCTTGAGGACGTCGATGCCGGTCGGCGAGCCGCGGAAGCCGAGGATCGGCACCTGCATCGCGGGGTTCTCGGCCAGCGTCAGCTGGTACATCCGCTCGGTCGTGGCCAGCGCGTCGGGCACGGTGCCGCCGACGAACCGGACGATCGCGGGGGCGGCGGCCATCGTGAAGCCGCCGACGCCGTAGGTCTCCATGATCGCGGAGTCGCCGATGTCGGGGTTGGCGTCCTCGGGCCCGTAGTCGCCGAGGAACAGGCCCACCGGGGTGTTGGCGGGCCCGGTGAACCAGCGGTCGCCGGTGCCGGCGGTCTGGATGCCGAACTCCGTGCCGTTGCGGGCCATCACGGTGACCATCGACGAGCCGGGGATGTCGCGGGCGGCGTCCATGGCCAGCTTCGCCGTCGGCATGCCGAGGTTGAGGAAGAAGTGCTCGTTGCCACCGGCGAAGCGCAGGACCGCGGCGATGTCCGACGACGGCACACCCTCGACCGCGACGATCGCCGGGGACAGCTCACGCAGCGTCATCAGCGACCCGGCGCGGTTGCGGTTGTGCCCCTCGTCGCCCATCTGCAGCATCTGGGCGAGGATCGCCTTGACGTCCAGCGGCTCGGCCATCGATCGCACCGCCTTCTGCAGGACCGGCCCCAGCACGTCGCGCATCCAGCGCAGCCGGGTGATCACCTCGTCGTTGTAGGCGCCCATCCGCAGCACCTTGCCCAGGCCCTCGTTGAGGTTGGAGAAGGCCTGACCGCCGTGCACCGGGTCCTGCAGGCACCACATCCACATCGACGGGCTGGTCACCCCGGCCATCGGCCCGACGGCGCGGTGGTGGTGGCACGGGTCGAGGGTGATCTCCCCGGCGGCGAGGATGCGCTCGGCCTCCTCGACGGTGTCGGCCCAGCCCTCGAACAGGCAGGCGCCGATCAGCGCGCCGCGCAGCGGACCGCTGGCGTCGGCCCAGGCGATCGGGGGGCCGGCGTGCAGCAGCATCCGGTCGGGCAGGCCGAGCACCTCGTGGGCCGGGCGGACGTCGACCAGCTGCGAGCCGGCGGCCATCACCCGCTCCACGGCGGTCCGGTTGGCGGCGGCCCTGCGGGGGTCGAGGGCGAGCGCGGCGAGGTCGGTGGGGTCGCCGAAGCCCGGCGGACGCCAGTCGACGTCGTGCACCTCGGCGCCCTGGGCGCGCAGCGCGTCGGAGAAGACGTCGACGCCGGCCGCGACGATCGCCGGCGGGGCGGAGAGCAGGTCGGCGAGGCTCATCGGGCAGCTCCCAGCAGGTCGAGGGCGTACCGCGTGGCCGCGGCGTTGGAGGCGAAGACGGCGGCACCGGCGGCGGCGAGGGCGTCGGCCTGCCGCGACCAGCCCTGCGGGTCACCCTCGGTGCCGACCAGCGCGACCACGACCGGCAGCGGGGTGGTCGAGGCCTCGCGGGCGGCGGTGAGCGCCGGCACGAGGGAGGCGGCGGGGTCGGCGTCGGCGCCGTACCCGAGGACGACGTCCAGGAGGAGGACGGCGGGCTCCTCGGCGGCGGCGACCCCGGCGAGGGCCTCCAGCCGCAGGGTCGGGTCGATCATCGGGTGCGCGCGGCCGACGGTCAGCGCGTCGTCCCCGAAGTCGATGACGACGTGGCCGGGGGCGGACAGGTCCGTCCCCAGGTCCAGTTCGGGACGCAGCGGGGTGTTGGAGCGGATGTCGCCGAGCACGGGGGCGGCCAGGAGCATGGCCTCGTCGGCGAGGGTGCCGCCGGAGTAGAGGCCCTTGAGCACCGCGCCCGGGGCGGCGGTCGCGCCGTCGCCGGGCCGGGAGGGCCACTGCGGCACCGCGACGCCCATGTCGTCGAGCAGCGCCTCGACGGCGGCGGTGAGGTCGGGCGTCTCCGGCGAGAGGGCGGCGGAGCGGACCGGGACCGTCAGCTGCGCCGCCGCCTCCGACACCGCGGCGGCCACCGAGGGCGCCGGCGGCTTGGAGACCAGCAGCACCCGCTCGGTGGCCGGGTCGGCGTCCAGGGCGGCGAGCGCGTCGAGCGTGGCCAGGCCGCCGACGGCCTCGGACAGGTCGCGGCCCCCGACGCCGAGCACGTGGCTGACGCCGACGCCGGCCATGTCCAGCAGGCAGGAGACCTGCTGGGCGCCGGTGCCACTGGCCGCCACCAGGCCGACCGGCCCGGGGCGGACGACGTTGGCGAAGCCGAGGGCGACCCCGGAGACGATCGCCGTCCCGCAGTCGGGGCCCATCACCAGGACGCCGGCGTCGTGCGCGGCCCGCTTGAGCGCCACCTCGTGCTCGACGGGGACGCCGTCGGAGAAGACCAGCACGCTGCGGCCGGCGGCGATCGCGTCGGCGGCCTCGGCGACGGCGTACTGCCCGGGCACGCTCACGATGGCCAGCGCCGAGCCGTCGGTGGGCAGGGCGTCGAGGCCCGCGCCGATGGTGCGCGCCGGGATGGCGTCGGCGGTGGTGCTGGAGCGCTCGCGTGCGCTCAGCGCGGCGTCGACGGCCGCCACCGCGGCGCCGAGCGCGTCGTCGTCCACCGCCTGGATCGCGATGAGCAGCTGGTCGGGCGAGACGTCGCCCTCCGGCGCGAGGCCCATGTTCTGGGCCAGCTCGAGGTTCAGCGGGGTGGCCATCGCGACCAGGACGGCGGTGACGCCGTCGCGGGCGCCGATGTCCCGGCTGACCTGCATCAACTTGACCGAGTCGGCGTAGACGCCGCTGCGGAGGGAGACGTGCCGGACTCCGGCGTCGGATGGGGCGGTCACCCCGCGAACCGTACCCGCATGTTGCCTCAGCGTTAAGACATCTTCCGCAATAACGATTTAGCACTGAGGTACTTCCGCTTCCCGACCTGCGGTGACAGATTGGCGCCTCATCTGGTGCCGGGACACGCCATCATCCGGTTGCCGGCCTGGTCTGTGGTGCACGTCGAGGAGGCACTCATGGCGTTCGGTTGGAAGCTCTACGGGGACGGCAAGACCCCGCCACTGGGCGAGGCCGTCGCGCCCGACGAGCGCTTGTCGTGGCCGCGCACGATCGGCATCGGCGCCCAGCACGTGGTCGCGATGTTCGGGGCGACGTTCGTCTTCCCGATCGTCATGGGGCTCGACCCCAACCTGGCGATCTTCATGAGCGGTATCGCGACGATCATCTTCCTGCTCATGGTCAACGGGAAGGTGCCCAGCTACCTGGGCACCAGCGCCGCCTTCGTGGGCGGCGTGGTGGCCGTCCGGGCGCAGGGCGGTGACTCGGGTGACGTCGTCGGCGCGATCCTGGTCTCCGGCGTCGTCCTGGCGCTGGTCGGCCTGCTGATCCACGTCGCCGGCGTCCGCGTCCTGCACGCGATCCTGCCGCCGGCGGTCACCGGCGCGGTCGTCCTGCTGATCGGGTTCAACCTGGCCCCGGTCGTGGCCGGCATCTACTGGCCGCAGGACCAGTGGGTCGCCCTCGCCACGATGGCGTTCGTCATCATCGCCTCCCTGCTGCTGCGCGGGTTCTGGGCGCGCATCTCGATCCTGCTCGGCCTGGTCTTCGGGTACCTGCTGTCGCTGCTGCTCGACGCCGCGGCCGGGCCGATCACCTCCCCCGACGGCACGGGCACGGTCACCACCCGCGACCGGCTCAACTTCGACACGGTCGCCGACGCCGACTGGTTCGGCCTGCCCGACTTCATCGCCCCGAGCTTCTCGCTGAACTTCAGCCTGCTCGTGCTGCCGGCCGTCATCGCGCTCATCGCGGAGAACACCGGTCACGTCAAGGCGGTCGCCGAGATGACCAAGCGCGACCTCGACCCGTACATGGGCCGGGCCATCGCGGCCGACGGTGTCGCCACCGTCGTCGCCACCTCCGTCGGCGGCTCCCCCACGACGACCTACGCCGAGAACATCGGCGTCATGGCCGCCACCCGCGTGTACTCCACCGCCGCCTACTACGTGGCCGCGATCGTGGCGATCCTGCTGGGCCTGTGCCCGAAGTTCGGCGCCCTGATCAACATCATCCCGGGTGGCGTGCTCGGCGGCATCACCGTCGTCCTCTACGGGATGATCGGCCTGCTCGGCGCCAAGATCTGGAAGGAGAACCGGGTCGACTTCGCCAACCCGATCAACCTGGTGCCGCTCGCCGCGGGCATCATCATCGCGATCGGCGACGTCCAGCTGCGGTTCTCCGACAACTTCAGCCTCGGGGGGATCGCCCTGGGCTCGATCGTCGCGGTCCTCGGCTGGCACCTGGCCCGCGCGGTCGCGCCCGCCGAGATGAAGGCGGCCCTGCAGGACGAGGGCGGGTTCCCCGAGGGCACCGGCCCGGCGCTCGGCCACACCGGCCGACACGAGGTCAGCGCCGACCCGTCGTCGGTCGACGAGGTCGGCCGCCCGGGCATCACCGGTTCGCGCACCCCCGGCGACCACCGGCTCAACCAGTGACCGACGGCGCCGGGCCCTGACCCCAGGGCCCGGCGCCACGCTCGACGCAGGGGACCCGGCCGGCTCGTGGCCGGGTCCCCTCCGCACGTCCGGAGGGTGCCTCGCGCACCCCCGCGACGGGCAGGACAATTTAGCGCTGAGGTACTTCCGTCCCGGCGGGGCACGTGAAAGATTCGGATCTCGGGCCAGCACCGCTCCCGAGCGGCGCCTCCACCCCGGACCCGTACGACAGAGGAGGCACTCGTGGCGTTGCGCCAGACGTCGCACCGCGGTCGCGGCCAGGGAACCGGCGCCCGGTGAAGCCCGCCCCGTTCCGGTACGCCGACCCGCGCACGCTGGAGGAGGCCCTCGAGGTCCTCGCCACCGAGGAGGGCGCGAAGGTCCTCGCCGGCGGCCAGTCGCTCCTGCCGCTGCTGTCGATGCGGCTGGCGGCGCCGGCCACGCTGGTGGACATCAACCGGGTGCCCGGCCTCGACACCGTCGAGGTCACCGGGGACGGCGTCCGGGTGGGCGCCCTCGTCCGCCACGCCGCGCTCCTCACGCACGACGACGCGGCCGGGGTGCAGCCGCTGCTGGCCCGGGCGACGGCGAACGTGGCCCACCCCGCGATCCGCAACCGCGGGACGACGGTCGGCTCGATCGCGCACGCCGACCCCTCCGGCGAGATGACCTCCGTCCTCGCCCTCACCGAGGGCTCGGTCACCGTGGCGACGCCGGCCGGCGTGGAGACCGTCCCCTGGCGCGACCTGTTCGTCGGCCCCCTCGAGACCTCGCTGGCCGGGCCGGCGCTGGTCACCTCCGCCTTCTTCCCGGCCCTGTCCGAGCGCTCGGGCACCGCCTTCGCCGAGGTCGCCCGCCGCAAGGGCGACTACGCGGTCTGCGGCGCCGGCGTCGTCGTCACGCTCGACGGGTCCCGTCGCGTGTCGGCCGCCCGCGCCGCCTACATCTCCGTCGGGCTGGTGCCCGAGGTGCACGACCTGACCGACGCCGTCGCCGGCCAGCCGGTGGAGAAGGCCGACTGGGCGGCCGCCGGCGAGCTGGCCCGCACCCTGGTCGAGCCGGACGGCGACCTGCACGCCAGCGCCGACTACCGCCGCCTGCTGGTGGGCGTGCTGACCGGACGCACGCTGGCCGAGGCCGCCGCCGAAGCAGCCGTGAGAGTGACGGGCGAGTGAGCATCGCAGGGAGCGCCGGCGACCGAGGAGCGGAGCGAGTCCGGAACCGAGCCATGAGCACCGAGAGGACCGACGCATGACCGTCTCCGTCGACACCGAGCGGACCGTCACGATCACCGTCAACGGTGTCCCGCGGAGGGCCACCGTGCCGGTGCGCCGGCTGCTGTCCGACGCGCTGCGCCACGACCTCGGGCTCACCGGCACCCACGTGGGCTGCGAGCACGGCGTCTGCGGGGCCTGCACCGTGCTGGTGGACGGCGCCCCGACCCGCTCCTGCCTGGTGCTCGCCGTCCAGGTCGACGGCGCGTCGGTGGAGACCGTCGAGGGGCTGGCCCGCGACGACCACCAGGGCGGGCAGGTGCTGCACCCGGTGCAGGAGGCCTTCCGCGAGTGCCACGCGCTGCAGTGCGGCTTCTGCACCCCCGGCTTCCTCATGACCATCAAGGCGGGGCTGGAGAGCCGTGACGCGTCGGCCGAGCTCACCGAGGAGGAGGTCGACGAGATGGTCGGCGGCAACCTCTGCCGGTGCACCGGCTACGCCAACATCAAGAAGGCCGTCCGCCACGCCGCGGCCGCGATGACCGACGGCGGCCAAAGTGGCCACGAGGGCCGGGAGGTCGGGCGGTGACGACGAAGCTGTTCGGCGAGCCGGTCCGCCGGCGCGAGGACGCCCGCCTGATCACCGGGAGGGGCCGCTACCTCGACGACATCGGGCACGACGCACTGGCCGCGGCCTTCGTGCGCAGCCCGCACGCGCACGCCCGCGTCGTCGACATCGACGTCGACGCGGCGCTGGACGTCGAGGGCCTGGTCGCGGTCTACACCTACGAGGACCTCACCGGCCCGCTCGCCGAGCCGCTGCCGGTGCTCATCCCGCACCCGCAGCTGCACGCCCCGCGCACCGGGTTCCCGCTGGCCAACGGCGAGGTGAACCACGTCGGCGAGCCGGTGGTCATGGTGGTGGCCACCGACCGGTACGTGGCCGAGGACGCCGCCGAGCGGATCGTGGTCACCTACGAGGAACTGCCGGTCGTCGTCGGCGTGGACGCCGCCCGGGAGGCCCGGAACGCCGTCCACGAGGAGGTCCCGGACAACGTCGCCGCCCGGCACCACCAGGAGACCGGGGACGTCGAGCCGGCCCTGGCGACGGCGCCGCACACCCTGTCGTTCACGCAGTACATCGAGCGCAGCGCGTGCATGCCGATGGAGGGCAAGGGCGTGCACGCGCGCTGGGACCCCGCCGACCGGAGCCTGCGGGTCTACACCAGCACCCAGGCCTCGACCTCGGTCCGCGCGGCGATCGCGGCGAAGCTGGAGCTGTCGCTGGACCAGGTCGAGGTCATCGCGCCCGACGTCGGCGGCGGGTTCGGCGTGAAGATCGTGCACCCGTGGCCGGAGGAGCTGCTGGTGCCGATGGCGGCCATCGCGCTGGGCCAGGAGGTGAAGTGGGCCGAGGACCGCCGCGAGCACTTCATCTCCAGCGCGCACGAGCGCCAGCAGCGGCAGGAGATCACCGTCGGGTACGACGACGACGGCCGGATCACCGCCCTCGACGTCCACATCTGGCACGACAACGGCGCGTACACGCCCTACGGGATCATCGTGCCGATCGTGACGGCGACCCAGCTGGTCGGCCCGTACACGATCCCGGTGTACCGGGTGGTCGTGGAGAGCGTCTTCACCAACACCGTCATCGTGACGCCCTACCGCGGCGCCGGGCGGCCGCAGGGCTGCTACGCGATGGAGCGGACGATGGACCGCATCGCCGACGCGCTCGGCCTGGACCGGGCCGTCGTGCGGGAGCGGAACCTCATCCAGCCCGACCAGTTCCCCTACGACCACAGGCTGACGTTCCAGGACGGCCGGCCGGTCATCTACGACTCCGGCGACTACCCCGGCCTGCTGGACAAGCTGCGCACGCTCGTGGGCTGGTCGGAGGCGGAGTCCCTCCGGGCCGACGCCGAGGCACGCGGCCGGCTGCTGGGCGTCGGGATGGCGCTGTACGTCGAGGGCACCGGGCCCGGCCCGTACGAGGGCGGGCACGTGCAGGTGCTCGGCAGCGGCAAGGTGCTGGTCTCGACCGGGCTCACCTCGCAGGGGCAGGGCCACGAGACGGCGTTCGCGCAGATCGTCGCCTCCGAGCTCGGGGTGCCGATCGAGGACGTCGAGGTGACCACCGGCGACACCCGGCGGTTCGGCTACGCCGTCGGCACGTTCGCCTCCCGCGCGGCGGTCATGAGCGGCAACGCGATCGCCCTGGCCGCGCGCGGCGTGCGCGAGAAGGCCCTCCGGATCGCCGCCGACGTCCTGGAGGCCGACCCCGGTGACCTGGAGATCGAGGACGGCGTCGTGCAGGTGAAGGGCACGCCGGGTGCCTCGATCCCGCTGCGGACCGTCGCCGTCCTGTCCAACCCGCTGCGCTACGCCTTCGACGAGGCCGCCAAGCAGGCCACCCAGTTCGCCACGCACGACGACACCAAGCCCCCGGTGGCCGAGGGCGACGCCCCCGGCCTGGAGCACCGCGACTACTACTCACCGATCCGGTCGACGTTCGCCTCGGGTGCGCACGCGGCGATCGTGGAGATCGACCCGACGACGTGGGAGATCGACGTCGTGAAGTACGCGGTGGTCCACGACTGCGGCAACATCGTCAACCCCATGATCGTCGAGGGCCAGGTGCACGGCGGCGTCGCGCAGGGCATCGGCGGCGCGCTGTACGAGCGGATGGCCTACGACGACTCCGGGCAGCTGCAGAACGCCTCGTTCATGGACTTCCTCATGCCGTACGCGTCGGAGATCCCGGACGTGGTGATCGACCACCAGCAGACCCCCTCGCCGCTGAACCCGCTGGGCCTCAAGGGCGCCGGCGAGGCCGGCGTCATCCCGGGGACGGCGGCGATCGCCTCGGCCATCGAGGACGCCACCGGACGCCGGATCGCGGCGATGCCGATCTCCCCCACCCAGCTGTACGACCTGATGCGATCCCCCGACTCGGAACAGACCGCTGCGGCCGCGCGCCGGGCGAGGACAGGAGTGACTGCGTGAACCTCGACGGCTCTGCGGTGCTGCACGCCGACCCGGAGACGGTGTGGTCGGTCATCACCGACCCGGCGGTGCTGGCCCGCACGATCCCCGGGTGCGAGTCGCTGGAGCGGACCGGGGACGACGAGTACCGGATGAACGTCTCGGTGGGCGTCGGGGCGATCAAGGGCACCTACGCCGGCGAGGTGCGGCTGTCCGACCAGCAGCGGCCGACGTCCTACGTGATGCACGCGTCCGGCGCCGGGGCACCGGGCAACGCGCGCGCGACGGTGACGATCAACCTCGAGCCCGCCGACGCCGGGACGACGACGCTCACCTACTCGGCCGACGCCGTCATCGGCGGGCCGGTGGCGGGGGTGGGCCAGCGGATGATCAGCGGCGTCGCCAAGCGGATGGCCGGGCAGTTCTTCACGGCGATCGACGACGAGCTGACCGGGGCGGCCGCTCCGGCGCCGGCCGCGGCCGCGCCCGCCGTGGCCGCCGCACCCGGCGAGGCCGCCACCGCCCCGGCTGCCGCCACCGCCCCGGCCGCCGCTGCTCCGACGGTCTTCGCCGGCCGAGCGGCCGCGCCCGCCGCACCGTCGGACGTCCGCACGCTGGTCACCGGCGCGGCCGGTGGCGCCGGGCTGACGCTGCTCGGCGTCCTCGTCGGCTGGCTCCTGGGCCGCCGCCGGGGCTGACCGCCCTCGCCGTCCGGGCCGGGGCCGCTGCCTACCCGGCGCGCGCCTCGGCCCGGAGCGCGACGGCGGTGAGCAACTCCCATCGGATGGCGGAGCTGCCGGGCTGGACGGCGAGCCAGTAGAGGGCGAACCGCCGCCGCGTGCCCGGGTCGGTCGCCACGACCCGTGTCTCGCAGGTCAGCCGGGTGCCCCCGAGCGCCGGCGTCAGCCGGAACTCCATGCCCACCTTGACCCAGCCGGGCTCGGACCAGTCCCGCAGCTGCGCGGCGTCCAGCACGGGCGGGCGCTTGCCGGCGGTCAGCCGCCAGGCCTGCAGCGGCCCGCCGAACAGCACGTGCGACGGCGGGTCCGAGGCCAGCTCCGGGACGGGGACCACGTCGAGGAAGGTCCGGTCGAGCCCGAGGCGCCGGCGCCCCCGGCCGGCCAGCAGCACCGGCAGCGCGCGCACCGCGCTGAGCAGCAGGGACACCGGCAGCGACGAGAGCCTCAGCCGGTGCAGCTCCTCCCACACCACGGGCGGTGGCGCGTCGATCACCCGCGACTGGCGGGTGACGTGGTCGGCCACCGGCACGACGTCGTCGAGGTCCATGCGCCACGGTACGGCGGAACGGCACGGCGGCCAGGGCTCTCGTCGCGGCCCGTGACCGGACGGCGACGTCCGCCCCGACACGGCCCCGGGGAGCCGACCGCGTCCTCGGGTCACCCCACGAGCTTCCAGTAGGAGTCCTTGCGGCGGATGCGCCCGTCCGGCGCCAGGTCGAGCAGGTCGCAGCCGCGGACGCGCACCTCCTCCCCGTCGACGGTCGTGCCCGTCAGGAGCCAGCGCGAGACCGCGTGGTCGCCGCACGTCCAGTGCTCGTCCTCGCCGTAGTGCACGTCGGGGATCCCGGTGAACCGCGCCGCGAGCCCCTCCCGCACGGCGGCCCGGCCGCTGTAGCGCGTCCCCCAGGGGTCGGGGCCGCGCGGGGTCTCCAGGACGCAGTCGTCGGCGAAGAAGTCCATGATCCGGTCGAGGTCGTGCGCGTTGAACGCCGCCACGAACTCGCGGAGCCCTGCCTCGTCGGTCATGCGGCGAGTGTGCGCCGGGGGCCTCGCCGGGACGAGGGTCCGTGCCGTGCCGGTCAGGCCGCCGGGGAGCGGTCGCGGTTGACGAGGATCGCCAGCTGCGTGCGGGTCCGGACGCCGAGGCGGCGCATCGAGGCCGTGATGTGGCTCTTCACGGTGGACAGGCTCACGAACAGCCGGCAGGCGATCTCCTCGTTGCTCAAACCCTGGGCCACCAGCTCGGCCACGTCACGCTGCCGTTCGGTGAGCCGGTCCAGGGGGTGCTCCTCGGAGGAGAGCACGGCCTCGCGGAGGGCCAGGTAGCGCACCAGGTGCCGCGTGGCGGTGGTGTCCAGTGCGGCTCCGTGCCGGGCGAGCGCGCGGACGCCGTCGACCAGCCGTTGCGCGGCTGCCCGGCGCGGCAGGTACCCGCGGACCCCCGCCTGCAGGATGTCCATCAGCCGGGCACCGACGTCCGCGTCCGGCTCCGCGAGCACGAGCACCGCCGTGCTGCGCTGGCAGAGGGTGCGCAGCACCGGCAGGGTGGCGTCGTCCAGCAGCCCCTGCCGGACGACGACGACCTGCGCCGCCACGTCGCCGGCGACGTCCAGCGCCTCGCGCAGGTCACCGGTCTCCGCCACGACCGCCATGTCCGGTTCGGCCTCGAGGACGACCCGCAGCCCCAGCCGGAAGACCTCCTCGTCCTCGCACAGCACGACCCGCAGCAGGGCCGTGGGTGTCCGGGTGGCGCACGGCCGGGGCGGCGCCTCCGGTCGAGGCCCCCCTGATGGCCCGTCGTCACCCGCCGGCGCGTCGCGGGCCGGCTCCTCGGGGCGGCGCGGATGGGCGTTCGTGACCCGGGACCCAGCACCTGCCGCGGCGTGCGTCATACCGTCCCCCTGCGTGCCTACCGGCGAGATCTGCCGTTCGGTCTTCCTCTGGAGCGGCTCCGTGGATGCAGTGTCCTGCAGAAACCCCCCGGATCGTCCAGCCTCCTCACAGGCAGGTCACAGCGAGCGCCTCCCGGTGGGGACGACGGCGGGACGGCTCAGCGGCCCGGGCGCCGGGCCCGCCCCCGTTCGGCGGGCCGGCCGGCCTGGTGCACGTGGATGGCCAGCTGGGTGCGGTCGCGCAGGCCGAGGCGGCGCAGTGCCACCGTGATGTGCCCCTTCACGGTGGCCCGGCTCACCTGCAGGCGTGCGGCGATCTCCGCGTTGGTCAGCCCCTCCGCGACCAGCCGCGCGACGACCCACTGCCGGGCGGTCAGCGGGCCCGGGGCGGACTCGTCGTGACCGTCGGCATCCTGGCGGGCGTCGCCCAGACAGTGCAGCAGCTCACCGGCCACGCCGGCGTCGAGGACGGTCTCCCCGCGGGCCACCGCCCGCACGTGCTCGACCAGACGCTCCGGGCTCACGGTCGAGGGCACGTACCCCCGTGTCCCCGCCTGGAGCGCCTCGACCAGGTCGCTGCCGCCTCCGGTCTCACCGAGCAGGACGACGGCGATCCCCATCCCGGTCAACGCGCGCACCAGCTCCTGGACGACCGGGCCCTGAGCCCCGAGCCCGACGAGCGTGACGTCGGGGTGCAGGACGGTGGCCAGCGACAGCGCCTCGTCGGCGTCGGCGGCCTCGGCCACGACGGTGAGGTCGGGCGCCTGTCGGAACACGGCGCGCAGGCCGTGGCGCAGCACCTCGTGGTCGTCACAGATGAGCACGTGCAGCGGCCTGCCGCGACTGCTCGCCACTGGCCCGAGGACGCCCCCGCCCATACGCGTCAGCTCCGCTCCGGTCCGGCACCCGAGGGCGACGCCGCCAGGTGAGGTCCGGAAGGTAGGACGCGGACCGGACGAGCCGCCACAACCCCGTGCACCACCAGACCGGACGAGTCGGCGTGTTCAGACCCAGGTAGGGCCCCCGCCTAGTCCCGGAGGAGGGCCCCGTCCCCACCCGATGGCCGAGGCCGGCCCCCTCCACGCGGGCGACCTCGGTCGCCGGGACGAGGGGGACCCGCCTCAGGGCCGGGGGCCTCCCGCGCCCTCCGCCGCCAGGGGGTCCGGGCCCAGAACTCGACCTGCGGCCGATGTCGGCGCCGGGCTCTGCCGACCTAGCGTCGCCGCATCCCTCCCGCCCCTGTCCGGGGTCGTGGCGACGCTGGAGGTCCCGTGCACCAGACGATGATCATCGCGAAGATGGCGCCGACCGACGCCGACGACGTCGCCGCGGTCTTCGGCCGCTACGACGCGACCGCCATGCCGCACGAGATCGGCGTGCGGCGCCGGTCGCTGTACCAGTTCCACGGCCTCTACGTGCACCTCATCGACTTCGACCGGCCGGCGCCCGAGGCGATGCGGATCGCCCAGTCGCTGCCGGACTTCCGCGCGGTGAGCGAGGACCTCAAGCCCTACATCGAGGCCTACGACCCGAACTGGCGCTCACCGCAGGACGCGATGGCCCGCCGCTTCTACCACTGGACGTCGTCCGCCGAGTGAGCCCGGACCCCCGCGGCTGAGAGGCAGTCATGACACGCTCGGCACCCACTCCGGCCCCCGCCGGCCCCCTGCCCGGCCAGACGGGGTGGATCTGCTGCCCCGACTGCGGGTGGCTGCTCTACCGCAAGCGGCTCGACCGCAACCTGCAGGTCTGCCCGGAGTGCGACCACCACCTCCGGCTCGGCGCACGGGCGCGCATCGACCTGCTCGTGGACCCGGGGAGCTTCACCGCGACCGGCTTCCCGCCGGGCACGCCCGACCCGCTGTCCTTCACCGACCTGCGGAGCTACCCCGACCGGCTGGCCGAGGCCGAACGCCGGTCCGGCGAGTCGGAGGCCGTCGTCGTCGGGACGGCGCGCATCGGCGGGGTGGAGGCCGTGGTCGCCGTCATGGACTTCGGCTTCCTCGGCGGCAGCATGGGGGTCGAGGTCGGCCGCCGGGTGAGCCGGGCCGCCGGGCTGGCCCTCGAGCGGGGCCTCCCGCTGGTGACCGTCTGCGCGAGCGGCGGGGCCCGCATGCAGGAGGGCGTGTTCTCGCTCTTCCAGATGGCCCGCGTCAGCCAGGCCCTGGGCCGGCACCGCGAGGCCGGGCTGCTCTCGGTGTGCGTCCTCACCGACCCGACCTACGGGGGTGTGTCCGCCTCCTTCGCCACCCTCGCGTCGGTCCTGGTCGCGGAGCGGGGTGCGCACGTCGGCTTCGCCGGCCCGCGCGTGGTCCAGGAGACGATCCGGGCCGAGCTGCCCCGCGACTTCCAGACGGCCGAGTTCCTCCTGGGCCACGGCCTGGTCGACCGGGTGGAGAGCCGCGCGGAGCTGCGGCCCCTGCTGGTCCGGCTGCTCGCACTGCACGCCCGTCCCGGGTCCGGGGTGCCCGGGGAGCCGGAGGACGCCGGTGTCCCGGTCCCTGACGGCCCCCGGGAGGCCGACCCGTGGGACGTCGTCCAGCGGGCACGGGTCGTCGAGCGGCCCACGACCCTGGACTACCTGCACACGGCGTTCGACGACTTCGTCGAGCTGCACGGCGACCGCGCCTTCGCCGACGACCCCGCCGTGGTGGGCGGGGTCGCCTCGATCGGCGGCCGCACGGTCGTGGTCATCGGCCACGAGAAGGGGCACTCGGTCCGGGAGCGGGTGGCCCGCAACTTCGGCATGCCGCACCCCGAGGGGTACCGCAAGGCGCTGCGGCTGCTCGACCACGCCGAGACCTCCGGCCTCCCGGTCGTCACCCTCGTCGACACGCCCGGTGCCCACCCGGGGCCCCAGGCCGAGGAGCGCGGCCAGTCCCACGCGATCGCCGAGACGATCATGCGCAGCAGCCGGCTGCGGGTCCCCGTCGTCGCCGTGGTGACCGGGGAGGGCGGCAGCGGCGGCGCTCTCGCGCTGTGCACCTCCGACCGGCTGCTCGTGCTGGAGAACGCCTACCTGTCGGTCATCAGCCCCGAGGGCTGCGCCGCCATCCTGTGGCGGACGGCGGTGGCCGCGCCCGCCGCCGCCCGCGCCATGCGGCTCGGCGCGGCCCACCTGCAGGCCTCCGGGATCGCCACCTCCGTGGTCCCCGAACCCCCGGGCGGCGCCCACACCGACCCCTTGGCGGCCGCCCGGCTCCTGCGGGCGGCCCTGCTCCGCGAGCTCGCGGACGTGGGCCGGCTGGACCCGGCCGCCCTGCTGGACGCCCGGTCCCGCCGGCTGGCACGCATCGGCGGGGACGACGGCCGCGCGCTGCAGTCGGTGCTCCTGGCGGGGGACTGACATGGCCACCAGCGAGCGCACCCCGAGGTCGTCCGGCCCCGTGCCGGTCCCGGACGACGGGACACGGGACCTGCGGGAGGAGGTCGTGGCGCTGGCCCACGCCCTCCCCGGCGAGCTGCGCCGGCTGACCGTGCGCAGCGGGGACCGCGCCGTCGAGGTCGAGTGGGCCGCCGAGCCCGCCCCCGCCGACGGCGCACGCCCGGCCGTCGCCGGACGGCCCGCCCCGGCCGCGCCCGCCGACGTCGCGGTGGTCCCGGAGGGGACGACCGCCGTCCGGGCGCCCCTCGTCGGCACCTTCTACGCGGCGCCGTCCCCCGACGCCGACCCCTTCGTCCGGGTCGGTGACGAGGTCGAGCCGGGCCAGACCGTCGGGATCGTCGAGGCGATGAAGCTGATGAACCCGATCGTCGTCGACGAGCCGGGGGTGGTGGCCGAGCTCCTCGTCGGTGACGCCGAGTCGGTCGAGTACGACCAGGTCCTCATGCGCCTGCGGCCCGCGCGGCCCGGCCCGGGGACCGGGGGGCCGGCGTGATCAGCCGCCTGCTCATCGCCAACCGGGGCGAGATCGCCGTCCGGGTGGCCCGGGCGTGCCGCGAGCTGGGCATCGAGGTCGTGGCCGTGTACTCGACCGCCGACCGGGACTCCGCCGTCGTCGGCCTCGCCGACGAGGCCGTGCACATCGGCCCGCCGGCCCCCCGGCGCAGCTACCTGTACGTCCCCAGCATCGTGGAGGCGGCGCTGCGCACCGGCGCGGACGCCGTCCACCCCGGTTACGGGTTCCTCTCCGAGGACCCGGACTTCGCGGAGATCTGCGCCGGGGAGGGGCTGACCTTCGTCGGCCCCCCGCCGGAGGTCATGCAGCAGATGGGCAACAAGGCCACGGCGCGCCGGCTCATGGCCGACGCCGGCCTGCCGCTGCTGCCGGGCGTCGTGGAGCCGGTCCGCACCGTGGACGAGGGCCGGGAGGTCGCCGCATGCATCGGCTACCCGGTGATCATCAAGGCCGCGGCGGGCGGCGGCGGGCGCGGCATGACCGTCGTGCACGACCCGGCCGACTTCGCCACCGCCTTCCCCGCGACCCGGGCGACCGCCCGCGCGGTGTTCGGCGACCCGTCGGTCTACGTCGAGCGCTACCTCCCGGGCGCCCGGCACGTCGAGGTGCAGGTCCTCTGCGACGCGCATGGCAACGGCGTGTACCTCGGCGAACGGGACTGCTCGCTGCAGCGGCGGCACCAGAAGCTGCTGGAGGAGGGCCCGGCCGGCCACCTCAGCCCCGCGCAGCGCGCCGAGATCGGCCGGCTGGCGGTCCACGGCGCGCTCTCGGTCGGGTACACCGGCGCCGGCACGATGGAGTTCCTGGTGGACGGCTCCGGGGCCGCGTACTTCATGGAGATGAACGCCCGGATCCAGGTCGAGCACCCGGTCACCGAGCTGCTCACCGGCGTGGACCTCGTCCGGGAACAGCTCCTCGTGGCCTCGGGACGGCGCCTGCAGCTCCGCCAGGAGGACGTCGTCCCGCGCGGTGTGGCGATCGAGTGCCGGATCAACGCGGAGGACCCCGCGCGGGGCTTCGCCCCCGCACCCGGGCGGCTGGACGTCCTGCAGGTCCCCGACGGGCCCTGGACCCGGTTCGACACCGGGTACCGGCAGGGCGACGTCGTGAGCCCGGACTACGACTCGCTGCTCGGCAAGCTCGTCGTCTGGGCCCCCGACCGGGAGCAGGCGATCCGCCGGATGGACCGGGCGCTGGCCGAGACGCGGGTCGAGGGCCCCGGCGTGCGCACCACCATCGCCCTGCACCGGGCGCTGCTGCGCGACCCCGACGTCTGCGCGGACCGCCACGACGTCCAGTTCGTCGACCGGGAGCTGCCCGCGCTGCTCGCCCGCGCGGCGGCCCTCGCGGGGGACCGCGTCCCCGGCATCCCCTCCCCCCACCGCCCGTCCCTCCAGCTCGTCCAGACCCCGGCCGGCACCGTCCGGCCGGCTCCCTCCACCTCCTGAGAGGACCGACGCCATGCCCGGCACGACCTTCACCCTCGACGACCTCATGGACCTGCTCACCGCGAAGGCCGGGCTGCCCGCCACGGCTCGCACGACGGACCCCGGCGCGCGGTTCGAGGACATCGGCCTGGACTCGCTGGCCTTCCTGTCCATGCAGACCGCACTCCAGGACCGCTACGGGACCGAGATGCCCGACGACAGCCCCGGCCGCTACACGCTCGGCGAGATCGTCGAGACGGTCAACAGCGCGGCGCAGCGCCCGGCCGGGATGGCCTGAGGGGGATCCGGTGAGCATCCTCGAGCCCGGGACCCGCACGGCCGGGCACACGGACAACTCGGTCTACATCGACGCGGACATCGACCACGTCTGGCGCATGACCAACGACCTGCCGTCGTGGCCGCAGCTGTTCACCGAGTACAGCGAGGTCGAGATCCTCGCCTCGACCGACACCTGGTTCCGTTTCCGGCTCAAGATGCACCCGGACGACACCGGGCGCGTCTGGAGCTGGGTCTCCGAGCGGACCCTCGACGAGGCGGCCCACGAGGTGCGGGCCCGTCGGGTCGAGCCGGGGCCGTTCGAGTTCATGGACATCCGGTGGACCTACGAGCCCGAGGGCCGCGGCACCCGGATGCGGTGGGTCCAGGACTTCCGGATGCGGCCGGAGGCCCCCGTCGACACCGAGGGCATGACCCGGCGGATCGACGCCAACACCAAGGTCCAGATGGGCGTCATCCGCGACAAGGTCGAGGCCGCCGCCGTCCGGCCCGAGGTGGGGGCGACCGCGGACCGGCCTCCGGAGTCGGCGTCGTGACCAGCGGCCTCGGTCCGGCCGCCGTCGTCCTCGCCGGGGAGAGCGGCGCCCGCGCCGGAGCCCTCGACGCCTGGCTGTCGGACGGGCCGGCACGGCAGGTCGTGGCCGAGGCCGGCGCGGTGGTGGGCCGGGACGTGGCCGAGTGGTGGCGCGACCCGCTCAACGTGGTCGACCCGGTCGCCGCCCACGTCGAGGTCCTGGTCACCGGGGTCGCGGGCTTCCGCAGCCTGACCGCCCGCGGGCTCGATCCGGTCGTCGTCGCCGGGCACGGCGTGGGTGAGTTCGCCGCCCTGGTCGCCGCCGGCGCCCTGCCCCTCGACCAGGTCGTGGAGCTCGTCCACGAGCGCGCCGAGCTGCTGGCCCTGGCGCCGCGCCCGTCCTGCGCGGGCATGGCCGCCGTCGTGGGCCCGGGGGCCGGCGACGTCGCCCGCGCGGTCGTCGCCGACGTGGGCCGCTCGGGCCCCCTGGCCGTCTCCTCCCTCGACGGCCCGGCCCAGGTCGTGCTCTCCGGCGGGAGCGGCGAGCTGGCCCGGGCGCGGGAGGCGGTGCTCGCCGCCGGCCTGGAGATGGTCCGGCTGCCCGGGCGGGCGGCCTGCCACGGCCCGCTGGTGGCGCAGGTGGCCGAGCACCTCGCCCCGGCGCTGGCGGCCCTCGACTGGTCGGTGCCCGACGTGCCCGTCGTCCCGAACGCGGCGGGCCGGCCGACGCGGGACCCCGGGCAGCTGGCCCGGTGCCTGCGGGCCCACCTGACCTCGCCCGTGCTGTGGGAGGCGACGTCCCGCGCGCTGGTCGAGGCCGGCGCGACCTGCGTCGTGGAGGTGGGTCCCGCCCCGTACCTCGGACCCCTCGTCCGGCAGGTCCACCCCGACCTCCCGGTGCTGCTCGCCGCGGCACCGGGGACGCCCGTCCCGACCGACCAGCCGGAGCCCGCCCTCGCGGGCCCGGTCCCGACCGGAGGAGAGACATGACCACCATCCAGCACGCCCCCACGGCCGTGCGCTGCGGGCCCACCGTGCACCGGTCGGACACCCCGCCCAACCGCCGGCGGGGCGGGGACATCCGCGTCCTGCTCTCCCCCGCGAGCGTCGGGGCCACCGCCGGCTTCCTGGGCACCCTCACCCTCGAGCCCGGCGAGGTGGTCACCGAGCACTGGCACCCGTACTCCGAGGAGTTCCTCTACTGCCAGAGCGGGGACGTCCTGCTCACCCTCGACGGCGAGGAGCGGCGGCTGACCACCGAGTCGGCCGTCCACATCCCGATCGGCGTGCGGCACCGCATCGTCAACGACTCCTCGGCGACGGCGACGTTCGTCTTCCTCTGCGGCCCGCTGGCGCCGCGGCCGGAGCTCGGTCACGTCGACACCGAGCTCCCCGGCCCGGCCGGCCTCCGGTGAGCGCCCCCCGGCGCCGGGTCGTCGTCACCGGGATCGGCGTGGTCGCCCCCGGGTCGATGGGCCGGGAGGGCTTCTGGGACATGATCACCGCCGGCCGGACGGCGACCCGGCGGATCACCTTCTTCGACCCCAGCCGCTTCCGGTCGCAGGTGGCCGCGGAGGTCGACTTCGACGGGCAGCGGCTCGGCCTGACCGCCCAGGAGGTGCACCGCAACGACCGCTTCGTGCAGATGGCCCTCGTCGCCGCGGACGAGGCGGTCGCCGACAGCGGCCTGACGCTGGGCACCGGCGGCGCCGACGACGCCCCCGACCCCGAACGGGTGGGCATCACGCTCGGCAGCGCGGTGGGTGCCACGATGCGGCTGGAGCAGGAGTACGTGGCGGTCAGCGACGCCGGCACCCACTGGCTGGTGGACCCCCGCTACGCCTCCCGCTTCCTCCACCACGCGCTGGTGCCCAGCTGCGGCGCGACGGAACTGGCGGTGCGCTTCGGCGCCCACGGGCCCGCCACGGTGGTCTCCACCGGGTGCACCTCGGGCATCGACGCGGTCGGCTACGGCAGCCAGCTGGTCGAGGACGGCGACGCCGACGTCGTCCTCGCCGGGGCCAGCGACGCCCCGATCTCGCCGATCTCGATGGCCTGCTTCGACACGATCCGGGCGACGACGGGCAACAACGCCGACCCCGAGCACGCCGCCAGGCCCTTCGACGCCCGCCGGGACGGCTTCGTCATGGGCGAGGGGGCCGCGGTGCTGGTCCTCGAGGAGCTCGAGCACGCCCGTCGGCGCGGGGCGGAGGTGTACTGCGAGGTCAGCGGCTACGCCAACCGCTGCAACGCCTTCCACATGACCGGCCTCCGGCCCGACGGCACGGAGATGGCCGAGGCCATCCGCCAGGCGCTGGACCAGGGCCGCATCGACCCCGGCGAGGTCGGCTACGTCAACGCCCACGGCTCCGGCACCAAGCAGAACGACCGGCACGAGACCGCGGCGGTGCACCGGAGCCTCGGCCCGGCCGCCGACCGGGTGGCGATGAGCTCGATCAAGTCGATGATCGGCCACTCGCTCGGCGCGATCGGCTCGATCGAGGTCGCCGCGACGGCGCTGGCGGTGCAGCGCGGCGTCCTGCCGCCCACGGCCAACTACGAGGTCCCCGACCCCGAGTGCGACCTCGACTACGTCCCCGGGGTGGGCCGCGAGCAGAAGGTCGACGTCGCGGTGTCGGTCGGCAGCGGGTTCGGCGGCTTCCAGTCGGCCATCGTGCTGGCCAGCCCCACGCGGAGGACGGCATGAGCGGGCTGCTGGTCACGGGCATCGGCGTCGTCGCCCCCACCGGGGTGGGCGCCGAGGCGCACTGGGCGTCGCTGGTCCGCGGTGAGCCGGCGATCGGGCCGATCGAGGGCTTCGACCCCACGCGGTACGGCATCACGCTGGCCGGGCAGGTGCGCGGCTTCGTGCCCGAGGAGCACGTCGCCCCCCAGCTGCAGGTGCAGACCGACCGGTGGACGTGGATGTCGCTGGCCGCGGCCACGATGGCCGCCGAGGACGCCCGCTACGAGGCCCCGGACGACGCCTACGCGACGTCGGTGTTCCTCGCCTCCGGGTCCGGTGGCAACGAGTTCAGCCAGCACGAGATCCAGGGCCTGTGGGCCAAGGGGCCGCGGTCGGTCGGCGCCTACCAGTCGATCGCCTGGTTCTACGCGGCCAGCACCGGCCAGATCTCCATCCGCGACGGCTACAAGGGCCCCTCCGGCGTCGTCGTCAGCGAGGGCGCCGGGGGGCTGGACAGCATCGGGTGGGCCCGCCGGGTCACCCGCCGCGGCACCCCGGCGGTGCTCGTGGGCGGCACCGAGGCGGGGCTGTGCCCCTACGCCCTGCTGTGCCAGGCGACCAGTGGCCGCCTGTCGACGGCCACCCGCCCCGAGGAGGCATACCTGCCGTTCGACCGGCGGGCCAACGGCCACGTCGTCGGCGAGGGCGGCGCGATCCTGCTGGTGGAGGAGCCCGCCGCCGCGCGGGCCCGCGGGGTGACCCGGGTGTGGGGCGAGGTCGCCGGCTACGGCGCCACCCACGACGCGCACCACCCGGAGGACCCCGCCCCCGACGCGACCCAGTACGCGCGGGCGATCCGGCTCTCGCTCGCCGACGCCGGGGTGACCCCGGACGAGGTGGACCTCGTCATCGCCGACGGCGCCGGGACGCCGGAGCTGGACGCGCTGGAGCTCGCCGCGGTCGCCGACGCGTTCCGGGGGCGGTCGACGCCGGTGCCGGTGACCGCACCGTCGTCCTGGACCGGCCGGCTGATGGCCGGCGGGTCGGCGCTCGACGTCGCCACCGCCCTGCTGGCCATGCGCGACGGGATCGTCCCGGGGACCGCCTTCCTCGACCAGCCGGTCGACGCGCCCGGCGTCGACCTCGTGCAGGGCAGCCGGGTGCGGGAGCTGTCGACCGTGGTGGTCCTGGCCCGCGGCCACGGCGGCTTCAACAGCAGCCTGGTGCTGCGCCGGCACCGCGGGTCCGCGGAGGACCCGGCATGACCGGCCGCGCGGCCGGCGTCCGGACGATGCTGCGGATGCGGGCCCGGGAGGGCTGCGAGGCGGCGTTCGAGGCGGCCTGGCGCCAGGCCGCGGCCGAGATCGCCCGCGTGCCCGGCAACCTGCGCCAGGAGCTCCTCCGTGACGCCGACGACCCGCGGACGTTCCTCATCACCGCGGACTGGGCCGACCGCGCCGCCGTCGACGCCTTCGGTCGCAGCAGCGCCCGCGAGACGCTCACCGCGGCCCTGCGGGACCTGCGCGAGGACGCCGCCCGCAGCACCTACGAGGCGCTGGCCACCGTCCCGGGCCGGCCGGCCCCGGAGGAGGGGCCGGCATGACCCCCCTCGCGACCGGGCCGGGTGAGCAGCCGGGGGTGCGGACCACCCTGCGGCTGCGCGCCCGGGCGGGGTGCGAGGCGGAGCTCGAGGCCGCCTGGCGCCGCGCCACTGCCGAGATCGCCCGGGTGCCGGGCAACCTCCGGCAGGAGCTCAGCCGCGACGCCCACGACCCCCGCACCTTCCTGCTCACCAGCGACTGGACCGACCAGGCCGCGGTCGACGCGTTCACCCGCAGCGGCGCCGCCGAGACGCTCACCGCGGCGCTGCACGACCTGCGCGAGGACGCCGATCGCAGCACCTACGAGGTGCTGCACACGGTCCCCGGCGACACCGGCCTGCACATCCGGGTCGACATCCAGACGACGGTCGGCCCGGGCGAGGAGGAGCTCTTCGAGCGCGCCTACGCCCGGACCGTGGAGCGGCTGCGCGGCACCCCGGGGCTGATCCGGGAGGAGCTGCTCAAGGAGCCCGACGCGCCGGTCTACCACATCTTCGCCGAGTGGGAGAGCGAGCGGCACTTCACCAACTGGGTCGACGACCCGTCGCACGCCGACCAGAGCGCGGCGCTCATCCGGTGGCTGTCGGTCGACTTCGACCGGCGGGTGTTCGAGCTGCGCTACCGGCCACCGGAGCACCGCGGCGACCCGTGGGCCGCCCCCTCCTCACTCCCGGCGCCGGTGGGGGTCCGGTCCGGGGCGCCGCCGGCCCGGCAGGAGCCGGTCGCCCCCCGACCGGCCGCCCCCCAGCCGGTCCCGCCGACGCCGGTCCTCCCGGCGCCGGTCCCCAGCGCCACCGTGCAGGAGTTCGTGGAGGAGCCGGACGACGGGCACGCGACCGCCGCGGCCGCCCCGCCGGTCCCCGACGGCGCAGGCCCCGCTCCGGGCCGCCCCGCGGAGGTGCTGGTGGTCGGCGCCGGGCCGGCCGGCATGACCCACGCCATCGAGCTCGCCCGGCGCGGCATCGCCGTCCGGGTGGTCGACAAGCGGGCGCAGGCGGCGACCCAGGCCGACAAGGCCATCGGCATCCACTGCCGGACGATGGAGATCTGGGAGGACCAGGGCATCGTCACCGACGCCATGGACGCCGGGATCTGGCTCCACGGCCAGACGGTGTTCGTCAACGGCGTGCAGACCCACCAGGTCGACTGGGCCGGCCTCGACGAGCTGCCCTACGCCCACCTCGGGCTGCCGCAGTACGAGACCGAGCGCCTGCTGGCCGAGCGGCTGACCTCCCTCGGCGTCCCCGTGGAGCGGGGGGTGGAGCTGGTCGACCTCACCCAGGACGCCGACGGCGTCACCGCCCGGCTGCGGCGCACCTCCGGCGAGGTCGAGGCCTGCCGGACCCGGTACCTGGTGGGGTGCGACGGCGCCCACAGCGCCGTGCGCGCCCAGCTGGGCCTCACCTTCCAGGGCGGCCTGTCGATGTTCCCGCAGCTGTTCATGCTGGGCGACGTCGACGTCGACTGGGACCTGCCGGCCGGCCACCTGGTCCGCTTCGTGCGCATCGAGGACGACGGCGCGTTCACCGGCATGCTGGTCTGCGTCCCGCTCAAGGGGCGCAACCGCTACCGCATCGCCACCCTGGCCCCCGAGCGGTGGCAGGAGGCGGTCGGCTCCGGTGTGGTGCCGCCCGGGTTCTGGCAGGAGTACGAGCCGCCGACGCTGGCCGACATCCAGGCCGCCGTCGACGACCTGGGGCCGGCCGGGACGACGGCGAGCAACCTGCGCTGGTCGTCGATCTTCCGCATCAAGCACGGCATCGTCGACTCCTACCGGCGTGGCCGGGTCTTCGTCGCCGGGGATGCCGCGCACCTGCACCCGCCGGCGGGCGGGCAGGGCATGAACACCGGCATCCAGGACGCCTGGAACCTCGGCTGGAAGCTGGCCCTCGCCGTGCGGGGGCGGGCCGCCCCGGGGCTGCTGGACAGCTACGAGGCCGAGCGCCGACCCGCGGGGAAGGCCATCGTCGACCGGGCCGTGGCCATCGCGTTCACCGACGAGATGGACATGGCCGACGAGAAGGCGCAGTTCCTGCTCGAGATGCAGATGACGATGAACTACGCCGGCAGCCCGCTGGTCGGGCAGACGCCCGGGTTCACCGCCGGGCCGGAGCCCGGGCACCGGGCGCCGGACGTGCACGGCCTGCGGCGCTCCGGGGTGGCCCACCCGCTGCGGCTGTTCGACCTGACCCGCGGCACGCGGACGACCCTGCTGCTCTCCGCCGACGCCACGGTGTCGGAGGACCAGGTGCTCGACCTGGAGAAGCTGGCCGTCGCCGTCCGGCAGCAGGGCCACGGGGAGGTCGCCGCCTACCTCGTCGCCGCACCCGACGCGCGGGTGCCGCAGCTCGTCGACCTCCCGGTGGTGCGCGACACCGACCGCGCCTACGCGGCCGCCTACGGCGTGGACGGCGCCGGGACGGCGGCCTACCTGGTCCGCCCCGACGGCCACGTCGGCTTCCGCGCCCGCCCGGTCGCGGAGGCCGCGCTCCGCGAGCACCTGGCCGGGGTCTTCGCGCCGTGACCCGCCCCCCGCACCGCCGCCGACCGCACCCCGAGGAGACGACATGACCCAGACCGTGCAGCGACCGGGCGGGACGCCGGACGTCCCGGCCGACGTCGTCCCGGGGGGCGAGATCTACACGCCGGAGTTCCGGGCCGACCCCTACCCGGTCTACGCCCGGCTGCGCGCCGAGCGGCCGGTGGTGAAGGTGCGGACGCCGCGCTTCGACTCGTTCCTGGTCACCCGCTACGAGGACGCCCGCCAGGCGCTGTCGGACCCGCGGCTGTCCAAGGACCTGTACCGCGCGGGGGACACCTACCTCGCGGTGTTCGGGGAGAAGGCCCGGCAGATCAACACGAACATGCTCAACTCCGACCCGCCGGAGCACAGCCGCCTGCGCCGCCTGGTGACGCAGGCGTTCACCCCCCGGCGCATCGAGGCGATGCGTCCCCGGGTCGAGCAGATCGTGGAGGAGCTGCTCGACCGGATCGCGCCGCGCGGGCGGACCGACCTCGTCGACGAGTTCGCGCTGCGGCTGCCGCTGGCCGTGATCGGCGACCTGCTCGGCATACCCGAGGCCGACCACGGGGAGATCCTCGCCGGGACCCAGGTCATCCGGACCGTCGGCACCGGCGGGCGCAGCCCGCAGGAGGACCGGGCGGCGATCGGGCAGGCCCAGGAGCGGCTGCACGCCTACTTCACCGGCCTGGTGGCGGCCAAGCGGCGCGCGCCCGGCGAGGACCTGGTGAGCGCCCTGATCGCCGCCCGCGACGGGGACGGCCGGCTGTCGGAGGCCGAGCTGGTGTCGACGTGCTTCCTGCTGCTGTTCGCCGGCTACCAGACCACCTCGGACTTCCTCGGCAACGCCGTGGTCGCGCTGCTGACCCACCCCGGGCAGATGGCGGAGCTGCGGTCCGACCCCGACCTGCTCCCCGCCGCCGTGGAGGAGCTGCTGCGCTTCGACGGGTCGGTCCCGGTGTCGAGCTTCCGGTTCGCCACCGAGGACCTCGAGATCGGCGGCGTGCCGATCCCCGCCGGTTCGATCGTGACGATCGTGCTGAGTGCGGCCAACCACGACCCCGCGCTGGTCCCCGACCCGGATGCCCTCGACCTGCGCCGCGGTCCCACGCCGCACATGTCCTTCGGCCACGGCGTCCACTACTGCCTGGGCACCGCGCTCGCCCGGCTCGAGGCGACGACGGCGCTGCGGCGGATCCTCGTCCGCCTCCCGGACCTCCGGCTCGACGTCCCGGTGGAGGAGCTGCAGTGGCTGCCGGCCGCGTCGGCCTTCCGGGGGCTGCTCGAGCTCCCGCTGCGCTTCACCCCCACCCCGGCCGGCGGGGCCCGGACGGCCCCGGTCACCACAGCAGCCCCGGTCAGCACGACGCCGGTCACCGCGGAGCGGTCCGGACGGTTCCCCCTCGGCGACCGGCCCGTGGCGCGCCTGGGCTTCGGGTGCATGAAGCTCACCGGGCACCGGCTGATGGGTCCGCCGGCCGACCGGGACGCCGCACTGGCGGTGCTGCGCCGCGCCGTCGAGCTGGGCGTCGAGCACCTCGAGACCAGCGACCACTACGGCCCGCGGATCGTCAACGAGCTGGTCCGCGAGGCGCTGCACCCGTACCCGGAGCAGCTCGTCGTCGTCACCAAGGTCGGTGCCCGCCGCACCCCGGACGGCGGCTGGATCCCCGCCCTGCAGGCCGACGAGCTGCGCCGGGGCGTGGAGGAGGACCTCGCCACGCTGGGGGTCGACGCCCTGGACGTGGCCCTCCTGCGGATGCCGGGCCTGGGCGAGCCGCAGCCCGGCGCGATCGTCGAGCCGTTCGAGGCCCTGGCCCGGCTGCAGCAGGAGGGCCTGGTCCGCCACCTCGGGGTGAGCCACGTGACCGCCGCGCAGGTGGCCGAGGCCCGGGCGATCGCCCCGCTGGCCTGCGTGCAGGACCACTACAACCTGGTCCACCGGGACGACGACGGCCTGATCGACGCCCTCGCCGCGGAGGGCACCGCCTTCCAGTCGATGGAGGGCATCTCGTACACGACGTTCTTCCCGGTGCGCGA
Source organism: Geodermatophilus sp. SYSU D00079 (assembly GCF_054050635.1). Taxonomy (NCBI): domain Bacteria; kingdom Bacillati; phylum Actinomycetota; class Actinomycetes; order Geodermatophilales; family Geodermatophilaceae; genus Geodermatophilus; species Geodermatophilus sp. SYSU D00079. Next base: position 3,279 of record NZ_JBJGZS010000038.1, on the reverse strand, counting down.
CCTCGCCCCCGAGCAGGCGGCCGTCCTCGACGCGGTGGCGCAGCGCGCGGGCGGGACCCGGACGCAGGTGGCCCTGGCGTGGCTGCTCGCGCGCTCCCCCAACCTGCTGGTCATCCCCGGCGCCACCACGGTCGACCAGCTGGAGGAGAACGTGGCCGCGGCGGCGCTCGCGCTCGACCCGCTGGAGGCCGCGGAGCTGGACCGCCTCGCCGGCGTCGGCGGAACGGTGCCGCCGCCCCGCGGTCCGCACGCCCCACCCACCCCCTGAGACCGGCGCCCGAGGAGGCCCGCGATGGACGTGTCCACGCTCAGCGACCCCGCACTGCCGCCCTTCCCGCGCCGGCGGTGGGCCGCCGTCGGCGCGACCCTCGGCCACCGGCTGCTGACCGGCCTGGTGCTCGCCGGCGCCGCGACCGTCCCCGGGGGGTGGGGCCCCGGCGGGTGGGAGCGGTGCTGGGCCGGCGGGTGGGACGGCTGGTGGGCACCGGCGCCCGACCCCCGCGACGCCGACGACCTGCTCGACCGGTGACGCCCGACCCGACCGACGTGGAGGAGGCCCCGATGGACCGATCCGACCCGGATGCCCACCGGCACGGCGGAGCGCCGTCCGGCCGTTCCCGGCGGTGGCTCGCCGCCGGGCTGGCCGTCGGCGCGGGGGTGCTGGCCGGGGTGCTCGTCTCCGGTGCGGTGCAGTCGCGCGCCGACGACCCTCCGGCGCCCATGGCCCTGCTCCCCGTGATGTCGACCGACCTGGGCTGGGACTGGCGCTCGTGGTGGCCCGGCTCGCCGCCGGACGGGGACGCCGTACCCGCGGACGCCGCCGCGCGGGTGCGGGAGGCGGTGACCGCCCGGGACCCGGGAGCCACCGTGGGGTGGGTCCGGCCGGACGCCGCCGGTGGCTACGTCGCCCACGGGCACACCGCCGACGGCGCGCACGTCACCTGGTTCCTCGACGGCGGCTTCGCCGTCACCGGCACCGAGGACCGCCCCGAGCACGACCGCGGCCGGCGCGACGGCGACTGGCGCAATGGGGACTGGCGCAATGGGGACCTGCCCGCGGACACCGCCGCGCGGGTGCGGGACGCCGTGACCGCCCGCTTCCCCGGCGCCGCGGTCTGGCGCGTGGAGTCCGACGGCGCGGGCGGCTACCGCGCCAAGGCCGACACCCGCACCGGTGGCGAGGACGACGTCCTCGTGCACCTGGACGCCTCCTTCGCCGTCACCGGGACCGAGCCCCTGCCCCGGTGAGGACGCCCACCCCGACCGACACAGCCCGACCCATCGAGGAGGAAACCGTGACCTTCCGACCGTTCCGCAACGTGATCGTCTGCCGCATGGTGCCCGGCAGCGAGGACGAGGTGGGCCCCGTCTTCGCCTACTACGACAAGACCACCCGGCCCCAGGACCTGGGCGTCATCGGGCGGTACCTGCTGTCGCACGACGACCTCTACATCCACGTCATCGAGCGCAAGGAGGACCCGGCGATCTCGGGCCAGCGCCGCGGCCTGCCCGCGTTCCAGCAGATCGCGGAGAAGATCGCGCCCTACGTGACGCCCTACCCCAGCTACTGGGAGAACCCGTCGCACTCGGTCGCCAAGCCGTTCTACGCGTGGGTGCCCGACGGTGACGTGCCCGAGGACCGGGAGCTGACCGTCATCGTCCAGCGGATGAAGCCCGGCGCCGAGGAGGACATCGCCCGGGTGTTCGCCGACTCCGACGCCGGCCCCCTGCCGGTCGAGACGGGCGTGACCGGCCGCTGGCTGTTCTCGATGGAGGACGTCTTCGTCCACCTGCTGGAGCAGGACCCGCAGAAGGCCGCCGCCGTGCGGGCGAACCACGAGTCCCACCGGCCGGCGTTCGCCCGGATCATGGAGGACCTCAGCCCGTACCTGAGCCCGTACCGGCCCGACACCTGGCAGACCCCGCGGGACTCCGTCGCCACGGTGTTCCACCGCTGGCAGGCCGAGGACTGGCGGCCCGGGGACTGACCGGGCGAGCACGCGACGAGGGCCCTCCCGACCTGGTCGAGAGGGCCCTCGGCGTGCGGTGCGGCCTTCGTGGCCACGATGGCCGGAGGTGGGTCAGCCAGCCTTGAGCGTGGGGTAGTCGGTGTAGCCCTCGGCGCCGGGCGCGTAGAACAGGTGCGCCCGGATGTCGTTCTCCGGGTGCTCCCCGGCCCAGCGCTCGACCAGGTCGGGGTTGGCGATGACGGCCCGACCGACGGCGACGGCCTCGGCGTGCGCGGCCTCGATGAGGGCCACCGCCTCGTCGCGGGTGGTGACGGTGCCGAAGCCGCTGTTGGCGACCAGCGGGCCGCCGAAGCGGCGGCGCAGCTCCTGCACCAGCTCACCGGCGGGCTCCCGGTGCAGCACGCTCAGGTAGGCCAGGCCCAGCGGGGCCAGCTGGTCGAGCAGCGAGCCGTAGGTGGCGAGGACGTCGGCGCGGTCGGTCTCGACCGCGTCCTGGATGTCGTGCTCCGGGGAGATGCGCAGGCCGACCTTGCCGGCGCCGATCGCCGCGGCCACCGCCGTCACGACCTGCACGACGAAGCGCGCGCGGTTCTCCGGCGTGCCGCCGTACTCGTCGGTGCGCTGGTTGGACGCGGGCGACAGGAACTCGTGCAGCAGGTAGCCGTTGGCGCCGTGCACCTCCACGCCGTCCAGGCCGGCCTCCATGGCGCGGCGGGCGGCGGTGACGAAGTCCTGCACCGTCGCGCGGGCCTCGGCGACGGTCAGCGCGTGCGGCACCGGGTAGGGCTGCTTGCCCTTCTCCGTGTGCCCCTCACCGTTGATGGCGATGGCGCTGGGCGCGACGACGCGGCGGCCGCCGTTGACGTCGGGGTGGGTGACCCGGCCGCCGTGCATCACCTGCATCACGATCCGGCCGCCGCGGGCGTGCACCGCCTCGGCCACGCGGCGCCAGCCCTCGACCTGCTCGTCGGTGACGATGCCGGGCTGGCCGACGAACGCCTGCGACTCGTGGTTGGGGTAGGTGCCCTCGGTGATGATCAGGCCGACGCCGGCGCGCTGCCGGTAGTGCTCGACGACGAGGTCGCCGGGGACGCCGGACGCGCCGGAGCGCATGCGGGTCAGCGGGGCCATGACGACGCGGTTGGCGAGCTCGAGGTCGCCGAGGGTCACAGGGGAGAACAGGTCCACGGAGGAGTCCAAGGGACCCGGCCGGGGCGCCCATTCCGGAACGCGACGGGCATCACGGCGCGGGCCGACCGCCTCTGCCGGCGTTCCCCGTGCCCTGCCGGTGCTGCAGCACCGGCAGGGC
>NZ_JBJGZS010000037.1:0-29975 GCF_054050635.1 Geodermatophilus sp. SYSU D00079 | reverse complement strand
CCCCCCCCCCCCCGCCCCCCCCCCCCCCCCCCCCCCCCCCCCCCCCCCCCCCCCCCCCCCCCCCCCCCCCCCCCCCCCCCCCCCCCCCCCCCCCCCCCCCCCCCCCCCCCCCCCCCCCCCCCCCCCCGCTCCGTCCGGACGAGCCCCGTCCGGCACCCCCAGACTCCGCACCCACCCAGACCAGAGGAAGTGACATGGCTGGCTTCACCGCTGCCGACGTCAAGCGTCTCCGCGACGCCACCGGCGCCGGGATGATGGACTGCAAGAAGGCGCTCACCGAGGCCGACGGCGACTACGACAAGGCCGTCGAGTTCCTCCGCGTCAAGGGCGCCAAGGACGTCGGCAAGCGCCTCGAGCGCTCCACGACCAACGGCGTCGTCGTCAGCAAGGACGGCGCGCTGCTGGAGCTCGACTGCGAGACCGACTTCGTCGCCAAGAACGCGGACTTCGTCAAGCTGGCCGAGCGGCTGCTCGACGTCGTCCTGGAGAAGAAGCCGGCCGACGTCGACGCGCTGCTGGCCACCGAGGTCGACGGCCAGACCGTCGCCGCGCTGGTCGAGGGCGAGTCCGCGCGCATCGGCGAGAAGCTGGTGCTCAGCCGCTTCGCCGTCTTCGAGGGCACCACCGCCACCTACCTGCACAAGCGGGCCACCGACCTGCCCCCGGCCATCGGTGTCGCGGTGCAGTACAGCGGCGGCACCGAGGACGCCGCGCGGAGCCTGGCGATGCACATCGCCGCGGCCCGCCCGCGGTTCCTCACCCGTGAGGAGGTCCCGGCCGAGGCGGTCGAGACCGAGCGCCGCGTCGCCGAGCAGACCGCCAAGGAGGAGGGCAAGCCCGAGCAGGCGATCGTCAAGATCGTCGAGGGTCGGGTCAACGCCTACTACAAGGACTTCGTCCTGCTCGAGCAGCCGTCGATCACCGAGCCCAAGCGCACGGTCAAGCAGATCGTCGACGAGGCCGGGCTGACCGTCGAGCGGTTCGCCCGCTTCGAGGTCGGCCAGGCCTGAGAGAGGACCCCTTGCCCCCCGCCGCTCGCACGCGCGCGGCGGGGTCCGGCGAGGGGAGTGTCACCGGCCCCGTCCCCCGCCAGGGACGGGGCCGGTGGTCTGTCCGGCCCCTGCCGTGGGCGACCCGCCCGCGCGATCGTGCCGCAGTCCGATGCGGCAGGATCGGGGGAACCGCCACCGAGCGAGGGAAGAACCTTGACCGACACCGCTGCCGTGCCCCTGTCCGCGCCCACCGCCTTCCAGCCCGCCGACCGTGCCGGCTACAAGCGGGTCCTGCTCAAGCTGTCGGGTGAGACCTTCGGTGGCGGCAAGGTGGGCGTCGACGCCGACATCGTCCGGGGCATCGCCACGCAGCTGGCCGAGGTCGTGGGCAAGGGCGCCCAGGTGGCCGTCGTCATGGGTGGGGGCAACTTCTTCCGCGGGGCCGAGCTGTCCCAGGCCGGCATGGACCGCACCAAGGCCGACTACATGGGCATGCTGGGCACCGTCATGAACTGCCTGGCCCTGCAGGACTTCTGCGAGAAGGCCGGCCTCGAGACCCGCGTGCAGTCGGCGATCACCATGGGGCAGGTCGCCGAGCCCTACATCCCGCGCAAGGCCATCCGGCACCTGGAGAAGGGGCGGCTGGTCATCTTCGGCGCCGGCGCCGGCATGCCGTACTTCTCCACCGACACGGTGGCCGCCCAGCGCGCGCTGGAGATCGAGTGCCAGGTGCTGCTGATGGGCAAGAACGGGGTGGACGGCGTCTACGACGACGACCCGCGGACCAACCCCGACGCCGTCATGTACGACGACCTGGACTACGCGACCGTGCTGGCCAAGCAGCTGAAGGTGGCCGACGCCACCGCGATCAGCCTGTGCATGGACAACCGCATGCCGATCGTCGTGTTCAACCTGCTGCGCGACGGCAACATCGCCCGCGCGGTGTCAGGTGAGAAGATCGGCACGCTGATCAGCGACCCGGCCTGACCCGGCGGGCGCAGCCCGCAGATCCCGCGACGCCCGCGGCGGAGACCCTCCGCCGTCCCAGGAGGAGAGACCCGTGATCGACGACACCCTGCTCGACGCCGAGGAGCGGATGGACAAGGCCCTGTCGGTCGCTCGGGAGGACCTCGGCTCGGTGCGCACCGGGCGTGCGGCGCCCTCGATGTTCAACAAGATCCTGGTCGACTACTACGGCAGCCCGACGCCGGTGCCGCAGATGTCGTCGATCACGGTGCCCGAGGCGCGCATGGCGGTCATCAAGCCCTACGACAACGGCCAGCTCTCGGCCATCGAGAAGGCCATCCGCGACAGCGACCTGGGCGTCAACCCGACCAACGACGGCCAGATCATCCGCGTGGTCTTCCCGCAGCTGACCGAGGAGCGCCGCCGCGACCTGGTGAAGATGGCCCGGTCCAAGGGCGAGGACGCCAAGGTCGCCATCCGCAACGTGCGTCGCCGGGCCAAGGAGGAGCTGGACCGCATCGCCAAGGACGGCGAGGCCGGTGAGGACGACGTCCGCCGCGCGGAGAAGGAGCTCGACGACCTGACCGCCAAGCACGTCCACGGCATCGACGAGGCGGTCAAGAACAAGGAGACCGAGCTGCTCGAGGTCTGAGCCGCACCGTCGCTCCACCGCCCATGACACCCGATCCCGACACCGGGCCGATCCCCGTTCCCGGCCGGCGTCCCGCACCACCCTCACCACCGCCGGCCCGGCCGGCGGCCGAGGTCCGCACGTCCCAGGCCCCCGCGGCCGGGCCCCGCAGGCCCCGGCTGCCGGAGACGTCACCGGGACCGGTGGAGGCACCCCCGACGGTGGAGGCGCCGGCGACGGGGGTGTCACCGGCGACGGTGGAGACGCCGGTCCCCACCTCCACCACCGAGTCGATCGGTCCCACGCTCGTCCCCGGCGCGAAGAAGCCCGGCCGGGCCGGCCGGGACATGGTCGCGGCCATCGGCGTGGGCGCGGGCCTCGGCGCGGTCATCGTGGTCTCGCTGCTGGTCTACCGGCCGGCGTTCCTCCTGGTCGTCGTCGCCGCGATCCTCGTCGGCATCGTCGAGCTCAGCCGTGCCCTCCAGGCCGGTGGGGCCCACCCGCCCCTGGCCCCGGTGCTGGTCGGCGCCGTGGCGATGCTCGGGCTGGCCTGGAGCCGGGGCTCCTCGGGCCTGGTCGTCGGCTTCCTGCTCACCGCGCTGGCGGTGCTGCTGTGGCGGCTCGGCGACGGCCCGGTGGGCTACCTGCGCGACGCCTCGGCCGGCGTCCTCGTCGCCGCCTACGTCCCGCTGCTGGCCGGCTTCGCCGTCCTGCTGCTGGTGCCCGACGACGGGGTGGCCCGCGTGTTGCTGTTCATCGCCACCGTCGTCGGCAACGACGTCGGGGGCTTCGCCGCCGGTGTGCTGTTCGGCAGGCACCCGATGGCGCCGTCGGTCAGCCCGAAGAAGTCCTGGGAGGGCATGGCCGGGTCGGTCCTGGCCTGCGTCCTCATCGCCACCCCCGTCGTCACCCTGGCGCTGGACGGCCCGTGGTGGGGCGGGGTGCTCTTCGGTGCCGCGCTGGCCGTCTCCGCCACCGTCGGTGACCTGGGGGAGTCGCTGATCAAGCGGGACCTCGGGATCAAGGACATGGGCAACCTGCTGCCCGGCCACGGCGGGATCATGGACCGGCTGGACTCCCTGCTGCCCTCGGCGGCCGTCGCGTACCTGCTGCTGGCCTGGGTCGCCCCCGTCTGAGGAGCGCGCCTCACCCGCGCCGGACGAGCTGCCAGCTGGAACCGACCACGCGGAAGCCGCGGCAGGCGTACCAGTGCCGCGGCCAGTCGTCGGCGTGCGCCTCCAGCGCCACGAGGTCGCAGCCGGCCTCGGCGGCCAGCGACACCAACCGGGCCAGGACGGCGTCGGCGTGCCCCCGGCCCCGCGCGGCCGGCTCGGTCATCACCGACTCCACGACCGCGGTGGCGCCGTCGACCCGGAGCTGACCGGCGGCGACCGGGCGGCCGGCCGCGCGGACGGCGACGTCGTGGACGGCGACGACCTCGGCGGTGCGGTGCTCCCGGCCGATCAGCTGGGCGACCACCTCGTCGAGGCCGGGCACGGGCGGGAGCCCCCTCCGCCAGGAGCGGTCCCACAGGGAGTGCAGCTCGCGCTGGTCGACGATCTCCGCGGGGTCCCCGCCGGGTGCCGGCGCCGCCTCGCGGACCATCACGACCAGCTCCGAGGACTCCCAGCCGGCCGCGGACAGCTCCGCGGCGACCGTCCCCGCACCGGGCCAGCGCAGGGTCACGGCGGCCACCGGCCAGTCCAGCTCGGCGGCGACGGCGGTCGTCGTCCGCGCCACGGTCGCCGCGTCGGTGGGGGAGGTGAGCACGACGGTGTTGTCGTCCCGGGAGTGCGGGAAGCGGGGATCGCGGACCGCCACACCGCCGGGCACGTCGCGGACCTCGGCGGCCCGTCGCACCTGCAGGGAGGTCTGCAGCGCGTGGACCCGCCCCAGCTCGTCGTCGGGCGCGGGGAGGACCGGCTCGACCGGCGGGCGCCACGGCACCACCGCCACGACGGCGGAGGTGGGCAGCGGGCCGTACAGGTGCGGGAAACGCAGGCCCGGCGGGTCCTCCGGGGCACCGGGCTCCCAGCGCACGGGGTCGGCCAGCCGGGCCGGGTCGACGACGAGGAGCACGAGGTCGCGGCGGCCGGGGAACAGCCGGCCGGCCGGCAGGTGCACCTGCCCGGGCGTAGACAGGTGCACGAAACCGGCCTCGGCCAGCGAGGGCGGCCGCAGCGGACCCTCGGCCAGCGCCGTCCGCCAGGCGTCGGGTCCCACCAGGTGCACCAGCACCGGCGGTGTCGTCATGGGGCGGCCCCGGGCAACGGTGGGTCGGGGTCGATGCCGGCCGCGACGAGCGCCGCCTCCACCTGCTCGCAGACGGTGCGGACCACCTGGACGCGGGCGGACCGCTTGTCGTCCCCGGCGACGACGTGCCAGCGCCCGCCCGCGTGGTCGGTGCGCTGGAGCATCTCCTCCACGGCGGCCTCGTAGGCGTCCCGCTTCTCCCGGTTCCGCCAGTCCTCGTCGGTCAGCTTCCAGGCCCGGTAGGGGTCGTCGCGGCGGGACTCGAAGCGGCGCAGCTGCTCCTCGGGGGAGACGTGCATCCAGAACTTGACCAGCACCATCCCCTCGGCGGCCAGCGTCGTCTCCAGGTCGACGATCTCCGCGTAGGCCCGCTGCCAGGCCTCCTCGGAGGCGAACCCCTCGACGCGCTCCACGAGCACCCGGCCGTACCAGGTGCGGTCGAGGACGGCCATGCCGCCCCAGCCGGGCAGGACCGGCCAGAACCGCCACAGGAAGTGGTGCCGCTTCTCGTCGTGGGTGGGGGCGGCGAACTGGGCGACCCGCACGTGCCGGGGGTCGATCTGCTCGACCAGCCGCTTGATGGCCCCGCCCTTGCCCGAGGCGTCCCAGCCCTCGAAGAGCACGCACAGCGGCGGGCCCAGCTCACCGGTGCCGAGCTGCCCGCCCAGCAGCAGGCGCAGGTGGACCAGGCGCCGTTGCGCTGCGGCGAGCTGCTCCTTGGCGTCGGCCTTCGACAGGCGTGCACCCAGGTCGACCTCGGACAACCGGCTCATGACGGTGCAGCCTGGCACGGCCCCGGACGGTCCGCGCGGACCAGCGACGCCGCGGCCCGGCCCGCGCCCTCACACCCCGTGCTGGCGGATCCACGCGTGCATGGCGATGCCGGCCGCCACGCCGGCGTTGATCGACCGGGTCGAGCCGAACTGGGCGATGGACAGGACGCCGTCGGCGAGGTCGCGCGCCTCGGCGGAGAGCCCGCTGCCCTCCTGGCCGAACAGCAGCACGCAGGCCCGGGGGAGGGCCTCGGTCTCCAGCGGCCGGGCACCGGGCAGGTTGTCGACGGCGAGCAGCGGCAGCCCCTCGGCCCGCGCCCAGGCGGCCAGCGTGCCGACGTCGGGGTGGTGGCGCACGTGCTGGTAGCGGTCGGTCACCATGGCGCCGCGCCGGTTCCACCGCCTGCGGCCCACCACGTGGACGGCCGAGGCCAGGAACGCGTTGGCGGTGCGCACGACCGTGCCGATGTTGAGGTCGTGCCGCCAGTTCTCGATGGCGACGTGGAACGGGTGCCGGCGGGTGTCGAGGTCGGCCACGATCGCCTCGACGGTCCAGTACCGGTAGCGGTCGACGACGTTGCGGCGGTCACCGGCGGCCAGCAGCTCGGGGTCGTAGCGGGGGTCCTCCGGCCACGGCCCCTGCCACGGGCCGACCCCCACGGTGTCGAGCACGGGGTCGGGGAGGGTGAGTTCCCTCTCGGCGTCCGTCACCCGCCGGAGGCTAGTGGGACCATGGGAACCGCCATGACTGCCCTGCCCCTGGTCTTCGACGCCCCCCGCCGGGGCAAGCCGCCCCGCCACCTCGCCGACCTCACCCGTGAGGAGGCCCGCGCGGCGGTCGCCGAGCTCGGTCAGCCGGCCTTCCGCGCCGACCAACTGGCCCGGCACTTCTACCGGGGCGTCACCGACCCCGCGCAGATGACCGACCTGCCGGCCGCCGTCCGCGAGACGCTCACCGGCGCCCTGCTGCCGGGCCTGCTGACCCCGGTGCGGCACCAGTCGGCCGACGGCGGGCGCACCCGCAAGACGCTGTGGCGACTGCACGACGGCGCCCTCGTCGAGAGCGTGCTCATGCGCTACCCGGACCGCGCCACGGTGTGCATCTCCAGCCAGGCCGGCTGCGGCATGGCCTGCCCGTTCTGCGCGACCGGGCAGGGTGGGCTGACCCGCAACCTGTCCGCCGCCGAGATCATCGGCCAGGCGGTCGCGGCCGCCGCAGCGATGGCGGGCGGGGAGATCCCCGGCGGCCCCGGGCGGCTGTCCAACGTCGTGTTCATGGGCATGGGCGAGCCGCTGGCCAACTACGCGCGGGTGCGCAAGACCCTCGACGCGCTGGTCACGCCCACCCCGCACGGGCTGGGCCTCTCGCAGCGGTCGATCACCGTCTCCACCGTCGGGGTCGTCCCGGCGATCCGGCGGCTCACCGAGGAGGGCCTGAACGTGACCCTCGCGGTGAGCCTGCACGCACCCGACGACGAGCTGCGCGACACCCTGGTGCCGATCAACACCCGGTGGAAGGTCGCCGAGGTCGTCGCCGCCGCCGACGCCTACGCCGAGCGCACCGGCCGCCGGTACTCCATCGAGTACGCGCTCATCCGTGACGTCAACGACCAGCCCGAGCGCGCCGACCTGCTTGGGCGGCTGCTCGCCGGGCGCCGCGCGCACGTGAACCTCATCCCGCTGAACCCGACCCCGGGCAGCCCGTGGGACGCCAGTCCGCTGCCGGCCCAGCGGGAGTTCGTCGCGCGGCTGCGCGCCGCCGGGGTGCCGACGACGGTCCGGGACACCCGCGGCCAGGACATCGACGGCGCCTGCGGTCAGCTGGCCGCGGCCGACCGGGTGGACGGCGTCCCGAGCGTGGCCGTGCCGACGCCGTCCCTCGAGCCGTCGGTGGAGCTGGGCGCCGAGGCGGACGAGTGAGCGCCGCCGGCGACCCGCCGGTGGCCGAGGCCCACGAGCACACCCACGCCGACGTCTCGGGCGGGTGGCTGCGGGCCGCCGTGTTCGGGGCCATGGACGGGCTGGTCACCAACACCGCGCTGGTGGCCGGCGTGGGTGGCGGTGGCGCCGCGCCCCGGGCGATCGTGCTCTCCGGCGTGGCCAGCCTGGTCGCCGGCGCGATCTCGATGGCGCTGGGCGAGTACACCTCGGTGAAGACCCAGAACGAGCAGCTGGACCTCGAGGTCGCCAAGGAGCGCCGGGAGCTCGAGCGCAACCCGCACGGTGAGCTGGCCGAGCTGGTGGAGATGCTGCGGGTCCGCGGGGTGGACGACGACCTGGCCCCGCTGGTCGCCCGGCAGCTGTCCCGCGACCCCGACACGGCGCTGCGGCTGCACGTCGTCGCCGAGCTCGGGCTCAACCCCGAGGACAAGCCCTCGCCGGTGGTCGCGGCGGTCTCCTCGTTCCTCACCTTCGCCACCGGGGCGGTCGTCCCGCTGCTGCCCTACCTGTTCGGCGCCTCACTGCTGTGGGTGGCCCTGCTGTGCGGCGCCGCCGGGCTGGCCGCGGCCGGCGCGCTGTCGTCACGGTTCACGCCGCGCCCCTGGTGGTCCGCCGCGCTGCGCCAGGTGCTGTTCGGCGGCATCGCCGCGGGGGTGACCTTCGCGATCGGGCTCGCGATCGGCGTCAGCGTCACCTGACACCGGCGGGCCCGGGACGACGGAGGCCCGCTCCCCGAGGGGAACGGGCCTCCGTCGTCGTCAGCGGGCCGTCACTGGCTGCGCCAGGCGTTCTTCCGCCGGAAGTAGTCGTAGACCTTGAGCAGGACCATCAGCAGCACGAACGCGCCGACCCAGTAGTCCTCGACGCGACCCTCGTGGTTGCCGACGAGGTAGGCGAGCATGAACAGGATCGCGATCCACGAGGCGATCCGGCCGGCGCGGCCGGTCTCACCGTGCCAGCCCCAGTCCTCCGGGCGCTCGTGCTCGACCGGGTGGGCGTCGCGGCGGACGACGGCCTCCTCGCGCCCGGGCTGGTTGACCCGCTCGGTCGCGGGGTTGTCCGTCGCGATCCGCTCGCGGTGGGTCTGCTCGCTCACGCGCTCTCCTCGCTGGCGCCCGGCGCCCGCAGTCGCGGGCGCCGCTGTGTCCTCGGGCTCGCTCGCCCTCCGGCCATTCTGGCAGGAGCCCTCCGGGCCCACCGCCCGAGGTCGGGACGGCGCGCCGCGGCGCGGGGCCCGTCGGGGAGGATGCACCCGTGAGCGGACAGGCACGTGGGCATCGCAGGGAGCGCCAGCGACCGCTGAGCGCAGCGTGCCGCAGGAGCGAACCGTGAGCGACCTGCGCGAGGTGACGGTGCTCGGCTCCACCGGCTCGATCGGGCGGCAGGCGATCGCGGTGGCCGAGCAGAACCCCGACCGGCTGCGGATCACCGCCCTGGCCGCCGGTGGCGGGGACGTCGGGCTGCTGGCCGAACAGGCGCTGTCCCTCGGCGTCCGCACCGTCGCCGTCGCCCGGGCCACCGCCGCCCAGGACCTCCAGCTGGCGTTCTACGCGGCGGCGTCGCAGCGGGGCTGGGCGCAGGGTCAGTACGCGCTGCCGGAGATCCTCGCCGGGCCGCGGGCCGCCGAGGAGCTGGCTTCCCGCGCCGCCGACGTCGTCCTCAACGGGATCACCGGCTCGATCGGGCTGGGCCCCACGCTGGCCGCGCTGCGCGCCGGGAACACCGTCGCACTGGCCAACAAGGAGTCGCTGGTGGCCGGCGGTGACCTGGTCACCGCCGCGGCCGCGCCGGGGCAGCTGGTGCCGGTGGACTCCGAGCACTCCGCGCTGGCCCAGTGCCTGCGCGGCGGTGCCCGCGGCGAGGTGGCCCGGCTGGTGCTCACCGCCAGCGGCGGGCCGTTCCGCGGCCGCAGCGCCGAGGAGCTGGCCGACGTCACCGTCGAGCAGGCGCTGGCCCACCCGACCTGGGCCATGGGGCCGGTGGTGACGATCAACTCCGCCACCCTGGTCAACAAGGGCCTGGAGCTCATCGAGGCGCACCTGCTCTTCGGCGTCCCGTACGCCGACATCGACGTCGTGGTGCACCCGCAGTCGATCGTGCACTCGATGGTCACCTTCGCCGACGGCGCGACGATCGCCCAGGCCAGCCCGCCGGACATGCGCCTGCCCATCGCCCTGGCGCTGGCCTGGCCCGACCGCCTCCCGCACGTGCAGCCGGCGCTGGACTGGTCGACGGCGAGCACGTGGGAGTTCGCGCCTCTCGACGACGTCGCGTTCCCCGCCGTCCGGCTGGCCCGCGCCGCCGGGGAGGCCGGGGGCGTGGTGCCGGCGATGTTCAACGCCGCCAACGAGGAGGCGGTGGCCGCCTTCGTCGCGGGTCGGCTGCCGTTCCGGGGCATCGTCGACCTCGTCGCGCGTACCCTCGACGACGCGCCGGACCCCGGCGCCCCCACCTGCGTCGAGGACGTCCTGGCGGCGGAGAAGTGGGCCCGGGACCACGCCCGGGGAGTCATCGCCGGAGGCTGAGCTGAGCGGGATCCTCCTGACCGTCCTCGGGATCGTCGCCTTCGCGGTCGGCCTGCTGTTCTCGATCGGCTTCCACGAGGCCGGCCACTTCTACTGGGCCCGGAAGTTCGGCATGCGGGTGCCCCAGTTCATGGTCGGCTTCGGGCCGACGGTGTGGTCGCGCACCAAGGGGGAGACCGAGTACGGCATCAAGGCCGTGCCCCTGGGCGGCTACATCCGCATCGTCGGCATGATCCCGCCGGCCGAGGAGGGCGAGAGCAGGCGCGCCACCCGGATGCGCAGCTTCATCGCCGAGGTGCGCGGGCAGGCCCTCAACGACGTCCTGCCCAGTGACGCCGGGCGGGTGTTCTACGCCAAGCCCTGGTGGCAGCGGGTCATCGTGATGTTCGCCGGCCCCTTCCACAACCTGGTGCTGGCCGTCGTCTTCTTCGCGATCACGCTGACCGCCGTCGGCACCAGCGTCTTCACCACCACCGTGCGCGACGTGCCCGCCTGCGTGCTGCCGGCCGGCGCGGCCAGCGCCACCGCCGAGGACCCGTGCGCGGTGCCCATCACCGCCGACGGCGAGCTGTGCGAGGCCGGGGCCGCCGGCTGCGCGCTGCCGCAGCGCAGCCCGGCCGCCACCGCGGGGCTGCGACCCGGCGACACGATCGTCGCCATCGGCGGGACGCCGGTGGAGCGCACGGCCTACGACAGCTGGACGGCGGTGCAGGAGGCCATCCGCACCAGCCCCGGCCAGGCCCTGTCGCTGACCGTCGAGCGCGACGGGCAGCAGCGCGACCTCACCGTCACGCCGATCGCCAACACCGTCTACGTCGAGGCCGGCAGCGACGAGACCACGACCGCGGGCTACCTGGGCGTCTCCCCGACGCCGGAGCTGGCCCGGCAGTCGCTGGCCGACCTGCCCAGTTACTTCGGGATGGTCGTCGCGAACTCCGTCGAGCGCCTGGTCGAGATCCCGGAGAAGGTGCCGCAGCTGTTCCGCGCCGCCTTCCTCGGTGAGGAGCGGGACGAGAACGGCCCGATCGGCGTCGTCGGCGTCGGCCGGATCTCCGGCGAGGTCTTCGCCATCCCGCAGTTCACCGGCGCGGAGAAGCTCAGCTTCTTCCTCAGCCTGCTGGCCAGCGTGAACCTGGTGCTGTTCCTGTTCAACCTGTTGCCGGTCTACCCGCTCGACGGCGGGCACGTCGCCGGGGCGCTGTACGAGAAGGCGCGCTCGGTCGTCGCCCGCCTGCGCGGCCGCCCCGACCCGGGGCCGTTCGACATCGCCCGGCTCATGCCGGTCGCCTACGTCGTCGCCGGGTTGTTCATCGTGCTGTCGGGGCTGCTGCTGGTGGCCGACATCGTCAACCCGATCACGCTTCAGTAGCCGGCGCCGGGCTCAGGGGGCCCAGAGGGCGTACATGACGACGAGCGCCGCCGGCACGCCGAAGTCCAGCACGAGGATCGAGGTGTTGTTCACGGCGAAGTCGTGGTGCTGCACCATCTGCCGGATGTGGCCGATGCCGCAGCCCACGCGGAACACGGAGCTGGCGATGATCACGGCCAGCCAGTACTCCGACGAGTACGAGGTGGCGAGGACGCCGGCCACCCCGAAGCCGAGGTTCGCGACGCCCACCTCGAACTGGAAGGGGCTGGTCCCCCAGCCGATCGAGCGGGCGATCCGCGGGCCGAAGAGGACGTGGGAGATGCCGGCGCCGATCGCGGCCCAGCCGATCATGTACACGACGCCGTTCTCGACGAGCTGCTGCTGCCACGGGCCGGTGCGGTCGCCGAACACGACGGGGACCGCCGAGGCCACGAAGAGCAGCACGCCGATGTAGGGGAGCAGGCCCAGCAGCGGTTCGGCCCGGTGCGGTGCGCCCTGGGCACTGCGGGTGACGGCCTCGTGGCGGTCGCGGTCGGTGCTCTCGGACATGGGTTCTCCGTGGCGGGTACCGGCCCCCGTGGGTCAGGGGCTGGGTACCAGGGCAGGGCCGGGGGCACAACGACCACGGCGGCCACCCCGGCCCGGCGACGGGGCGTACTGCCACCGGGCACGGGCACGGCCGCGCAGGGTCACAGCGGCGGCGGCGGCACCGCGGTGCACGCCGGGCGATACTGGGTGTCATGGCGACCCCCGTCAGTCTCGGCATGCCCGCTGCACCCCCGCCCGTCCTGGCCCCGCGCCGGAAGACCCGTCAGCTCGACGTCGGCGGCGTCGGGGTGGGCAGCGACTTCCCCGTCAGCGTGCAGTCGATGACGACGACCAAGACCGCCGACGTCAACGCGACGCTGCAGCAGATCGCCGAGCTGACCGCCGCCGGCTGCCAGATCGTGCGGGTCGCCGTCCCCGACACCGACGACGCGGAGGCGCTGCCGGCGATCGCCAGGAAGTCGCAGATCCCGGTCATCGCCGACATCCACTTCCAGCCGCGCTACGTCTTCGCCGCCATCGACGCCGGGTGCGCCGCCGTGCGGGTGAACCCCGGCAACATCAAGAAGTTCGACGACAAGGTCGGCGAGATCGCCAAGGCCGCCGGCGACGCCGGCATCCCCATCCGGATCGGCGTGAACGCCGGCTCGCTGGACAAGCGGCTGCTCGCCAAGTATGGCAAGGCCACCCCCGAGGCGCTGGTGGAGTCGGCCCTGTGGGAGTGCTCGCTGTTCGAGGAGCACGGCTTCCGCGACATCAAGATCTCGGTCAAGCACAACGACCCGGTCGTCATGGTGCGGGCCTACGAGCTGCTCGCGGCGCAGTGCGACTACCCGCTGCACCTGGGTGTCACCGAGGCCGGTCCGGCCTTCCAGGGCACGATCAAGTCCGCCGTCGCCTTCGGGGCGCTGCTGTCCCAGGGCATCGGCGACACCATCCGCGTCTCCCTCTCCGCCCCGCCGGTGGAGGAGGTCAAGGTCGGCACCCAGATCCTCGAGTCGCTCAACCTGCGCCAGCGCGGTCTGGAGATCGTCAGCTGCCCGTCCTGCGGCCGGGCCCAGGTGGACGTCTACCGGCTGGCCGACGAGGTGACCGCCGGCCTCGACGGGCTGGAGGTGCCGCTGCGGGTCGCCGTCATGGGCTGTGTCGTCAACGGCCCGGGGGAGGCCCGCGAGGCCGACCTGGGCGTCGCCTCCGGCAACGGCAAGGGGCAGATCTTCGTCAGGGGCGAGGTCGTCAAGACCGTCCCCGAGTCGCAGATCGTGGAGACCCTGATCGAGGAGGCCATGCGCATCGCCGGCGAGCAGGCCGACGCCGGGGTCCCCTCCGGCGCGCCCGTCGTCACCGTCGGCTGACCCGGCCGGTGCTGCGCACGCCGACCGCCCGGGTCCTCGACGAGACCGACGAGCCGGCCGTCCGCCGGCTGCTGGCCACCGACCCGGTGGCCGCCTGCGTCATCGCCGGGCGGGTGGAGGTCGCGGGCACGGCCGCACAGGCCCTCGGCGCCCCGCTGTGGGGCGTCGGCAGCGGCCGCTCCCTCGACGCGGTCTGCCTGGCCGGGGCCAACCTGATCCCCTTCACCGTCCCGGGCGCCGAGCGCACCGCCGCGGCCGCGTTCGCCGAGCGGGCCCGGCGGGCCGGGCGGCGCTGCTCCACCATCGTCGGCCCCGCCACGGCCGTCGAGCCGCTGTGGGAGCTGCTCGAGCCGTCGTGGGGCCCGGCCCGCGACCACCGGCCCCGCCAGCCGCTGCTGGCGATCGATGGCCCGCCCGCGGTGGCTCCCGAGCCGCACGTGCGGCCGGTGCGCCCGGCGGAGCTGGAGATCCTCATGCCCGCGGCGGTGGCCATGTTCACCGAGGAGGTCGGGGTCAGCCCGCTGCGCCTCGACGGCGGCGCCGGCTACCGCGCGCGGGTCGCCGACCTCGTCCGCGCCGGTCAGTCCCTGGCCTGGATCGAGGACGGCGAGGTGCTGTTCAAGGCCGAGATCGGCGCGGTGTCGCGCACCGTCTGCCAGGTCCAGGGGGTGTGGGTCGCCCCCGCGCACCGCGGCCGCGGCATCGGCACCGCGGGCACCGCCGCCGTCGTCGAGTACGCCCGTGCCGCGATCGCGCCGGTCGTCAGCCTCTACGTCAACGACTTCAACGCCCCCGCCCGGGCCTCCTACGCCCGCGTGGGCTTCCGCGAGGTCGGGCGGTACGCCAGCGTCCTGTTCTGACGGGCCCCGGCAGGGGAGCCGCTCCGGCACGTCGCCACGGCCGGGGCGCCGCCGTCGTCCGGGTGGTGGCGTCTGGAACGCTGTCTCCCCGTGCGCACACGTCGGGGGACGGTCCTGGGAACCACGCTCGTGCTGCTGGCCGCGCCGGCGCTGGCCGCCTGCTCGGGCGACCCGACCGACGAGGTGCGGGCCGCGGCGGAGGCCTTCCTCGAGGACTGGGCCACCGGCGACGTCGACGCCGCCGCCGGTGCCACCACGGACCCCGCCGCCGCCGGCGCGCTGCTGGAGCAGACCGCGGCCGACCTCCCCGACGCCGCACTGAGCTCCGAGCTCGGCACCGTCGTGGTCGAGGACGGCACCGCCACCGTCGAGTGGACGGCCACCTGGGACCTCGCCGCCGCCCCCGAGTGGAGCTACCCCGCCACGCTGCGGCTGCGGGAGGCCGACGAGGGCTGGGACGTCGTCGCCGAGCCCACCCTCGTGCACCCGGAGCTCGGCGAGGGCCAGCAGCTGGTGCTCACCCGCGAGCTGCCCGAGCGCGCGGCGATCACCGGCGCGGACGGGGCGCCGCTGTTCACGCCCACCGAGGTGGTCAACGTCGGCGTCGACCCGGCCCAGGTCACCGACCTGCCGGCCCTGGCGGGGGCGCTGTCGGCGGCCACCGGGGTCGCCGCGGAGGAGATCGTCGCCGACGTCCAGGCCGCCCCCGCCGGGCAGTTCGTCCCGGTGATCACCCTGCGCCGTCCCGACTTCGAGGCGATCCGCGCGCAGGTGTTCGACCTGCCCGGCGCGGTGTTCCCCACCGACACCCGGCTGCTCGCCCCCACCGCCCGGTTCGCCTCGGCCCTGCTGGGCCGGGTCGGCCCGGCGACGGCCGAGGTGCTGGAGGAGACCACGGTGGACGGCGAGCCGGCCTACGCCTCCGGCGACCAGCTGGGCCTGTCGGGCCTGCAGCGGGCCCTCCAGGAGCAGCTGACCGGCACCGCCGGCTTCGCCGTCAGCGTGGCGAGCACCGACCAGGACACCGGCGATCCCGGCCGGGAGATCGACGCGGTCGCCCCCGTCCCGGGCCAGCCGGTGCAGACCCCGCTGGTGCCCGCGGTCCAGAACGCCGCCGACGCCGCCGTCGCCGGCCAGCAGCTGCCCACCCACCTGGTGGTCGTGCGCCCGCGCACCGGCGAGGTGCTGGCCGTCTCGTCGAACGAGGCGGCCGTCGCCGGCAACGCGCTGAGCGGCCAGTACCCGCCCGGCTCCAGCATGAAGACGATCACCGCGACCGCGCTGCTGGGCGCGGGGACCACCCCGCAGACGCCGGTGCCCTGCCCGGGCACCTTCGTCGTCGAGGGCCGCGAGTTCGAGAACCAGGACCAGTTCGACCTGGGCACCGTGCCCTTCACCGAGGCGTTCGCGCAGTCCTGCAACACGACCTTCATGCAGCAGTCGCTGCAGCTGCCCGACGACGCCCTCGCCGCCGCGGCCGCCTCCTACGGGGTGGGCACCGACTGGCAGCTGCCGGTCGACGTGTTCAGCGGCAGCGTCCCCGCCGACAGCACCGGGACGACGAAGGCGGCCAACGCGATCGGCCAGGGCCAGGTGCTGATGAGCCCGGCCCAGCTGGCCCTCGTCGCGGCCGGGGTGGCCGGTGGCACCCCGGTGGCGCCGGTGGAGGTCGTGGGCGCGGAGCCCGCGGGCACCCTGCCGGCCGGACCGGACGCCTCCGTGCTCGACGCGCTGCGGCCGATGATGCGGCAGGTGGTGCTCTCCGGGACCGCCACCGCCCTGGCCGACCGCGGCGAGGTCCACGGCAAGACCGGGACGGCCGAGTACGGCAGCAACACCCCGCCGGACGCACACGGCTGGTTCATGGGCTACCGGCTGGGCGGTCCCCAGGGCGACCTCGCCTTCGCCGTCCTGGTCGAGGGGGGACAGTCCAGCAGCCTCGCGGTCGGGGTGACCGACGCCTTCCTCGGCGGCCTGGGCTGAGCCCCCGCCGTCCGCGCGCACGACACGGGGGCGGACCGGCCCTCAGGCGGAGCGGAAGGCGGTCCGCTCCCCGCGCTCGAACCGGCCGCGGGTGAGGCGCAGCAGGACGCGGAACCCGCGCCCGGCGTCCCCGAACGCGGCGGCCACCTGCTCGTCGGTCAGTCCGTGCGCCGCCCAGGGCAGCAGGAAGCCCATGTCGCGCAGCCCGTGGGCGGACTGCGCCGCCCGCTCGGCGGCCTGCCACTCGGCGGGGGTCATGTGCCGCTGGGCCAGCGGGAGGGCCCCGGTCTCCTCGTGCACCAGGTGGTCGGCGAGGCGGTCGCGGGTGGCGCTCACGCGGTCGGCCAGCCGGTCGCGGGTCGCGGCGTCGGGAGCGTGGGCCATGGCCGTGAAGGCGGTCGAGCAGGCGTCGAGGAGCGGGTCGATGAGCTCGTGCTCGGCCTCCATGGCCTCCAGCGTCGCCCGCCCGTCGGTGTCGCCGGCCGCGTCGACGTGGGCCAGCAGCAGCGGCCAGATGGCGGTGTCCTCGACGGTGTGGTGGTGGTGCAGGACCGTGCCGAAGCGGGTCCAGCGCGCCGACAGCGCCCGCCACGTCGCGCCGTCCTCCAGCGGGGTCCGGCGCACCGCGGCTGCGAAGCGGTCCAGGTCGCGGCGGAAGGCGTGGTGCACGACGTACATGCCGCCGAGGTCGTGGGGCCCCTCGGCCACGGCGGCCTGACCGGGCAGGTCCAGCTGGCGGCGGACGTCGGTGGGGGTGCTCATCGCGGGTCGCTCTCCTGCGGGGGCGGGGGACCGGGCGTCCTCGCTCCGGCGACCGCCACCCTCACGGGCCCCGCTTGCAGCGCGCTTGCACGCGACTGGTCGCGGCCCGCCCCGGTCAGCCCTCGGGCAGCCCCGGGAAGGCGGTGGTGACCGGCGACCGCGCGGCGGCCCCCCGCCAGGCCACGGCCCGCACCTCGGCGGCGGCCAGCTCGTCGACCGCCAGCCGGCGCACCGTCGACTGCACCGCCTGGTCGAGCACCCGCACCCAGGCCGCCGCGACGCCGTCCTCCAGGACGACCGCCAGCGCGGCGGCGTCCACGGCCGAGACGACGGGGAAGGGCAGGGCGTAGCCGGCCGCGGCCGGCGGGGGGTCGTCGCCGCGCTCCTCCAGCAGCCCGGCCAGCCGGTCGCGGACGTCGCGGTGGGCGTTCTCCGCCGCCGACGCCTGCGGGCGCGACTCCGGCGGCAGGCCGGCGCCGACCGAGCCGTAGCCCCACACGGCGGCGTGCTCGGCGGCCAGCGCCTCCTGCAGGGCGGTGGTCTCGGTGCCCTCGTCCAGGACGCCGTCGTCAGCCACGGGCGCACCCCTTCCCCGGACCGCCGGTCACGCCAGCACCGTCTCCTGCCCCCGGAGCCCGGCGGCCAGGGACCCCAGCAGCGCGGCCCGGGGGCCGGTCTGGTCGACGCCGGCGTCGGCGTGCGAGCGCGCGGCGGCGGACACCTGGTCCCGCAGCCAGCTCCGCACGTCCCCTCCGGCCGGTGGCGCCGCCGGGGACGGGGCCGGGGAGCCCGACGACGGCGCCGCCGCCCGCAGCCGGTCCAGCTGCTCGGTCGCCTGCGTCGCCAGCCCGCCCACCGCCGCGGCGAGGGCCGGGTCGGCGGACGCCGCGGCCGCGTACGCCGCCACCAGCGCCTCCTGGACGGCGACCTGGCCGGCCAGCTGGTCGGCCTCCGCGGTGCTGACCGCGGGCCCGCCGGGGTCCCCGGACGTGCAGCCGGTGGCCGCGAGGGCCAGGCCGGCCGAGGCCGCCAGCAGCGCGCGTCGCGAGAACCCCCGGGGCGCGGGGGCGGGGGAGGGGAGCATCGCCACCATCCTCTCAGCCCGGACCGGGCCGGTGCGGCGGCGCTCCGGGGGCGCGGGAGTCCCCGGCGCCCGGTCTCGGGCGTGGCCGGCGGGCGGTAGCCTGGCTCTTCGCCCGGTACCGGGCCCGGCGGTGTGTCCGCCGTCCCCCACGGGGGCACCAGACCGGGCGGGAGCCGCCCCGGTGTGCCCCGACCGAGCTCGGAGAGAGAGGGAGCCCGTGTCCGCCGCTTCCCGCACCGATCCCGTGGCCACCCGGCTGGCCGGCGTCATCGGGCCCGTCGTCGACGCCGCCGGCTACGACCTGGAGGAGCTCGTCGTCACCCCGGCCGGCCGCCGCAGCGTCGTGCGGGTGGTGGTCGACCGCGACGAGGGGATCACCCTCGACGACGTCGCCGAGGTCAGCCGGGCGGTGTCGGCGGCCCTCGACGAGGACGACACCGAGTTCGGCGGGCTGCCCTACGTGCTCGAGGTCACCAGCCCCGGGGTGGACCGGCCGCTCACCGAGCCGCGGCACTGGCGGCGCAACACCGGCCGCCTGGTCAGCGTGGGCGTGGGGCCGCAGGGCTCGGTCGAGCAGGTGACCGCCCGGGTGCTGGCCGTGGACGGGACCGGGGTCTCCCTGGCCGTGGAGGCCAAGGGCAAGCCGGGGGCGAAGAAGCGCCCGCCGACCCAGCGGCACGTGGCGTGGCCGGAGCTGGGCGCCGGGCGGGTGCAGGTGGAGTTCGGCCGGCCGGAGCCGGACGCGCAGCCGGATCCCGCGGACGAGGACGACGGAGGAGGACAGTGAACATCGACGTGACCGCCCTGAAGGCGGTCGAGCGGGAGAAGGGCATCCCGGCCGACACGGTCATCGAGGCGATCGAGACCGCTCTCGTGACGGCCTACCGGCACGCCGACGGCGCGGCCAAGCACGTGCGGGTGCACGTGGACCGCAAGAGCGGCGAGGTCGCCGTCCTGGCCCAGGAGCTGGGCGCCGACGGTGAGGTCGTCCGGGAGTGGGACGACACCCCCAGCGACTTCGGCCGCATCGCGGCCAGCACCGCCAAGCAGGTGATCGTGCAGCGCCTGCGGGACGCCGAGCACGAGCAGACCTTCGGCGAGTACGTCGGCAAGGAGGGCGACATCGTCAGCGGCATCGTGCAGGCGCACGACCGCCGCAACGTGCAGGGCACCGTGCTGATCGACATCGGCAAGGTGGAGGCGGTGCTCCCGCCCACCGAGCAGGTGCCCGGTGAGACCTACGCGCACGGCAGCCGGCTGAAGGCCTACGTGGTGTCGGTCGCCCGCACCTTCCGCGGCCCGCAGGTCACCGTCTCCCGCACCCACCCCAACCTGGTGCGCAAGCTGTTCGCGCTCGAGGTGCCCGAGATCGCCGACGGCAGCGTCGAGATCGTGGCCGTCGCCCGAGAAGCCGGGCACCGCTCCAAGATCGCCGTGCGCACCAAGGTGCCCGGGCTCAACGCCAAGGGCTCCTGCATCGGCCCCATGGGCCAGCGGGTGCGCAACGTCATGAGCGAGCTGCACGGCGAGAAGATCGACATCGTGGACTGGTCCGACGACCCGGCCACGTTCGTCGCCTCGGCCCTCAGCCCCGCGCGGGTGAACAGCGCCCAGGTCGTCGACCCTCAGGCCAAGGCCGTGCGGGTCGTCGTGCCCGACTACCAGCTGTCGCTGGCCATCGGCAAGGAGGGGCAGAACGCGCGGCTGGCCGCACGGCTGACCGGCTGCCGGATCGACATCCGCAGCGACGCCGAGGCCGACGACGCCGCGCCGTCCCCCGGGGTCGGCCGGGCACCCCTGCGGTCCGGGGCCCCGGCGGCCGGCCCGGCCGGTCCCGGCGTGCGCCGGGGCGGACCGGGTGGAGGATCACGCCCCGGTCGGGTGGCCGGTGGCCGGAGTGCGGAACACCCGGGGCGTTCCGCGCGCTAGAGTGCAGGGTGGCCGAATCGTCTGTCCCGGTGCGCACGTGCGTGGGTTGCCGGAAACGCGCTCCGGTCACCGATCTGCTGCGTGTGGTCGCCCGGAACGGGGCTCTCGTCCCCGATCCACGGCGGAGGCTCCCCGGTCGGGGAGCGTCGTTGCACCCCACCCCGGAGTGCCTGCACGCAGCGGAGCGACGCCGGGCCTTCGTCCGGGCGCTGCGCAGCAGCTCCCCGGTCGAGGCCGGTCCGCTCCGGGCCCACCTCCTCGGCGCGCCGTCCACGGCGCCCGGGGGAGCGGCGCCGGGAGCGGGCGATGGACGAACGACAACCGCAACAACACAGACGGACCGGCAACCGGCCGGTCCGCAGTCGAGTCAGGACGTCGTCGGATGAGCAAGCCGTGAAGTCCCCACGATGACCATGCAGGACTGACGACGAGGTCGAGCGGGCAAGCCGCCGGCCTCACAAAGAGGAGATCCGTGCCAGGCAAAGCCCGCGTACACGAACTCGCCAAGGAGTTCGGTGTCGACAGCAAGACCGTGCTCGCCAAGCTCAAGGAGCAGGGCGAGTTCGTGAAGTCCGCGTCCTCCACCGTCGAGGCCCCCGTGGCCCGTCGGCTCCGGGAGGCCTTCGTCGCCGGTTCCGGCGGCGGCAACGGCAGCGGTTCGTCCGCCGCTCCCAAGCCCGGTCCCCGTCCCGGCCCGCGTCCGCCCGCGCCTGCCCCGCAGGCTCCGGTGGCGTCCGCGCCGGTCGCCCCGGCCCCCGCCCCGGCTGCTCCGGCCCCCGCGCCGGCTGCTCCGGCCGCCGCCCCGGCTGCTCCGGCTCCCGCGCCGGTCGCCCCCGCCGCGTCGGCGCCCCAGGCGCCGGCGACCCGTGCGCCCGGGGGGCCCACCCCCGGTCCGCGCCCCGGCGCGGTCCGTCCGGGCGCCCCGACCCCCGGTCCGCGTCCGGCCGCGCCCCAGGCCCCCGCGGCCAGCGCCCCGGCTCCGCAGGCGCCGGCCGCGCCCAGCGGTCCGCGTCCGGGTCCCGCCGGTGCGCCCCGTCCCGGCCCCGCCGGTGGGGCCACCCCGGGTGCTCCGCGTCCGGGTGCACCCGGTGCCCCCGGCGGCGGTCCGCGTCCCGGCCCCCGGCCGGCTCCGCGCCCGGGCAACAACCCCTTCAGCAGCGCGCCGCGTCCGGCGCCCTCCGGCGGGCCCCGTCCCGGCCCCGGCGCGGGCCCGCGTCCCGGCCCGGGCGGTCCCCGTCCGGGGCCCGGCGCGGGTGGTCCGCGTCCGGCGCCCGGTGCCGGTGGTCCGCGTCCGGCGCCCGGTGCGGGTGGCCCGCGTCCGGCCG
Organism: Geodermatophilus sp. SYSU D00079; assembly: GCF_054050635.1. Classification (NCBI taxonomy): domain Bacteria; kingdom Bacillati; phylum Actinomycetota; class Actinomycetes; order Geodermatophilales; family Geodermatophilaceae; genus Geodermatophilus; species Geodermatophilus sp. SYSU D00079. The sequence goes on along the minus strand of NZ_JBJGZS010000037.1, from coordinate 8,681 downwards.
CCGGTCCCGGTGGTCCGCGCCCGAACCCGGGCATGATGCCGCAGCGGCCCAGCCCGGGCATGATGCCGCCGCGTCCGGCCGGTGCCGGCCGTCCCGGCGCGCCGGGTGGCGCCGGCCGTGGCCGTCCCGGCGGTGCCCCCGGCGGTGGCGGCGGTGGCTTCCGCCCCGGTGGTGGCGGCGGCGGCGCCGGCGCTCCGGCCGGTGGTGGCTTCCGTGGTGGCGGCGGTGGCCGTGGCCGTGGCCGTGGTGGCTCGGGTGCCGGTACCGCCGGTGCCTTCGGCCGTCCCGGTGGCCGGGGTCCGGTCCGTGGCCGCAAGAGCAAGAAGCAGCGGCGTCAGGAGTTCGACTCCATGGCGGCGCCCAGCATGGGCGGCGTGCAGCTGCCCCGTGGCAACGGGCAGACCGTCCGTCTGCCGCGCGGCGCCTCGCTGACCGACCTGGCCGAGCGCATCGGCGCCCAGCCGGCCGCCCTGGTCACCGCCCTGTTCCACCTGGGCGAGATGGTCACCGCGACCCAGTCGGTCAACGACGAGACGCTGCAGCTGCTCGGTGCCGAGATCGGCTGGAACATCCAGGTCGTCAGCCCCGAGGACGAGGACCGCGAGCTCCTCGAGACCTTCGACCTCACCTTCGGTGACGAGGAGGGCGACGAGGAGGACTGGTCGGCCCGCCCGCCGGTCGTGACCGTGATGGGTCACGTCGACCACGGCAAGACCAAGCTCCTCGACGCGATCCGCAACGCCAACGTGGTGGCCCGCGAGGCCGGTGGCATCACGCAGCACATCGGCGCCTACCAGATCGTCAGCGAGCTGGAGGGCGAGGAGCGCCCGATCACCTTCATCGACACCCCGGGTCACGAGTCGTTCACCGCGATGCGTGCCCGTGGCGCGAAGGTCACCGACATCGTCGTCCTGGTCGTGGCGGCCGACGACGGCGTCATGCCGCAGACGGTCGAGGCGCTCAACCACGCCCAGGCCGCCGACGTGCCGATCGTGGTCGCGGTCAACAAGATCGACAAGGAGGGGGCCAACCCCGCCAAGATCCGCCAGCAGCTCACCGAGTACGGGCTGGTGGCCGAGGAGTACGGCGGCGACACGATGTTCGTCGACGTCTCCGCGACCACCCGCCAGGGTCTCGACGACCTGCTCGCGGCGATCCTGCTGACCGCCGACGCCTCGCTGGACCTGCGCGCCAACACCGAGCAGGACCCGCAGGGTGTGGTCATCGAGGGCAAGCTGGACAAGGGCCGCGGCCCCGTCGCCACGGTGCTCGTCCAGCGCGGCACGCTGCGTCAGGGCGACTCGATCGTGGCCGGCGACGCCTACGGCCGCGTCCGGTCGCTGCTCGACGAGCACGGCAACAAGCTGAAGGAGGCCCTGCCGGCCCGCCCCGTGCAGGTCGTGGGTCTCACCTCGGTGCCGCGTGCCGGTGACACCTTCCTCGTGGTCGAGGAGGACCGGGTGGCCCGGCAGATCGCCGACCGCCGCCAGGCCCGCATCCGCAACGCGCAGAACGCCTCCATGCGCAAGCGGATCAGCCTCGAGGACCTCGACGCCGCCCTCAAGGAGAACCGTCAGCTCAACCTGATCATCAAGGGCGACAACTCGGGCACCGTCGAGGCGCTCGAGGAGGCGCTGATGAAGATCGAGGTGAGCGACGACGTCTCGCTGCGGGTGATCCACCGCGGCGTCGGCTCGATCACCAAGAGCGACATCGACCTGGCGCTGGCCGACGACGTCATCGTCCTGGGATTCAACGTCCGGGCCGAGGGGCAGGCCACCGAGCTGGCCAACCGCGAGGGCATCGACGTCCGGTACTACTCGGTCATCTACCAGGCCATCGACGAGATCGAGGCCGCCCTCAAGGGCATGCTCAAGCCCGAGTACGAGGAGGTCCAGCTCGGCACGGCGGAGGTCCGCGAGGTCTTCCGCGTGCCGCGGATCGGCAACGTCGCCGGTTCGCTGGTCCGCAGCGGCACGATCGTCCGCAACTCGAGGGCCCGGCTCATCCGCGACGGTGCCGTGGTCGCCGACAACCTGACGGTGGAGTCCCTCCGCCGCTTCAAGGACGACGCGACCGAGGTCCGCGAGGGCTACGAGTGCGGTATCGGCCTGGGGTCGTTCAACGACATCAAGGTCGACGACGTGATCGAGACCTTCGAGATGCGCGAGAAGCCGCGCGCGTGACGGAGGGCCCCGTCCTGCCCAGGCCCCGCACGATCGGCCTGAGCGGGACGGGGCCGACGGCGGCGGGTCGGCGGGGGGTGTTCTGGTGTTCACCGGGACACTGACCGCCGACCTGCTGCTGGGCGACGTCCACTCGCTGAAGGGCAAGCGCGCCGTGGTCCGGCCCATCGTGGCCGAGCTGCGGCGCCGGTTCGCCGTCGCCGCGGCCGAGGTCGGCGACCAGGACCTGCACCGCCGCGTGCAGGTCGGGGTGGCCACCGTCGCGGGGGACGCCGGACAGGTGACCGACGTCCTCGACGCCTGCGAGCGGTTGCTGGCCGAGCGGCCGGAGGTGACGCTGCTGTCGACGCACCGGCAGCTGTTCTCCGACACCGACTAAGCAGCACCACACGTCCGTTGGCCCCCTCCCGGGCCGCCCCCAGCGTGCGAGGGGTGGGAGGAGGGGGTCCTCACCCAGGAGGTCCGATGGCCGACCCGGCCCGCGCCCGCAAGCTGGCGGTGCGCATCCGACAGATCGTCTCCGCCGCGATCGAGACGCAGATCAAGGACCCCCGCCTGGGCATGGTGACCGTCACCGACGCCCGCGTGACCAGCGACCTGCGCGAGGCCACGGTGTTCTACACGGTGTACGGGGACGCCACCCAGGTCGAGGACTCCGCCCGGGCGCTGTCCTCGGCGACCGGCGTGCTGCGCTCCACCGTCGGCAAGCAGACCGGCATCAAGTTCGTCCCGACCCTCACCTTCGTCGCCGACCACGTGCCCGACACCGCGCGGGAGCTCGACGCCGCCCTCGAGCGGGTCCGGCACGCCGACGCCGAGCTGGCCCGCATCCGCGAGGGCGCGCAGTACGCCGGCGAGCCCGACCCCTACCGCCGTCCGGCCGAGGACGACGAGGACGGCGAGGTCGAGGACACCGCCGGTACCGCCGATGACGGGATCGACGTCCCCAGCGAGACCAGGAGCGCATCGTGAGCGAGCTCGACCCGGAGCCGGCCGACGCCGACCGCAACGAACTGGGCGGCCGGCCCGAGCCGTCCACCGGTGACCCCACCGACGGCGGCAAGCGCGGCGAGATCGGCGACGCGCCCAGCATCACCTCCGACGAGCCGGACGACGGCGGGCCGGGGTTCCCGGTCGGCGGTGGGGACGTGACCGAGGAGCAGAACGCCCCGCCGGTCGCCGACCCGGGTCCCGGGGCGTGACGACCTCCGTCCCGCCCGGCACCGACCTGACCGCCCCCGCCGCCGCCGTCCTGTCCGCGGCCGCCGCGGCGCGGGCGACGGTCGTCCTCTCCGGGCACGTGCAGCCCGACGCCGACGCCCTCGGCAGCACGCTCGCCCTCGCCGAGGGCCTGCGCCGCCGCGGCGCCCGGGTGCTGGCCACCTTCCCGGACCCCTTCGTGCTGCCGGCCTCCCTGGCCTGGCTGCCCGGCGCCGACGGGTTGGTGCCCTCGAGCGCGGTCCCCGGCTCCCCGGACGTCTTCGTCAGCCTCGACGCGGCCTCGCCGGCCCGGCTGGGCGAGGTCGCGGTCCTGCTGGAACGCGCGGGCACGTCGGTCGTCGTCGACCACCACGCCAGCAACCCCGGCTTCGGCGCGGTGCGGGTGGTGGACCCGGGCGCCCCCGCGACGGTCGCGCTCGTCGCCGACCTGCTCGACGGCCTCGGCGTGGCGCTCGACGAGCGGCTGGCCACCTGCCTCTACGCCGGCCTGGCCGCCGACACCGGCTCCTTCCGGTTCGGCAACACCCGGCCCGACACCCACGACCTCGCCGCGCGGCTGCTGGCCACCGGCATCGACCACGCCGCCATCAGCCAGCGGTTGTTCGACACCGCGCCGTTCGGCTGGCTGGGGCTGCTCTCGGTGGTCGCCGGCCGGGCCGTGCTGGAGGCCGGCACCGGCGCCGGCCTGGTCTGGACCTGGTCGAGCACCGCCGAGGCCGCCGAGCACGGGCTCCCCGGCGAGCAGCTGGAGGCGCTGGTCGACGTCGTCCGCTCCACGGAGGAGGCCGACGTGGCCTGCGTCCTCAAGGGGCAGGACGACGGGTCGTGGTCGGTGTCCCTGCGCTCCCGCGGCGCGACCGACGTCGCGCGGGTGGCCATGGCGCTGGGGGGTGGCGGGCACCGCGCCGCGGCCGGGTTCACCTCCCACGAGGACCGCGAGGCCACGGTCGCCCGGATCCGCGCCCAGCTGCGCGGGTGAGCGCCCGGCCCGGGCGCGCTCCCGGTGTCCTGGCCCTGGCCGCCCCGGCGCTGGTCGTGCTGGCCGCCGAGCCGCTGTACCTGCTGGTCGACACCGCCGTGGTCGGCAACCTGGGCACGGTGGCCCTCGGCGGCCTGGCCGTCGGCGGCGGGCTCCTGGCCTGGGCCGCGGCCCTGCTGAACTTCCTCGCCTACGGCACCACCGCCCGGGCCGCCCGCCGGGCCGGCGCCGGGGACCGCACGGGCGCGGTCGCCGAGGGGGTCCAGGCCACCTGGCTGGCCCTCGCGCTCGGCCTGCTCGTGCTGGCGACCTTCCAGCTCCTGGCCGGCCCGCTGACCCGCACGCTGGCAGGCGGCGCCGGCCCGGTCGCCGAGGCGGGGGAGACCTGGCTGCGCATCGCCGGCCTCGGCGCGCCGCTGCTGCTGGTGTCGCTGGCCGGCAACGGCTGGCTGCGCGGCGTGCAGGAGCTGCGCCGCCCGATGCACTACGTGCTCGCGGGCAGCCTGGTCAGCCTCGTGCTCTGCCCGCTGCTGGTGCACGGAGTCGGGCTCGGGCTGCCCGGCTCGGCCGTCGCCAACGTGGTCGGCCAGGCGGTCTCGGCGGCGCTCTTCGTCCGGGCGCTGCTGCGGGAGGGCGTCCCGTGGCGTCCGCGTGCCGCGGCCGTCCGGGCGCAGCTGGTCATCGGCCGCGACCTGCTGCTGCGGGCCGCCGTCCTCCAGCTGGCCTTCCTCGTGGCGACCGGCGTCGTCGCGCGGACCGGCACCGCCGAGCTCGGTGCCCACCAGATCGCCATCCAGCTGTTCTTCTTCCTGGCCCTGGTCCTGGACGCCTACGCGATCGCCGCGCAGACGCTGGTCGGCCAGGCCCTCGGTGCCGGCCGCCCGGACGACGCCCGCGCCACCGCGCGCCGCGTCACGGCGTGGGGCCTGGGCACCGGCGTGCTCGTGGCGGCCCTGCTGCTGGCCCTGCGCCCGGTGGTGCCGCCGCTGTTCACCGACGACCCCGCGGTCGTCGCGCAGGCCGGCGTCGCCTGGTGGTTCCTCGCCGGCATGCAGCCCTTGGCCGGCGTGGTGTTCGCCCTCGACGGCGTCCTCATGGGCGCCGGCGACGTCGGGTACCTGCGCACGGTGACCGTCGGCGCCGCGCTGGCCGGCTTCCTGCCGCTGTCGCTGCTGGCCGTCCCGCTCGGCTGGGGGCTGGCCGGCGTCTGGACCGGGCTGGTCCTCTTCATCGCCCTGCGGCTGGTCGCGGTCCTGGTCCGGGTGGCGGGGGAGAGGTGGCTGCAGGCACCTGAGACGGTGACGGCGTGAGCCCCCGACGCCCCGACGCCGACGTCCCCCCCGGCCTGCTGCTGGTCGACAAGCCCGGCGGGATGACGTCCCACGACGTCGTCGCGCGCGCCCGGCGGGTGCTGTCGGTCCGCCGGGTCGGCCACGCCGGCACCCTCGACCCGATGGCCACCGGCCTGCTGGTGCTGGGCGTCGGCTCGGCCACCCGGCTGCTCGGGTACGTGGGCGGGCACGACAAGACCTACGAGGCGACCATCCGCCTCGGCCAGTCCACGGTGACCGACGACCGCGAGGGCGAGGTGCTCACCACCACCTCCGCGGCCCACCTCGACGACGCCGCGGTCGCCGCCGCGCTCGCCGCCCAGACCGGGCCGCTGCTGCAGGTGCCCTCCTCGGTGAGCGCGGTCAAGGTGGCCGGCCGCCGCTCCTACGACCGGGTGCGCGCCGGTGAGGAGGTCGTGCTGGAGCCGCGGGCGGTGACCGTCCACCGCATCGAGGTGCACCGCACCACCCGGCCGGCGCCGGAGCTGGTGGACGTCGAGGTGACCGTGGCCTGCACCGCCGGCACGTACGTCCGGGCCATCGCCCGCGACGCCGGGGCGGCGCTGGGGGTCGGCGGCCACCTCGCCGCCCTGCGCCGCACCGCCTCCGGCCCCTTCGCCGTCCGCGACGCCGCGGCCGTGGAGGACGCCGGCGCCGCGCTGGCCGCCGGGGGGACCGGACCGGGCGTGCTCCCCCTGACCGCCGCCGCCCGCGCCGTCTTCCCCGAGCGCACCCTCACCGACGACGAGGCCCGGGCGCTCGGCCACGGCCAGCGGGTCCCCGCGACCGGCGCACCCGGCCTGCACGCCGCGGTGGACGGCGCGGGCCGCCTGGTGGCCCTGGTCGAGGACACCGGGGCCGCCGCCCGCGTGGTGGTCGGCTTCCCGCCCGGCTGACCTGTGGCAGCCTGCAGGCGTGCTCGACGACCGGCTCCGGGCCCTGCAGGCCCAGCTCGCCCCGCTGCCCGGCGTGCTCGTCGCCTTCTCCGGCGGGGTCGACTCCGGCCTGCTGCTGGCGGCCGCCGTGCGCGCCCTGGGCGCCGACCGGGTCGTGGCCGCCACCGCGGTCTCCCCGAGCCTGCCGGCCACCGAGCGGGAGGGCGCCGTCACCTTCGCCGCCTCGCTGGGGGTCCGGCACGAGCTGCCACGCACCGACGAGCTGTCCCGCCCCGGCTACGTCGCCAACGCCGGTGACCGGTGCGCCTTCTGCAAGACCGAGCTGGTCGACGTCCTCCGGCCCCTGGCCGCGGACCTCGGCATCGCCGACGTGGTCACCGGCACCAACGCCGACGACCTGCGCGCCGGGTTCCGCCCCGGGATCCGCGCCGCGGCCGAACGCGGCGCCTGGGCCCCGCTGGCCCGCGCCGGGCTGACCAAGGACGACGTGCGCGCCGCCGCCCGCCGGTGGGGGCTGCCTCTCGCGGACAAGCCCGCCGCGGCCTGCCTGGCCAGCCGGATCGCCTACGGCGTCCCGGTGTCGGCGCAGCGGCTGGCCCGGGTCGAGGCCGCCGAGGGGGCGCTGCGCGCCGCGCTGGCCGACGCCGGCCTGCCCGTGCGCGACCTGCGGGTGCGCGACCTGGGGGACGACGTCGCGCGGGTCGAGGTCGACGCGGCCGTCGTCCCCGCGCTGACCGCCCGCCCGGACGTGCTCGCCGCGGTCCCCGGCTTCGAGCGGGTGGAGGTCGACCCGCGGGGCTTCCGCTCGGGGTCGATGAACGAGCTCCTGCCGGACCCGGTCCGCTACCGCTGAGCCGACCGCACGATCCGGGCGGCGGCCACCCCGGCGCCGAACCCGTTGTCGATGTTGACCACGAGCACCCCGGGTGCGCAGGCGGTGAGCATCGTCAGCAGCGCCGCCAGCCCCTCGAACGCCGCGCCGTAGCCCACCGACGTCGGCACCGCGACGACCAGCCGGTCGGTGAGGCCGGCCACCACGCTGGGCAGCGCGCCGTCCATGCCGGCGACCACCACGACGGCGTCGGCCGCGGCGATGTCCGGGGCCACGGCCAGCACCCGGTGGACGCCCGCGACGCCCACGTCGTCCACCCGGCGGCAGCCCACCCCGCAGGCGGCGAGGGTGAACGCCACCTCGGCGGCCACGGCGCCGTCCGACGTCCCGGCGGTGAGCACCAGCACCTCCCCGGAGACCGGGGGGAGCGGACCCACGGCCACGCAGCGGGCCGCCTCGTCGACGACGGCGTCCGGCCACCGCCGGCGCACCGCGGCGACGGTGGCCGCGTCGGCGCGGGTGGCCCAGGCCGGCCCCGCGCCCCCGTCGAGCAGGGCGGCCAGGCAGGCCACGGTCTCCTCGGGGGACTTCCCGGCGGCGTACACCACCTCGGGGGTGCCGGTGCGCTGCTCCCGGTCGAGGTCCAGGCGGGCGAAGCCCAGGTCGGCGGTGCGCTCGGTGCTCACCCGGTCAGGGTGCCCCACCAGGGATTGACCGTCGCCGGGGCCGGGAAGGGGAGGGCCATGAGCGTCGTGAAGATCAACGCGATCACCGTCCCGCCGGACAAGCAGGAGCGCTTCGAAGAGCGGTTCCGCGGCCGGGCCGGCGCGGTGGAGCAGACCCCCGGCTTCGAGTGGTTCGAGCTGCTGCGTCCGCAGGAGGGCACCGACCAGTACCTCGTCTACACCCGCTGGAGCAGCGAGGAGGCCTACCGGTCCTGGCAGTCCAGCCAGGACTTCGACCGCGCCCACAGCGGCGGCGGGGACACGCTCGCGCCGGCGGCCGCCGACTCCTCCCACCTGTGGAGCTACGAGGTGATCGAGACCGCGGGCCCGAAGGAGTCCCCGGCCTGACCGGCGGAGGGGCCGGTGACGGTCGTCGTCGGCCCCTCGCTGCGCGGGGCTAGGGTGGGCGGGGGGGGGGGGGGGGGGGGGGGGGGCGGCGCCGCGCGGCGCGGCCCCCCCCCCCCCCCCACGAGCGCCACCCCACCCAAAATACACAACACACCCAACCCCC
>NZ_JBJGZS010000036.1:0-30661 GCF_054050635.1 Geodermatophilus sp. SYSU D00079 | reverse complement strand
TCCTGCCCAGCGGCGGCGCCCGGGGCCGGGGCGCGCGGGGGGCGGGCGCGGGCCGCCCCCCCGCCCCCCCCCCCCCGCCCCCCCCCCCCCCCCCCCCCCCCCTCGACCGACCAGTACCCGCTGGTGCGGCCCTTGTACGGGCAGGCGGTCTGCGTGTCGCTGGGGACGAGGGCGGAGAAGTCCACGGCCGAGCGCGGGAAGTAGGTCCGCGGCGGGAGCCCCGTCTCGAACACCACCACCGGCGAGGCGGACTCGGCCAGCACCCGGCCGCCGAGCTCGACGCGCACGTGCCGCGTGGAGCGCAGCGCATCGACCCGCGCGTAGGGGTTGCGCGGGTGGACGAAGACCTCCTCGTCCTCCTCGAACCAGGCGTCCAGCGCCGACCACTCGAACCGGACGGTGTCGCGTAGCGGCCCCGGCGCGTCGGCGCCGTACACCCACGCCGCGCCCGGACGGCGCACGTCCCCGGCCACGAGCGCCGCGCGGCGGGCGGTGCCGCGGCTGGTCGCCTCCGCCGTCCCCTCGTCGTCCAGCAGCGTGGTGTCGACGTCGGCCAGCGGCACGTAGTACTGCGGATAGGGCGGCCACTCCCAGACGTAGCGGGCCGCGAGCGTGTCCAGGACGGGACGACCGGCGAGGAACGCGCGCACCCGCCGCGGAGCGGGCTCGACGTGGTCGACCGGGACGAGGGACTGCGGGTAGTCGGGCACGGGACCTCCTCCGGCGGGGCGCTGCCCGGGCGGTCGTTAGTGTTCCGAGCATGGCAGTGCCCGAGGGTTGGCTGGTCGTCGTCGACTACCAGGAGGTCTTCCGCGACACCTCCTCGCCGTGGACGACCCCGAGGTTCGACGAGATCCGCCCGCGCATCCGCTCGCTGGTGGAGGCCTTCGGCGACCGCGTCGTCTTCACCCGGTTCGTCGTCCCGGAGGAGCCGACCGGCGCGTGGGTCGACTACTACAAGGAGTACGCCTACTTCACCGAGCCGCACGCCATCCCGCTGTTCCAGCTGTCCGAGGACCCCGGCGACCGGCCCGTCGTCGACGCCCCCACCTTCGGCAAGTGGGTGCCCGCGGTGGCCGAGCTCGTGGGGGAGGGGCCGATCACCGTCGCCGGCGTCGCCACCGACTGCTGCGTGCTGTCCACCGTGCTCCCCGCGGCCGACGCCGGGGTGACGGTGCGGGTGGTCTCCGACGCGTGCGCCGGCGCCGACGACGAGGCGCACGACGACACCATGCGGATCCTCGGCTGCTACGCGCCCCTGGTCGAGGTGACCACGACCGCGGAGGTCCTCGCGGAGGGATGACGCCCGCCCCCGCGGTCCCGGCGCCCCCCGCCGCCCGGCTCCCCGACGGCTTCGCCGTCCGGCTGGACCCGCGGACCCGGCGCAGGGACGGCGGGACGGCGCTGCTCGGCGGCTCCCCGCTGCGCCTGCTCCGGCTGCTGCCGAGGGCCCGGGACCTGCTCCGCGGCGACCGGCTCGTGGTCCGGGACGCCCCGACCGCCACGCTCGCCGCCCGGCTGCTCGACGGCGGCCTGGCGCACCCCGACCTCGCCGGCACCGCGGCGGCCGACCTCACCGTCGTCGTCCCGGTCAAGGACCGCACCGCCGCCGTCGACCGGCTGCTGACCGCGCTGCGCGCCGACCCGGCCACCGCGGCCGCGCCGGTCCTCGTGGTGGACGACGGCTCCGCCGACCCCGCGGCCCTCGCGCGGGTCGCGACCGGCCACGGCGCCCGGGTGCTGCGGCACGGGACCAGCCGCGGCCCGGCCGCCGCCCGCAACGCCGGGCTGGCCGCGGCCACGACCGACCTGGTCGCGTTCCTCGACTCCGACTGCGTGCCCCGGCCGGGGTGGGCCCCGGTCCTCGCCCGGCACGCGGCCGACCCCCGCCTGGCGCTGGTCGCGCCGCGCATCACCGCCCTCCCGTCCCCCGAACGGCCGAAGTGGCCACAACGGCCGCCCGGAAGAGGGCCGTTGTGGCCACTTCGGCCGGGATCGGGGTGGGTGGACCGCTACGAGGCGGCGGTCAGCGCCCTCGACATGGGGCCGCACCCCGCGCCGGTGGCTGCCGGGACGGCGGTGTCGTACGTGCCCAGCGCCGCGCTGCTGGCCCGCCGCTCGGCGCTCGGGGCGGGCTTCGACGAGTCGATGCGGGTGGCCGAGGACGTCGACCTGGTCTGGCGGCTGGCCGCGGCCGGCTGGCGGGTGCGCTACGAGCCGGCGGCCGAGGTCGCGCACGAGCACCCCTCGGCGACCGGGGAGTGGCTGCGCCGGCGGGCCTTCTACGGCACCGGCGCCGCCCTGCTGGCCGCCCGGCACGGCGCCGCGGTGGCCCCCGTCGTCGTCTCGCCGTCGTCGGCGCTGGCCTGGGGGCTGCTCCTGACCGGCCGACCGCCCGCGGTCGCCGTCGCGGGCGGGTCGCTGGCCGTCACCGCCGTGCGCCTGGCCCGGCGGCTGGCCCGGCCGGGGGAGCGGCCACCCCTCGGGCTGGCGTGCGCCCTGGTGCTGCGCGGCAGTGCGGCGGCCGGGCGCACCCTGGCCCGCAGCGCCACCCGCCACCACTGGCCCCTGTCGCTGGCCGCGGCGGCGGTGTCCCGGCGGGCTCGGCGCACGGTGCTCGCGGCCGCCGTCGCCGACGCCGTCCTCGCGTGGTGGCCGCACCGGCGCGCGGTGGGGCCGGTCCGCTTCGCCGCGGCGCGCCGGCTGGAGGACCTCGCCTACGGGGTCGGGCTGTGGACCGGCGCCGTCCGTGCCCGCGACGTCCGCGCCCTGCTGCCCGCCGCCCCGCCGCCGATGGCCCCCGTCCGCCGCCCTCCCGCACGGTGAGCCGTCCGCTCTCCCGCCCCGTCCCCCCTCCCGACCAGCGCAGAGGGCGGAGCACGCATGATCAGGGGCCTGGTCGTCGAGGGAGGGGCTGCCTGGTGGAAAGCGCGGCGAGGGGCGACGATGGGCGAGCGATGAGCCCGAGCCCCCGGACGACACCGTGACCACGGTCAACCCGTGGCTCGCGCTGCCCGGAGGGCACCCCGACCCCGCCCACACCCGCCGGCTCCGCGCCGCCCACGAGGCCCTGGTCTCCCGCGGTGGTGCACCGGCCGGCGGCTCCGTGCGCGCCGTCGTCTGGGACTCCTGGCGCCGCTGCCTGGGCGTCGGCGTCGACCCCGACGGCAGTGCGCCCCCGGTCGACCTGCTCGACGACGACCTGCTGGCCTACCGCGCCGCGCACCCGCTGGCCCCGGTGCTGCCGGTGATCCGCCGGCTGCTGGTCGAGGACGCCGAGGCCGACCAGATGATCGTCGCGGTGACCGACGCCGCCGGCCGGATGCTGTGGGTGGAGGGCGACCGGCGGCTGCGCTCCCGCGCCGAGGCCCTGAACTTCGTGGAGGGCGCCCGCTGGTCGGAGGAGGTCGCGGGCACCAACGCCCCCGGCACCGCGCTGGCCCTCGACCACGCCGTCCAGATCTACGGCAGCGAGCACTACCGCCGTCCGGTGCAGAACTGGAGCTGCTCGGCCGCGCCCGTGCACGACCCGGTGACCGGCGTCCTGCTCGGCGCCATCGACGTCACCGGCGGCGACCACGTGGCCAGCCCGCACGTGCTCACGCTGGTCCGGGCCACCGTCGCCGCGGTCGAGTCGGAGCTGCGGTGGCTGCACCGCGAGCCGGACGCCCGGCGCCCCGCCCCGTCGGCGCCCCGGCCGGTCACCCCGCGGCTGGACGTCCTCGGCCGGGAGCGCGCCCGCCTCCGGCTGCCCACCGGCACCGTCGAGCTGTCGCTGCGCCACTCCGAGCTCCTGCTGCTGCTCGCCGAGGCCGCCGTCACCGGCCGCGGGCGCACCGCCGAGCAGCTGGCCGCCGAGTGCCACGGCGGGGACGCCGCCCCGGTGACCGTGCGCGCCGAGCTGTCCCGCCTGCGCCGGCTGGTCGGCACCGACCTCGTTGGCTCCCGCCCGTACCGGCTGCTCGCGCCTCTGGAGACCGACCTGGACCAGGTCCGGCGGCTGCTGGGCCGCGGCGCGGTCGGTGCCGCGCTGGAGCGCTACGCCGGCGCCGTGCTGCCCCGCTCCACCGCGCCCGGTGTCGTGACCGCCCGCGAGCGGGTCGCCGCGCTCCTGCGGCAGGCGGTCCTCACCAGCCGCCGCCCGGAGCTGCTGCTGCGCTACAGCCGGCTGGCCGAGGCGCAGGACGACGTCGCGGTGTGGCAGACCTGCCTGGAGTGGCTGCCGCCGGGTGCGCCGCACCGGCCCGCGGTGGCCGCGCACCTGCACCGCCTCCGCCGGACGCCCCGCGCGCCGCTGCGCCTGCACTGAGGCACCCGCGGGGCCGGCGCGCCGCACCGGCCCCGCCCTCAGAGGGTCTCGGCGAACAGCGGGACGGCGTTGTCCAGGGCGTACTGGATGCCGAGCGGGGTGCCGCTGGAGAAGGCGCTGACCAGGTCCTGGTCCTCGAGGACGAGGGCGTGGCCCTGCTGGACCGACGGCAGCGTGCCCCACACCGGGTTCGAGGTGATCGCGCTGGCCTCCACGAAGATCGGGAAGACGACGGTCAGCGGCGCGTCGAGCAGCGACACCTGCTCGTCGCTGACCGACACGAAGAAGTTGGTGCCCGACAGCTCCTGGATGGCCGGCTTGTTGACGAAGCCGAGCTGTTCCATGAAGTCCACCCGCGAGTCGCCGCGGACGTAGGCGCCGAAGCCCTCGGAGGTGTAGGCGGCCACGGCGACCTCGGTGCCGTCGAACTCCGGGTGCGCGGCGGCGGCGTCGGCGAACTGCTGCTCGACGTCGTCCTCGAGCTGCGTCGCCTCGTCCTCCTTGCCCAGGGCCTGGCCGACCAGCTCCAGCTGCTGCTGCCACGTGGTCTGGTACGGGCCGGCCCCCTCGGGCTGGCTGATCGTCGGGGCGATCTGGCTGAGCAGGTCGTGGCGCTCCTGCGTGGCGGCCGAGCGGGTGTCGAGGATGAGGTCGGGCTCCAGCGCGGCGATCGCCTCCAGGCTGGGCTCCAGGGTGTCGATCAGCTCCGGGGCCTCGTCGTAGCGCCCCTCCGCCCACGGGCCCACGCCCTCGCCGCCGAAGCCCAGCCAGTCGCTGGCCCCCACCGGCTGGACGCCCAGGGCCAGCGCCGTCTCGGCGTCCGACCAGCCCAGCGCCACGACGCGGGTCGGCTCCTCCTCGACGGTGACGTCGCCGAAGGCGGTGGCGACGGTCACCGGGAAGGCGCCGGAGGCCGCCCCGGAGGAGGCCGCGGCGCCGTCCCCGTCCTCGGCCGGGTCGGAGCCGCAGCTGGTGGCCAGGAGGGCGACGGCGAGCAGCGCGGCGCCACGCACGACGGGACGGGAACGCATCTGGACTCCTCGGTGCGCACAGAAGGGAAGGCTCACCTAACACCCGCCGCGTCACACAGCGGTCACGGGGGTGCGTCGCGGCCGCCCTGCAACGGCCCTGCAACGTTCCCGCGCGGCGCGGCTCGGGACGACGCGCCTGTGCTGGATCCGCAGATGCGGGTGTCGGAGCCGATCACCTCCGCTGGAGCGGAAGTGAGTGCATCCACCGCGCAGGTAAGCGTGGCCTAAGTCACTGTCGCGTTGCCAGACTCCGGCTCCAGGTGGCTCTGCCACACGACCCCTGCAACGAAGCGGAGGATCCGTGACACAGATCAACGTGCGCGTCGACGGGGTGTCCTACACCGACGACGTCGAACCGCGCACCCTGCTCGTCCACCACCTGCGCGAACGGCTCGGCAAGGTGGGCACCGTCGTCGGCTGCGACACCAGCAACTGCGGTGCCTGCACCGTCCACCTCGACGGCGCGGCGGTGAAGTCCTGCACCGTGTTCGCCGTCCAGGCCGACGGCAGCGAGGTCACCACGATCGAGGGGCTGGCCCAGGACGGCGAGCTGCACCCGGTGCAGAAGGCCTTCCACGAGATGCACGGCCTGCAGTGCGGGTTCTGCACCCCGGGGATGATCATGGCCTCGGTCGACCTGCTCAAGGAGAACCCGGACCCCAGCGAGACCGAGGTCCGCGAGGGCATCGAGGGCAACCTCTGCCGCTGCACCGGCTACCAGAACATCGTCCGTGCGGTGCGGCACGCCGCCGCCGAGATGCGCGGCAGCAGCACCGACGAGCAGCCGTCCGCCCGCCCGGCAGCCGTGGACACGGCCGCCGCCGACCACGTGGTGGTGCAGGCATGACCGTCACCGAGGACGCCGCCGACCTGGCCCCCGCCAAGGAGGTCGGCAAGGCCCGCCGGCGCAAGGAGGACGCCCGGCTCATCACCGGCCGGACCACGTGGACCGACAACATGGTCCTGCCCGGGATGCTGCACGTCGCCGTCGTCCGCAGCCCCGTCGCCCACGCCAAGATCACCAACGTCGACGTCTCGGCCGCCAAGCAGGCCCCTGGTGTCGTCACCGTCCTCACCGGCCGGGACCTCGCCGACGAGCAGGGCTCGATCCCGTGCGCGTGGCCGGTCACCCCGGACATGGTGAACCCCGGCCACCCCTCCGTCGCCGTGGAGGAGGTCAACCACGTCGGGGAGGCCGTCGCCGTCATCGTGGCCCGCAGCCGGGCCGAGGCGGCCGACGCCCTGGAGCTCGTCGACGTCGACTACGACCTGCTGCCCCCGGTGCTGGACATGGAGGAGGCGGTCAAGGGCGACGCGGACCTCTGCCACGACCACATCGAGTCCAACACCGCCTACCACTTCGTCTTCGACGCGGGCGAGGCCGGCACCGGCGCCGACACCGAGCAGGCCTTCGCCGACGCCGACGTCGTGGTCAGCCGCCGCTTCGTCAACCAGCGGCTGATCCCGGCGTTCATGGAGCCCCGCTCGGTCGTCGTCCAGCCGCAGGGCGACAACTACACCATGTGGTCGGCCACCCAGATCCCGCACGTGCTGCGGGTGATGCTGGCGATGGTCACCGGCATCCCCGAGCACAAGCTGCGGGTCATCGCCCCCGACGTCGGCGGTGGCTTCGGCGGCAAGCTGCAGGTCAACCCCGAAGAGGTCATCGCCCTCCTGGTGGCCCGGCGGCTCGGCAAGCCGGTCAAGTGGACCGAGACCCGCAGCGAGTCGCTGATGACCGCCCACCACGGCCGCGACCAGATCCAGTACGTCGACATCGCCGCCGACCGCGAGGGCAACGTCAAGGCGCTGCGCGTGCGCCTGCTGGCCGACATGGGCGCCTACCTGCGCCTGATCACCCCCGGTGTGCCGGCCCTGGGGGCGTTCATGTTCCCGGCGATCTACAAGTTCCCGGCCTACCGCTTCGAGTGCGACGGCGTGTTCACCAACAAGGTGCCCACCGACGCCTACCGCGGCGCCGGCCGCCCGGAGGCCACCTTCGCCATCGAGCGGATCATGGACGAGCTCGCCGTCGAGCTCGGCATGGACCCCCTGGAGCTGCGGCGCAGGAACTGGATCCAGGCCCAGGAGTTCCCGTTCACCACGGTCGCGGGCCTGGAGTACGACAGCGGCGACTACGACGCCGCCACCCAGCAGGCCCTGGAGCTCATCGGCTACGACGAGCTGCGCGAGGAGCAGCGCCGCCGCCGCGAGTCGAACGACCCGGTGCAGCTGGGCATCGGGTTCTCCACGTTCACCGAGATGTGCGGCCTGGCGCCCTCCCGCGTGCTTGGCTCGCTGTCCTACGGGGCGGGCGGCTGGGAGTCGGCGTCCATCCGGATGCTGCCCACCGGCAAGGTCGAGGTCGTCACCGGCTCGACGCCGCACGGGCAGGGCCACGAGACGGCGTGGAGCCAGCTGGTCGCCGACCAGCTCGGCGTCCCCTTCGAGGACGTCGAGGTGCTGCACGGCGACACCGCGGTGGCCCCCAAGGGCATGGACACCTACGGCTCCCGGTCCCTGGTCGTCGGCGGGACGGCGGTGGTCAAGGCCGCGGAGAAGGTGGTCGCGAAGGCCCGCAAGGTCGCCGCGCACCTGCTGGAGGCCAGCGAGGACGACCTCGAGTTCGCCGACGGGAAGTTCTCCGTGCGCGGCACGCCCGGCACGAGCATGGGCATCCAGGAGATCGCCCTGGCCGTGTTCGCCGCGCACGACTACCCGGAGGACGTCGAGCCGTCGATCGACGCCGACGCCACCTACGACCCGGTGAACTTCTCCTTCCCCCACGGCACGCACATCTGCGCCATGGAGGTCGACACCGAGACCGGGATGGTGAAGATCCGCAAGTACGCCTCGGTGGACGACGTCGGCACGATCGTCAACCCGCTCATCGTCGAGGGGCAGATCCACGGCGGCCTGGCGCAGGGCATCGCCCAGGCGCTGTACGAGGAGGCCGTCTACGACGCCGACGGCAACCTCACCACCGGCACGTTCGTCGACTACCTCGTGCCGTCCGCGGCCGACCTGCCGCACTTCGACACCGGCAACACGGTGCACGCGGCCCCGGGCAACCCGATCGGGGCCAAGGGCGTCGGCGAGGCCGGCTGCATCGCCAGCACGCCGGCGGTGGTCAACGCCGCCCTCGACGCCCTCCGGCACCTGGGCGTGAGCGACATCCGCATGCCGCTGACCCCGGAACGGGTGTGGCGGGCCATCCACCAGGGCGGGGACGGCGGCGACCGCGCCACGGCCGGCACCAACGCCTACGGCGGGGCCCAGACCGAGACCACGGCCGGCGTCTCCACTCCCCAGTCCTCGCTCGGAGGTGACCGGTGATCCCCGCTCCTTTCGCCTACGCCCGGCCGACGACGGTCGACGAGGCCCTGCAGGCCATCGCCGACGGCGGCGAGGACGTGAAGATCCTCGCCGGCGGCCAGTCGCTGATCCCGGTCATGCGGCTGCGCCTGGCCGCGCCCGAGACCGTCGTCGACCTGTCCCGGGTGAGCGAGCTGCGCGGCGTCCGGGACGACGGCGACGCGATCGTCATCGGGGCCATGACCACGCACCACGACGTGCTGGTCGACCCTCTGATCGCGCAGCACGCCCCGCTGATCGCCGAGGCGACCGAGACCGTCGCCGACCGGCAGGTGCGGGCGCGGGGCACCTTCGGCGGCGCCCTCGTGCACGCCGACCCGGCCGGTGACCTGCCGGCGGTGGCGCTCGCACTGGACGCCGAGTTCGTGATCGCCGGTCCCGGCGGCGCGCGGCGCACCGTGCCCGCGGCGGACTTCTTCGTCGACTACCTCACCACCGCGCTGGAGGAGGGGGAGCTGCTCGTCGAGATCCGCGTCCCCAAGCTGGCCGGGCAGTGGGGCATGCACTACGAGAAGTTCAACCGGGTGGCCCAGGCCTGGTCGATCGTCGCGGTGGCCGCCGCGGTCCGCCGCGAGGACGGGCGCATCGCGGAGGCCCGGATCGGGCTGACCAACATGGGCCCGACGCCGGTGCGCGCACGGGCGGCCGAGGCCGCCCTCGCCGGGGCGGCGGCCAGCGCGGACGCCATCGCGGCGGCGGCGCAGGCGGTCACGGAGGGCACCAGCCCCAGCAGCGACCTCAACGCCCAGGCCGACTACCGCCAGCACCTGGCGCAGGTGCTGACTCGCCGTGCGGTGGCTGCCGCCGCCGGGTTGTAGCGTCGGTCACCCGCCCCCGGCACCGCCCAGCCCACCTCGGCCGGCCCGCCCCCTCGGGGGCGGACCGGCCGAGCCACGTAGCCCCAGGAGGTCGCACCGTGCAGTTGGAGAACTCGTTCACCGTCCCCGTGCCCATCGACGAGGCCTGGCGGGTGCTGCTGGACATCGAGCGGATCGCGCCGTGCATGCCCGGCGCCGCGCTCGACTCGGTCACCGGCGACGACTTCACCGGCCGGGTGAAGGTCAAGCTCGGCCCGATCAACCTCACCTACCAGGGCAAGGCGTCCTTCATCGAGAAGGACGAGGCCGCGCACAAGGCGGTCATCGACGGCCGCGGCAAGGACCAGCGCGGCAACGGCACCGCGTCGGCGCTCATCACCGCCCAGTTGAGGTCCGAGGGCGACACCACGCGGGTCGACGTCCTCACCGACCTCAACATCACCGGCCGGCCCGCCCAGTTCGGCCGCGGTGTGATGACCGACGTCGGCAACAAGCTGCTCGGCCAGTTCGCCGACAAGCTCGCTGCCCAGCTGGGGGCCGGCGACCAGCAGGCCGCCGCGCAGCCGGCCGCCGCGACCCCGCCCCCGGCCGGTGCGGCGGCGACGGCCGCCGGCGTGGCCGAGGAGGTCGCCGCCTCCGCCGAGCAGGTGCCCGGCGACGGGGCCGCGGCCACCGCGACGCGCAAGGCCGCCTCGGCGGCCCGGGAGAGCGCCGCGGCTGCGGCGGACAAGGCCGCCGGGGAGACCACGTCGGTCTCCACCCCGGCCGGCCCGTCCGCGACCGAGGCCTCCACCCCGGCGGTGCCGGCCACCGCCGCTCCCGGCGCGGCGGCTCCGACGACGGCGGCGACCACCCCGGCCGGCCCCGCGGCCACGCCGGCCAGCACCCCGGCCCGGGCGCCGCAGGCCGAGCCGGAGCCGATCGACCTGCTCGAGGTCGCCGGCGGTGCCGCGATGGCCCGCTTCGCGACGCCGCTGGCCGGCGCTGCCGCGGTGCTGCTGGTGGTCGCGCTCCTCGTGCGCCGGCGCCGCCGCCGCTGAGCCCGTCGGGCGGGGTCGCCGGCCAGGTCAGCCGGCGACCCCGCCCAGACCGTCCACGGCCGCGGCGGCGACGACGTCCGGGGCGGTCCGCAGTGCGTGGTCGCCGGGGACGCCGTAGACCGACGCGCCGGGTCGGCCCGACAGGACGGCGGCGACGTCCTCGGGGCGACCGAACGCGTCCCGCTCGCCCTGCACCACCACCAGGGGCACGTCGACCGCGGTGAGCTCCCCCGCCCGGCTCTTCTCCGGCTTCCCCGGCGGGTGCAGGGGGAACGCCAGGCAGAGCACCGCCGCGGCGTCCTGCGCCGCCGCCGTCCGGCAGGCCACCCGCGCCCCGGCGCTGCGCCCACCCAGCACGAGGGGCCCGCCGAGGCGGCCCTCGTCCCGCAGCGCGTCGAGGACGGCGGTCCAGGCGAGGTCCAGCCGCGCAGGAGCCGGCGCGATCCGCTTCCCCGCGACCCGCCAGGGCTGCTCCACGCGCAGCACCCGCCAGCCGGCCGCCGCGGCGGCGGTGGTGACGGCCAGCAGGTCGGCGGACCCGATGCCCCCGCCGGCCCCGTGGCCGAGCACGAGGGTGCCGACGGTGCCGTCGGCGGGTTCGGTGGTGGTGACCCGGGCCGGGCCGAGCGGGGTGGACAGGTCGGTCATGCGGGCAGGGCCAGCAGCGCGTCCACGGCGCCGGCGACGTCCGCGGTGACGAGCGCGGCCGGGTCGTACACGCCGGGGTAGGCCCGCTCGGTGCGCGGGAACCAGGCGGCGGACAGACCGGCCCGCAGCGCCCCGTGCACGTCCCACGCGTGGGCGGCGACCAGCGCCATCCGCTCGGGGGCCACGTCGCAGACGCCGGCCGCCCACAGGTACACCTCGCGGGCAGGCTTCCAGGCGCGGATGACCTCGCTGGACAGCGAGCGCTCCACCAGCGGGGCCACCCCGCCGCGCTCCAGCCCGGCCTCGGCGACCCCGGGCGAGCCGTGGGTGAGGGTCACCACCCGGACCCCGGCGGCGGTGAGCCGGCGCAGCGCGGGCTCGACGTCGGGGTGCGGGGCGAGCTCGAGGAACGCCCCGGCCACCCGGTCGCGGTCGCCGTCGGAGAGGTCACTGACCTGGGCCAGAGCGGCGTCGAAGGCGTCCCGGAAGCGGCACCAGGTGCCGGCGGTCGCGGTGGCGAACCCGGTGAGCAGGGTCCGGGCGAACACGGTGCCGAGCAGGTCGGCGGGCTGCCCGAGCTCCACCAGGGTGGCCCGGACGGGGGCGAGGTCGAGCAGCGTCTCGTTGACGTCGAACGCGACGACCTCGGGACGGCGCAGCGGGGCGCTCACGCCTGGCGCCGGTCGGCGTCGTCGGCCGCGGCGTCCGTCGTCGCCCGGTCGGCGGTGGTCGTGGTGCGGGCGCGCCGGTGCCGGCGGACGTCCTTGGCCCGCTTGTAGACCAGCCACGCCAGCCCGAGGACGACGACGGCGACCACGGCGTAGTCCAGGTACTTGAGGTTGTCCCGGACGAAGTCGCCGGCCGCCACGCCCAGCCCGATCAGCAGGCTGTTCCAGATCAGGCTGCCGCCGGCGGTGAACAGCAGGAACTGGCCGATCGGCATCCGCACCACACCGGCCGGCACCGAGATGAAGCTGCGCACGATCGGCACCATCCGGCCGAAGAACACCGCCGACCGGCCGTGCCGCTCGAACCAGGCGAAGGTCTTGTCGACGTCGGCGGTCTCCACCAGCGGGAGGCGGTCGAGGAACGCGTGCGAGCGGCGTGGCCCCAGGCCCCGGCCGACGTAGTAGAAGAAGACCGCCCCCAGGACCGACCCGAGCGTGGCGCACAGGACGACCGGGACGATCGACATCCGCCCCTCGTTGATCAGCACGCCGGCCGCGCCGAGCACGGCCTCGCTGGGGATCGGCGGGATGACCGTCTCGGCGAGGATCGACAGCCCCACGCCCACCGGTCCCAGCTTCTCCACCAGGTCGAGCAGGAAGCCGGTGATCCCGCCCTCGTCGGAGGCGGCGGCGGCGAGGAACGACATGGCCTCCACGGTAACGGCGCGGTCACGGGGTGGCCGGGGGCGGCAGGGGTAGCTTCGCCACTCATGCGCCAGCGCTTCACCGCCCGGGCCGTCGTCGTGGGGGACCGGGCCGGCACGGTGGTCCCCGACGCGGTGGTCGACGTCGAGGACGGCTCCATCACCTGGGTCGGCGCGGCGGCCGACGCCCCGCCGGCCGGGGACGCCGAGGCGGTTCCGCTGCCGGGGGTCCTGGTGCCGGGGCTGGTCAACAGCCACTCGCACGCGCCGATGGTGCTGTTCCGCGGGCAGGCCGAGGGGCTGCCCCTGGAGCGCTGGCTGCGCGAGGTGATCTGGCCGCGGGAGGCGCGGCTCACGCCCGAGGACGTCGAGGTCGCCATGACCGCGGCCTCGGCGGAGATGCTGCGGGGCGGCGTCACCACGAGCGTGGAGATGTACTTCTCGCCCGAGCGGATCGCCGCCGCGGTGCGCCGGACCGGCGCGCGGGCGGTCGTGGCCACGCCGCTGGTCCCGCTGCCCGGGATGCCGCCGCTGGCCGAGCAGCTGGCCGACGCGGTGGCCCTCGCCGCCGGTGCCGAGCGGGACGGCGTCGTCGAGTACGGCATCGGGCCGCACGCGGCCTACACGATCCCCCTGCCGGTGCTGCGCGACGCCGCGGCCGCCGCCCGCGAGCACGGCCTGCTCCTGCACCTGCACGTGGCCGAGACCGTCGTGGAGGACGCCGGCCTGCTGGCCACCCACGGGCTGTCGACGCCGGCCCTGCTGGCCGCCCACGACGTCCTCGGCGGCCGGGTGCTCGCTGCCCACTGCGTGCACCTCGACGACGGCGACCTGGAGCTGTGGCGCGAGTACGACGTCGCCGTCGCGCACTGCCCGGCCAGCAACGCGAAGCTGGCCAGCGGCATCGCGCCGGTGCGGGCGATGCTCGACCGCGGGATCCGGGTCGGGCTGGGCACCGACGGTCCGGCGTCCAACGACGGGCTGGACCTGCTGGCCGACGTCCGGCTGGCCGCGCAGCTGGCCCGCCTGGCGACCGGCTCGGCGACCGCGCTGACCGCCGCCGAGGCGTTCTGGCTGGCCACCGGCGCCGCTGCCGACGCGATCGGGCGGCCCGACCTCGGCCAGCTCACCGTCGGGCGGCGGGCCGACCTGGTGCACGTCGACACCCGCGACCTGCTGTTCGAGCCGGTCGGCGACGTCGAGGACCTGCTCACCCACCTGGTGTGGTCCGGCGCCTCGCGGCTGGTCCGCGACACCTGGGTGGGCGGCCGCCAGGTGGTGCGCGACGGCGTCTGCACCACGGTGGACGCCGGGGCGCTGCGGGCCGAGGTCGCCGAGCGCGCCGCCCGCCTGGCCCACCGCTGACGGAGGGGGACCGTCCGCGACCCCCGCACCGGACCGGGCGGTGCAGTCAGTCGAGCACGGCGACCGCGTCGACCTCGACCAGCAGGTCCGGCTCCCCGAGGGCGGTCACGCCCAGCAGGGTGACCGGCTTGACGACGTCCACGCCGAGCGCCTCGGCGGCCCGCGCGGCGCCGGCACCGAGGTCGGCCAGCTTCTCCGGCGACCAGTCGACGACGTAGACGGTCAGCTTCGCGATGTCGTCGAAGCTGCCGCCCACCGCGGCCAGCGCGGTCGCGACGTTCCGGTAGGCCTGCTCCACCTGGGCGGCGAGGTCGCCCCCGCCGACCGGTGCCCCGTCGGCGGTGCGGGCCACCTGGCCGGAGAGGTGGACCCACCGTGACCCCGAGGCGACGGCCATCTGGCGGTACATCACCGGTGTGGGCAGCCCCGCGGGGTCGATCAGCTCGATGCTCATCCCGTCCTCCTCCATCGTTCCATGACGGTGTTATGTATAGCGCCGTCATGGGATGATGGGCAAGTGCCCCGGACCGCCTCCCCCGCCCTGCGGGCCCAGCTCATCGAGCGGGCGGCGGAGATGCTGGCCCGTCGCGAGCCGGTGACGCTGCGCGCGCTGGTCGAGGGCACGGGCGCGTCGACGATGGCCGTCTACACGCACTTCGGCGGGATGCCCGGCCTGTGGCGCGCGGTGCGCCAGGAGGGCTTCACGCGGCTCGCCGCCCGGCTCTCGACCGTCCCCACCAGCGACGACCCGGTCCGGGACCTCGCCGCCCTCGGAGCGGCGTACGTGGCCAACGCCCTGGCGGTCCCGGCGCTCTACCGCGCCATGTTCGACGCCGCGGCCGACCTCGAGGACCCCGGCGCCGCGGAGGCGCCGTTCCGGACGCTGGTGGACTGCGCCGCACGCGCCCGGGACGGCGGCCGGTTCGCCGAGGGGCAGGACGCGGAGGCCGTCGCGACGCGCATCTGGGCGGCCGGGCACGGGCTGGCCATGCTGGTGCTCACCGGCGCGCTGCCCGTCGAGGCCCTGGACGCGCACGCCCCGGCGATGGTCACCGCCCTGTGCGTCGCCGCCGGGGACGGGCAGGAACGGGCCGCCCGCTCCGTGCGGGCCGGCTGGTCGGCCGGGCAGCCGACCCCCTCGTGACGCCGACCGCTACGGCCGCAGCGAGATGGTCTCGCCGCGGGTGACGGTGCGCAGCTCCCCGGGGGCGCGCCGGGCGGCCACCTCGCGGACGAAGTCGCCCAGCGGGGACTTGAACCGGTCGTAGTCGTCGAAGTGGACCGGCACGGTGACCGGCGGCTCCAGCAGCTCCACGAGGTCGGCGCCCTGCCGCCCGTCCATCGTGACCGTGACGCCGAGGGCCCTGGTGCCGCCCAGGTGCGGGATGAGCACGTCGAGCGGACCGCAGCGCTGCAGCACCTCGCCCAGCCACGGCCGGAAGATCGTGTCGCCGCTGATGTAGCCCCGCCAGCTCACCTCGCCGCCGCGCACCAGCTCCAGGACGCTGCCCATCACCGGCGGCAGCACCTTGGCCAGCGGCCCGGGCCCGTGGACGCCGGGCACCGAGGTGATCCGCAGGGTCTCGCCGTCCCGGGTCAGCTCGTGCCGCTGCCAGGGCCGCAGGTCGAGGGTGGCCCGGAAACCGCGCCGGCCCAGCGCGGCGGCGGCCGCCGGGGTGGTCACCACCGGGGTGTCCTTGTCCAGGGTGCGGGTGGCGATGCGGTCCCAGTGGTCGGCGTGCAGGTGCGACAGCAGGATCGAGTCCAGGCGGGGCAGCTGCGTGGGCAGCAGGGCGGGCTCGGTGAGCCGCTTGGTCCACAGCCCCTTGCCGAGGTAGGCGCGCTGTCCGCGGTGCAGGAAGTTCGGGTCGGTCAGCAGGGTGAACCCGCCGATCCGCAGCAGCGTGGTGGCGTTCCCGCCGAAGGTCAGGGTGACGTCGCCGGCGGGGGACGGCGGGGTCGAGGTCATGCCGGGCGACTACCCGGGCCCCCCACGGTCGACTCCGCGCTCCTCCCGTCGAGTTCCCGTGATCTCGCACGTGCAGAGCCCCCCGACCGTGCGAGATCGCGCGATCTCGACGGGAGGCGGGGGTCGTCCGCTCCGGCTGGTAGACAGGGCGGGTGGCTGCCTCCCGCGACGTGGACGCGTCCTTCCTCGACCTCCCCCTCGCCGCGCTGACCGACGCGGCGCTCACCCGCGCGCTCGACCTGGGGTGCGAGCACGCCGACCTGCGGGTCGAGCGGATCCGCACCCAGACGATCAGCCTCCGTGACGCCCGCCTGGAGTCGCTGGCCGACGGCGAGGACCTCGGGCTGGCCGTGCGCGTGGTCCACGAGGGCACCTGGGGCTTCGCCGCCGGCGTCGTCCTCACCGCGGCCGAGGCGGTCCGGCTGGCCGAGGAGGCCGTCGCCGTGGCGAAGGTGTCCGCGGCGGTGGCCAGCGACCGCGTGGAGCTCGTCCCCGAGCCGGTGTACCCCGACGCCGTGTACGTCTCCGACTACGACGTCGACCCGTTCACGGTGCCCGACGCGGAGAAGACGGGGCTGCTCACCGAGCTGTCCGAGCGGCTGCTGGCCGCCGACGGCGTGGAGCACGTGCAGACCGGCTGCACGGCGGTGAAGGAACAGAAGTACTACGCCGACACCGCCGGCACCCGCACCCGCCAGCAGCGGGTGCGCATCCACCCCGACCTCACCGCGCTCACCGTCGACCGGACCACCGGGGCCTTCGAGAGCATGCGCACCCTCGCCCCGCCGGTCGGGCGGGGCTGGGAGTACCTGACCGGCACCGGCTGGGACTGGCGCGGCGAGCTGGCCGAGATCCCCGAGCTGCTGCGGGAGAAGACCAAGGCCCCGTCGGTGCAGGCCGGCCGCTACGACCTCGTGGTCGACCCGTCGAACCTCTGGCTGACCATCCACGAGTCGATCGGCCACGCCACCGAGCTGGACCGCGCGCTCGGTTACGAGGCCGCCTACGCCGGCACCTCGTTCGCCACCGTCGACAAGCTGGGCACGCTGCGGTACGGGTCGCCGATCATGCACGTCACCGGCGACCGGACCGCCGCACACGGGCTGGCCACGGTCGGCTGGGACGACGAGGGCGTCGCGGGCCAGAGCTGGGACATCGTGGCCGACGGCGTCCTCGTCGGCTACCAGGTCGACCGCAACATGGCGCGGCTGCGCGGGCTCCCGCGGTCCAACGGCTGCGCCTTCGCCGACTCGTCCCAGCACGTGCCGATCCAGCGGATGGCCAACGTCTCGCTGCAGCCGGCGCCCGACGGGCCCTCCACCGAGGAGGTCATCGCCGGCGTCGAGCGGGGCATCTACGTCGTCGGCGACAAGAGCTGGTCGATCGACATGCAGCGCTACAACTTCCAGTTCACCGGCCAGCGCTTCTACCGGATCGAGAACGGCCGCCTCGCCGGGCAGCTGCGCGACGTGGCCTACCAGGCGACGACGACGGACTTCTGGGGGTCGATGGCCGTCGTCGGCGGGCCGCAGACGCACGTGCTCGGCGGCGCCCTGAACTGCGGCAAGGGCCAGCCCGGTCAGGTCGCCCCGGTCAGCCACGGCTGCCCGGTCGCGCTGTTCGAGAACGTGACCATCCTCAACACGGTGCAGGAGGCCGGCCGATGAGCTCCTCGACCCCGCAGGACGTCGTCGAGAAGGCGCTGGCCGCCTCCACCGCCGACGCGCAGGTCGCCTTCGTGGTGGAGAGCTCGCAGGCCAACCTGCGCTGGGCGGGCAACAGCCTGACCACCAACGGGTCGATGCGCTCCCGGCAGGTCGTCGTCGTCTCCTTCGTCGACGGCGGGGCCGGGATGGCGACCGGCACGGTGGCCCGCACCGGCAACCCGGACGTCGGGGAGCTGGTCGCGGCCAGTGAGCAGGCCGCCCGCGACGCGGGCCCGGCCGAGGACGCCGTGCCGCTGGTGTCGGAGACCCCGCCGGGCGCCGGTGACTGGGACGCCGACCCCGCCGAGACCTCGATCGGCGTGTTCGCCGACTTCGCGCCGGCCCTCGGGCAGGCCTTCGGCGAGGCGCGCGGCCGCGACGAGCTGCTGTTCGGCTACGCGGAGCACGCGATGGCCACCACCTACCTGGGCACGTCGACCGGGCTGCGGCTGCGGCACGACCAGCCCACCGGCCGGGTCGAGCTCAACGGCAAGAGCGCCGACATGAGCCGCTCGGTCTGGGCGGGCACCGGCACCCGGGACTTCGCCGACGTCTCGGTGCCGGCGCTGGCCGCGGAGGTGGAGCGCAAGCTCGGCTGGTCGCGGCGCCGGGTGGAGCTGCCGGCCGGGCGGTACGAGACGCTGCTGCCGCCGTCCGCGGTCAGCGACCTGATGATCTACGCCTACTGGACGATGGAGGCCCGGGACGCCGACGAGGGCCGCAACGTCTACGCGCGCGCCGGCGGCGGCAACCGCGTGGGGGAGCGCCTGGCGGCCCTGCCGCTGACCCTGCGCAGCGACCCGTTCGAGCCGGGCCTGGAGGCGTGCCCGTTCCAGGTGGTCAGCGGGTCCTCGGGGTCGGCGTCGGTCTTCGACAACGGGATGGCCACGCCCGCGGTCGACTGGATCTCCGGCGGCGTCCTCACCAACCTGATCCGGCCGCGGGCGTGGGCGCTGAGGACGACGGCCCCGGCGACGGCCGCCGTCGACAACCTCGTGCTGGAGCTGCCCGGGGCGACCGCCACCCAGGAGGAGATGGTGGCCGCCACCGACCGCGGGCTGCTGCTGACCACGCTGTGGTACATCCGCGAGGTCGACCCGCAGACCCTGCTGCTCACCGGGCTGACCCGCGACGGCGTCTTCCTCGTCGAGGGCGGCGAGGTGACCGGCGCGGTGAACAACTTCCGGTTCAACGAGTCACCGGTCGACCTGCTGGCCCGCATCACCGAGGCCGGGCGCACGGAGCGGACGCTGCCCCGCGAGTGGAACGACTGGTTCACCCGGGCGGCGATGCCGCCGGTGCGGGTGCCGGACTTCAACATGAGCAGCGTGTCGCCCGCCAGCTGACGCCGCCGGGAGCATCGACCGAGCGCGGCGAGGGAGGAGCGGACCGGGGGCGGGAGCGGCGCAGGGACCCCGCCAGCTGGCGAGTCGGCGCGCCGACGCCCACCACGGTCGGTGGTCGTGTGCCAACCGTTCCGTCACAGTGTTGGCGGATCGTGACCGTGACGTTCTGCAAACGTCCAAATACCGTGAGTCCTGTCGGGATGGGACGCACGGAGCGCAACCACTGCCTCTACCACCCCGAGCAACTGCCGAAACGTGGCACGGACGTCGTCTTCGTCCGGCCACAGACAGGCCCCGCGCAGCACCGGGGCCGGTGAGGGGGAGTCCCGTGGCCCGAGGTCAGAAGCCGTCGGTGTTCCAGGTCGGTCAGGTCTGGGACGACGGCGCCACCGTCGTCGTCTCGGGCTGGGGTCTGGGGCTGTGCGCCGCCGCCTGTGCCTGCCACCGGCACCCCTCCGGCGGCCACCTCACCATCGCCGAGGACCAGGCCGCGGGCCTGCTGGGCCTCCAGACCTACGACGACGGCTGCACCTGCTGCGAGCCCTGGACCGCCGACGAGCTCGGCGCCATCCTGCGGGACCTCGAGATGGTCTCCGGGATCGACGCCCAGGAGCCCCTCGCCGGCTGAACCCCGCGGCTGCGCCCGGTTGGTGCGCAGCCTCCCGGGTAGGGCGCACCCATGCTGGGACGAGCCGCCCTCCGCGGAGCCCTGGCCGGGCTGGCCGGCACCGCGGCCATGACGCTCGGCGAGAAGGTCGAGCAGTCGTTCACCCACCGGCCGGACTCCTACGTGCCCGGCCGCACGCTCACCGCGCTGGCCACGCGCCGCCGGCTCCCGGGCTCCGCCCGCCCGCCGGTGCGCAACCACCTCATGCACTGGGGGACCGGCGCCGCCGTCGGCGCCCTGCGCGGTATCTGGGCGGCCAGCGGCCTGCGTGGCTGGCGGGCCTCGGCCTGGCACACCTCCGTCCGGCTGGCCACCGACCAGACGCTCGAGAACGCCACCGGGGTCGGGGCGCCCCCGTGGACGTGGTCGCGCCGCGACCAGGTCGTCGACCTCGGTGGCAAGGCCCTCTACTCGTTCGTCACCGGTGCCGTCGCCGACCGGCTGGTCCCCCTCGCGCCCGACCGCCACCCCTCCGGGGCGGCCGGACCTCGCCGGCGGTAGCCCGGCACGGACCGGCCCGGGTGTCCCGGTAGCCCCTCCTGCTGACAGGTCCGCCGCCGCGGCGGGACGGCGGGGCCTGCTGGTGCCCGTGTGACGGATGAGTCGCCGCCCGTGCCCGGCAGCCCGCGCGGCACCCCCTACAAGTCGAGACCGCCTCCTTACCGTGCGTGCAGACGCGCTCGGAACACCGCCTCCCTCCCGGGGCGGGGCGCGGCGAGAGGGGGCCGGCGATGCGGCGCAACCGGACGACGAGGCGACGCTGGTCGGTGGCCACCCTCTCGGTCGGGGCCGCCGCGGCCGTCGTCCTGGCCCCCGCCACCGCCGGTGCCGTCCCGTCCACCGCCCCGTCCTCCGCCGCGGACGCCGCCCGCCTGGTGCAGGAGACCGGGCAGCAGCTCACCGACCTCGACGAGCAGGTGCACCAGGCGCGCCTCCTCGTCGCCGAGCAGCAGCAGGTGGCCGCCGCGGCCGCGCAGACCGCCGCCCAGGCGCACGCCGAGGTCGCCCGGTACGAGCCGCAGCTGCGGGCGTTCGCGCAGAGCGGCTGGACCAGCCACTCGCAGTCGCGGGTCGCGGCCTTCCTCACCAGCGAGTCCGCGGCCGACGTCGTCCAGCAGATGACGACGCTGGACCTCATCGCCAGCCACACCGAGGGACTGCTCACCGAGGTCGCCGCGGCCCAGACCGCCGCCCGGGAGGCGCAGGCGCAGGCCGACGCGGCCGCGGCCCAGGCCACCGCCGCCCTCGCCGAGCTGGAGCGCCAGCAGGCCGACGTGCAGGCCCGCGTGGCCGCCTACGAGGCCGACTTCGAGCGGCTGTCGGACGCCGAGCAGGCCACCGTCACGGCGCGGCTGGCCGGGCCCGCCCTCCCGCCGCCGTCGACCACCGCCGTGGTGGCCGCGGCACCCAGCGCGGCCGCCGGCTCGGTCATCCAGGCGGCGCTGGCCCAGGTGGGCAAGCCGTACGTGTGGGGCTCGTCGGGCCCGAGCGGGTTCGACTGCTCCGGGCTGACCAGCTTCGCCTACCAGGCGGCGGGGGTCTCGCTGCCGCACTCCAGCCGGGCGCAGTCGCGCATGGGCACCGAGGTCTCCCGCGCCGAGCTGCAGCCGGGCGACGTCGTCTACTTCTACTCGCCGGTCAGCCACGTGGGCATCTACATCGGCGACGGCAAGATGGTGCACGCCCGCACCTTCGGCCAGCCGGTCGCGGTCACCAGCGTCGACCAGCGCGGCTACGCCGGAGCCCGCCGCATCCTCTGATCGGAGGCCCCGCCCTCAGTGGAGGCGGCCGCCCTCGGCGAGCAGCTGCACCAGCGCGGCGATCCGCCGCGCCCGGGTCGTCTCCGTCGCGGCGGTGGTCACCCGGTGCAGCACGGCGTAGCGGTTGGCGCCGTCCAGCGCGGCGAACTGCTCCTGGGCGGCCGGGACGGCGGCCAGCGCCGCGGCCAGGTCGTCGGGCACCGTCGCGGTGGCGGGGCCGGCGTAGGCCCGCTCCCACCGCCCGTCGGCCTGCGCCGCCGCCACGGCCGCCAGCCCCGCCGGGCGCATCCGCCCGGCGGCGGTCAGCGCCTCGACCGCCGCGACGTTCTTCTGCGACCAGAGGCTGCGTGAACGGCGGGGGGTGATGCGCTGGAGGTAGAAGCGGTCGTCGAGCCGGTTGGACCGGCCGTCGATCCAGCCGAAGCACAGCGCCGACTCGACGAGCTCGGCATACGTCACCGACGGCACCCCGGCCCCCTTCTTCGCCAGCCGCACGTAGAGCCCCGGGGCGGTGGCGTGCTCGGCCTCCAGCCACTCCTCGAACGCGGCCTGGTCGGGGAAGGCACGCACGGGCAGGTCGGTGGGCAGCGTCACGGCGGTGATCCTCGGGGCCGCCGGCGCCGTCGTCCAGTGGCACCGGGGGCCGGCTGCGGTTTGGCCCGGCTGCCGGACGGCTAGAGGCGGCGGGACCCCGGGCGCCGAGCCCGGACGCGCGAGGGAGGCGGGATGGGGGAGCACGGGCCCGGCCCGGCGGTGCTGTGGCTGGTCCGGCACGGCGAGAGCACGGGCAACGTCGCCGACGCGCGCGCCCAGGAGACCGGCGCCGGCCGGCTGGAGCTCGACGTCCGCGACCCCGACGTCCCCCTGTCCGACACCGGCCGGGCCCAGGCCGAGGCCCTGGGCCGCCACCTGGCCGCGCTGCCGGAGGACCAGCGGCCGACCGCCGTGCTCAGCTCCCCGTTCGCCCGGGCCCTCACCACCGCGCGGCTGGCGACGGCCGGCCTCGGCGTGCGCGTGCGCACCGACGAACGGCTCCGGGAGCGGGACTTCGGCGCCTTCGACGGCATGACCGGCGCCGGTATCCGCGAGCACCACCCGGAGGAGGCCGACCGGCGGGACCTGCTCGGCAAGTTCTACTACCGGCCACCGGGCGGGGAGAGCTGGGCCGACGTCGCGCTGCGGCTGCGCAGCCTGCTGGCCACCGAGGCGCTGCGGCACGACTGCGACCGGCTCCTCGTCGTCGCCCACCAGGCCGTGATCATGGTCTTCCGCTACGTGCTCGAGGAGCTGACCGAGCAGGAGCTGCTGGCCGTCGACCGGGAGCACCGGGTGGCCAACGCCTCGCTGACCCGGTACCAGATGGACCCCGGTGGCTCCCTGCGGCTGGCGGAGTTCAACGAGGTCGGCCACCTGACCGCCCAGGCCGAACCGGTCACCGAGGAGCCCGATGCCACACCACGTCCCTGACCTCACCCTCGTCACGCCGGAGCTTCTGCGCGGCTGGCCGCTGCCCGAGCCCGACGGTGGCAAGAACGCCCGCGGCTCGGTCCTGGTCATCGGCGGCAGTGCCGAGACCCCGGGTGCGGTGCTGCTCGCCGCGCACGGGGCCCTGCGCGCCGGGGCGGGCAAGCTGCAGGTGGCGACCGTGGCGTCGATGGCGGCGGTCGTCGCCGCGGCCCTCCCCGAGGCCCGGGTGCGGGCCCTGCCGGAGACCGCGGACGGCGCCGTCCGGGCCGATGCCGCCGACGCGGTGCGCGAGCTCGCCG
The DNA here is from genome assembly GCF_054050635.1 of Geodermatophilus sp. SYSU D00079. NCBI lineage: Bacteria > Bacillati > Actinomycetota > Actinomycetes > Geodermatophilales > Geodermatophilaceae > Geodermatophilus > Geodermatophilus sp. SYSU D00079. Next base: position 7,489 of record NZ_JBJGZS010000036.1, on the reverse strand, counting down.
AGGCGGCGGACGCCGTGCTGGTCGGCCCGGGCATGGCCGACCCGGACGAGACCCGCGGCCTGGGTGAGCGGCTGCTGCCCGCCCTGCGCGGGTGCCTGGCGCTGGACGCCCTCGGCCTGGCCTGCGTGACGGCCGACGAGACGTGCGTGCGGCACCTCGAGGGCCGGGTGGTGCTCACGCCCAACCCGACGGAGATCGGCTATGCCCTGCACGCCGACGAGGAGCAGGTGGACGACGACCCCGCCGGCGCCGCGACCGAGCTCGCCGGCCGGACGCGGGGCGTGGTCGGGCTCGGCGGGGCGACCTCCTGGGTCGCCGCGCCGGACGGCCGGCTCTGGCAGGACGACAGCGGCCTGGCCGGCCTGGGCGTGTCCGGGGCCGGCGACGTCCGGGCCGGCATCACCGCCGGGCTGCTGGCCCGCGGCGCCGCCCCCGAGCAGGCCGCCGTGTGGGCCTCCTTCGTGCACGGGCGGGCAGGTGAGCGGCTCGCCGCCGCGGTGGGCCGGCTGGGCTTCCTGGCCCGGGAGCTGCCGCCGGAGGTGCCGAGGGTGCTGGGCGAGCTGGAGCCCTGACCCGGGTCGCCGTCGAGGGCGCCGACCCGTCTCCGTACCGTGCTGGCGTCGGAGTGCGACCGGAGGAGGCCAGGGTGGGCAGCGACGTTCCTGCAACGGTGCAGGGCATCTACGACGAGGTGCTGCGGCGCAACCGTGGCGAGACCGAGTTCCACCAGGCGGTGCGCGAGGTCCTGGAGTCCCTGGCCGTCGTCCTGGACCGGCACTCCGAGTACGCCGAGATGAAGACCGTGCAGCGGATCTGCGAGCCGGAACGGCAGATCATCTTCCGCGTGCCGTGGCAGGACGACCGCGGCGAGGTGCACATCAACCGCGGCTTCCGGGTGGAGTTCAACTCCGCGCTGGGCCCCTACAAGGGCGGCCTGCGGTTCCACCCGTCGGTGGACCTCGGCATCGTCAAGTTCCTCGGCTTCGAGCAGGTCTTCAAGAACGCGCTGACCGGCATGCCCATCGGCGGCGGCAAGGGCGGGTCGGACTTCGACCCCAAGGGTCGCTCGGACGCCGAGGTCATGCGGTTCTGCCAGTCGTTCATGACCGAGCTCTACCGGCACCTGGGCGAGTACACCGACGTGCCGGCCGGTGACATCGGCGTCGGCGCCCGCGAGATCGGCTTCCTGTTCGGGCAGTACAAGCGGATCACCAACCGCTACGAGTCCGGCGTGCTCACCGGCAAGGGCCTGGGCTGGGGCGGCTCCCTCGTCCGCACCGAGGCGACCGGCTACGGGGCGGTCTTCTTCGCCGACGAGATGCTCCGGGCGCGCGGTGACTCCTTCGACGGCAAGCGGGTCGTCGTGTCCGGGTCGGGCAACGTCGCGGTGTACGGCGTGGAGAAGGTGCACCAGCTCGGCGGCACGGCCGTGGCCTGCTCGGACTCCACCGGCTTCGTCGTCGACGAGAAGGGCATCGACCTCGAGGTCCTCAAGCAGGTCAAGGAGGTCGAGCGCGGGCGGATCAGCGAGTACGCCGACCGGGTCCCGACGGCGTCCTTCGTGGAGGGCGGCCGCATCTGGGACGTCCCGTGCGACATCGCCGTCCCGAGTGCGACGCAGAACGAGCTGGACGGCGACGCGGCGGGGGTCCTGGCCCGCAACGGCTGCCGGTACGTCGTCGAGGGCGCCAACATGCCCTCGACCCCGGAGGCCGTGCGGATCTTCCGGGAGGCCGGCATCGGCTTCGCCCCGGGCAAGGCCGCCAACGCCGGCGGGGTGGCGACCTCGGCACTGGAGATGCAGCAGAACGCCTCCCGTGACCGCTGGACCTTCGAGCACACCGAGGCGCGGCTGGAGGAGATCATGCGCGACATCCACGCCCGCTGCTCCACCACGGCCGAGGAGTACGGCTCGCCCGGCGACCTCGTCCTCGGCGCGAACGTCGCCGGCTTCCTGCAGGTCGCCGAGGCGGTGCACGCCCACGGCCTGGTCTGAGACGGCAGGCTGACGCCATGAGCGATCTGGACGCGGAGCGGGCGGCCGACGTCTACGTGGCGGGCCTGGAACCCCGGGCGGGGGGCCGGCTGCTGCGCAGCGCGCGGCTGTTCGCCGCGTTCGCCTCGAGCTGGCCTGGGGGCTGCTGCCCGCCCCGTCGGTGAGCGACGTGGTGGTCCGCCGGCGGGACGACGGCGGCGAGGTGCTGCGCGTGGCGGCCGGGGACCCGAACGTGCCCGGGGACATGCTGCGCTTCGTCCAGGACCAGCTGGAGCGGCTGGACCCCGGCGCCTTCCTCGCGGAGTGGCGGGCGCCGGGGTCGCCGCGCGGCTAGAGCTCCGAGCGCAGCACCCGGGCCGCCTCGGCCAGCGAGCGCATCTTGCCCTCGGCCGAGGCGCGGGGCAGGTACTTCAGGCCGCAGTCGCTGGAGAGCACCAGCCGCTCGACGTCGACGTCGTCCAGCGCGCGGCGCACGCGGTCGGCGACGACCTCCGGGGTCTCCACCTCGGGGGTCGACAGGTCCAGCACGCCGAGGGCGATCCCCTTGCCGCGCAGCGGCCGCAGCTGGGCGGGGTCCAGGTGGGACTGGGCGGTCTCCACCGACACCGTGTCGACCGGGGTGTCGGCCAGCTCCGGCAGGAACGAGTAGCCCTCCGGCCGCTCGGACACCATCGCGGCGTAGCCGAAGCACAGGTGCAGGTGCACCGGCCCGGCCGCGCCCTCGACCGCGCGGGTGACCGCCTCCGCGCCGTAGCGGCGGGCGACCTCGGGGCGCGCCTGCAGCCACGGCTCGTCGATCTGCACGATGTCGGCGCCGGCGGCGAACAGGTCGGCGATCTCCTCGCGGACGACGTCGGCGTAGGCGAGGGCGAGCGCGCGGTCGTCGCCGTAGTGGTCGTCCTGGGCCTGCTGGGCCATGGTGAACGGCCCCGGCAGCGTGATCTTCACCGCCCGGTCGGTGGCCGCGCGCAGGAACCGCACGTCGCGGGCCTGGATGGGCTCGCGACGGGTGATGTCGCCGACCACGCGGGGCACGGGGATCGGCTGCCCGGAGCGGTTGAGCACGGTGCCGGGGTCGTCGACGTCCACCCCGTGCAGGGCGGTGGCGAAGTGGTTGGAGTAGGACTCCCGGCGCTGCTCGCCGTCGGTCAGGATGTCCAGCCCGGCCAGCTCCTGCGCGCGGACGGCGAGCAGCGTGGCGTCGTCCTGGGCCTCCTCCAGCTGCTCCGGCGCCACCCGCCACAGCTCCTTGGCCCGCACCCGCGGGGGGAACTGGTGGGCCAGCCGGTCGTGGTCGATGAGCCAACCGGGCTGCGGGAGGCTCCCGACGACGGACGTGGGCAGGGGCGGTAGCGCGGCGACCATGCGGTCGAGTCTGCCGTGCGGCCGGACGGTGCGCGCACGGCCCCGCTGTGCTGTGCTGACCCCGTGGCCGAGAACTACATCGCGCAGCTGGACTTCGGCGCCCCCAAGATCGACGACGAGGCCTTCGTCGCGCCGACGGCGGTCGTCGTCGGCGCCGTGACGATGGGCCCGCGGTCGAGCATCTGGTACGGCGCGATCGCCCGGGCCGACCACGAGGTCATCGAGATCGGCGAGGGCTCCAACGTGCAGGACGGCTGCACCCTGCACTCCGACCCGGGCTTCCCCCTCGTGATCGGCCGCGGGGTCACCGTCGGGCACCGGGTGGTGCTGCACGGCGCCCGGGTGGACGACGACGTCCTGGTCGGCATGGGCAGCGTGGTGATGAACGGCGCGCACATCGGGTCCGGCTCGATCGTCGCCGCCGGCGCCGTGGTCACCCAGGGCACCGAGGTGCCCCCGGGGTCGCTGGTCGCCGGCATCCCGGCGAAGGTCATCCGCCGGGCGACCGACGACGACCTCGCGCACATCCGGGGGAACGCGGCCAGCTACACCGACCGGCTGCCCGCGGCGCGCCGGGTCCGGCCGGTGGTCCGCCAGCCGCTGCCGCCGGCCGGCGCGGTGCCGGGGGACGACTTCGCCGACTGAGGCGGGGCCCGGGACGGCGCGGCCGACCGCTCGGGTCAGGTGCCCAGGAGGTCCCGCACCAGGGCGCCGACGGCGTCGATCTCGATGAGGAAGCCGTCGTGGCCGTACGGCGACGGGATCACCTGCAGGGGGACGCCGAGGCCGTCGGCCACCTGCTGCTGCAGCGGGAGCGGGTAGAGCCGGTCGCTGTCGACGCCGGCGACCACCGCGCGCGCGGTGACCCGGGACAGCGCCGCCTCGACCCCGCCCCGGCCGCGGCCGACGTCCCACCCGTTCATGCTCTCGGTGAGCACCACGTAGCTGCCGGCGTCGAACCGTCGGGCCAGCTTGTCCGCGTGGTGGTCGAGGTAGGAGGCGACGGCGTAGCGGCCGTCGTCCTGGACGGTCGTGCCGAACCGCTCGTCGAGCTCCAGCGCGCTGCGGTAGGTCAGGTGCGCGATCCGCCGGGCGACGCCGAGGCCGGCGACCGGGCCGGGGCCGGGCAGGTAGTCGCCGCCGGCCCAGGCGGGGTCGGCGCGGACCGCCGCCTGCTGGGTGGTCTGGGTGCCGAGCTGGTCGGCGGTCGCCGCGGCCCCGGAGGCCAGGAACAGCAGCGCCCCCACCCGCTCGGGCAGGGCGACCGCCCACTCCAGCGCCCGCATGCCGCCCATGGAGCCGCCGAGCACCGCCGTCCAGCGGCCGATGCCCAGGGCGTCGGCGAGCGCCGCCTCCACCCGCACCTGGTCGTGCACGGTGACGGCGGGGAAGCGGGACCCGTAGGGCGCGCCGTCCGGGGCGGTGGACGACGGGCCGGTCGTCCCCTGGCAGCCGCCGAGCACGTTGGCGCAGACGACGAACAGCCGCTCGGTGTCCAGCGGCGCGCCGGGCCCGACCAGGCCCTCCCACCAGCCCGGGGTGGGGTGTCCGGGCCCGGCCGGGCCGGCGACGTGGCTGTCGCCGGTGAGCGCGTGCTCGACGAGGACGGCGTTGCCGCCGCCGGGCGCCAGGGTGCCCCAGGTCTCGTAGGCGATCCGGACCGCGGGGAGCGAGCCGCCGCGCTCCAGCTCCAGCGGCCCGGCCAGGTCGAAGAAGCGCCGGCTGCCCACGGGGTCGCCCTCGCGCCAGCCGCCGGGGTGCGGCGGGGCCCAGGGGGCAGTGACCTGCCCGACCCGGACCCCGCCGCTCACCACCAGGACGCCCCGGTCACTCAGCCGACTTGGCCGCGCGGAAGCCGGCCTCCAGGTCGGCCAGGATGTCGTCGATGCCCTCGAGGCCGACGGCCAGCCGGACCAGGCCGGGGGTGACGCCGGTGGTCAGCTGCTCCTCGGGGGTCAGCTGCGAGTGCGTCGTCGACGCGGGGTGGATGACCAGGCTGCGCACGTCGCCGATGTTGGCCACGTGGCTGTGCAGCTCCAGCGCGTCGACGAAGCGCTTGCCGGCCTCCACGCCGCCGTGCAGCTCGAAGGTCAGGACGGCGCCGGCGCCCCGCGGCGCGTACCTCTGCTGGGCCGCGTGCCACGGGGAGGAGGCCAGGCCCGGGTAGTTCACCCGGTCGACGGCGTCGTGGCCCTCGAGGAACTCCGCGACCCGCTGGGCGTTGGCCACGTGCCGCTCCATGCGCAGCGACAGGGTCTCGATGCCCTGCACGACGAGGAAGGCGTTGAACGGCGAGATCGCCGGGCCGAGGTCGCGCAGCAGCTGCACGCGGGCCTTGAGCGCGTAGGCCGGCGCGCCCAGGTCGGCGTAGACCACGCCGTGGTAGGTCGGGTCGGGCTCGGTGAAGCCGGGGAACTTCCCGCCGGTCCAGTCGAAGTTGCCCGAGTCGACGATGAGGCCGGCGATCGCGGTGCCGTGCCCGCCGAGGTACTTCGTCGCCGAGTGGACGACGACGTCCGCACCGAACTCGATCGGCCGGATCAGGTACGGCGTGGCGATGGTGTTGTCCACGATCAGCGGGACGCCGTTGCGGTGCGCGACCTCGGACACCGCGCTGATGTCGAGGACGTCCCCCTTCGGGTTGCCGATGGTCTCGGCGTAGAAGGCCTTGGTGTTCTCCTGCACCAGGGACTGCCAGTTCTGCGGGTCGTCGGGGTCCTCGACGAACGAGACGCTGACGCCCAGCTTGGGCAGCGAGTGGTGCAGCAGGTTGTAGGTGCCGCCGTAGAGCGAGGCGGAGGCGACGACGTGGCTGCCGGCCTCGGCGATGTTGAGGATCGCGAGGGTCTCCGCCGCCTGTCCGCTGGAGACCGCGAGCGCCGCGACGCCGCCCTCCAGCGAGGCCACGCGCTGCTCGAGCGCGTCCTGGGTCGGGTTCATGATCCGCGTGTAGATGTTGCCCATCTCGGCCAGCGCGAACAGGTCGGCGGCGTGCTGGGCGTCGCGGAACTGGTAGCTCGTGGTGGCGTAGATCGGCAGCGCGCGGGCCCCGGTCGTCGGGTCGGGGCTGGTGCCGGCGTGGATCTGCCGGGTCTCGAAGCTCCAGCTCTGCGGGTCGCTCATGCGCCGGTCTCCTCTCGTCGGGAGACCCCGCGGCGCACGGGGACCTCCGTCCTTGCCCGACGGCGGACGCCGCCCGGCCGGCTCTTCCCCTGGAGCACCTCGGACGGAGTCGAGGTTGCCGGGCAGCCAGCCAGGTGCTTTGCACTGCCTCTCGTGAGCCAGCCGCGATCTTAGGCAGCGCGCCGCCCTCCGGGGAACACCGGCCCCAGCAGCTACCGCCCAGGTCACGCGGGTGCGCGGGGTCCTCGGCGGTGCGGGAGGCTGCGCCGGTGCGTGCACTGGTGTTCGAGACCTTCGGCGGCCCCCTGACCGTGCAGGACGTGCCGGCCCCCGACCCGGCGCCCGGTGGCGTCGTCGTCCGGGTGGGCGCGAGCGGCATCTGCCGCAGCGACTGGCACGCCTGGCAGGGCCACGACCCCGACGTCGTCCTGCCGCACGTGCCCGGCCACGAGCTGGCCGGCACCGTCGCCGCGGTCGGTGCGGGCGTGCGCCGGTGGCGGGCCGGCGACCGGGTGACCGTGCCCTTCGTCAACGCCTGCGGCCGCTGCCCGCAGTGCGCCGCGGGGGACCACCAGGTCTGCCCGCAGCAGACCCAGCCCGGGTTCACCCACTGGGGGTCGCTGGCGGAGTACGTCGCCCTCGACGCCGCGGACGTGAACCTGGTCCGGCTGCCCGCCGACCTCGACGACGCGACCGCGGCGAGCCTGGGCTGCCGGTACGCCACCGCCTTCCGCGCGGTCGTGCAGGTGGCGGCCGTGCGCGCCGGCGAGTGGGTGGCCGTGCACGGCTGCGGCGGCGTCGGGCTCTCCGCCGTGCAGGTCGCCGTGGCCGCGGGCGCCCGGGTGGTCGCCGTCGACGTCTCACCGGCGGCGCTGGACCTCGCCCGGGGGGGGGGGGGGGGGGGGGCGGGGGGGGGGGGGGGGGGGGGGGGGGGGGGGGGGGGGGGGGGGGGGGGGGGGGGGGGGGGGGGGGGGGGGGGGGGGGGGGGGGGGGGGGGGGGGGGGG
>NZ_JBJGZS010000035.1:0-30921 GCF_054050635.1 Geodermatophilus sp. SYSU D00079 | reverse complement strand
CCCCCCCCACACCCCCCCCCGCCCCCCCCCCCCCCCCCCCCCCCCCCCCCCCCCCCCCCCCCCCCCCCCCCCCCCCCCCCCCCCCCCCCCCCCCCCCCCCCCCCCCCCCCCCCCCCCCCCCCCCCCCCCCCCACCGCGGTGTCGGTGGCCGGGTGCAGGGTGCCGGCATGGACTACACGCCGCCCGACCTCTCCGGCACCGTCGCCCTGGTCGCCGGGGCCACCCGCGGTGCGGGGCGGGGCACCGCGGTCGCCCTGGGCGCGGCCGGGGCCACCGTCTGGTGCACCGGCCGCAGCACCGCCGGGCACCGCTCGGAGTACGACCGGCCCGAGACGATCGAGGAGACCGCCGAGCTGGTCACCGCCGCCGGCGGCCGCGGCGTCCCCGTCGTCTGCGACCACCTGGACCCGGCGCAGGTGGCCGCGCTGGTGGCCCGCGTCGACGCGGAGTCCGGGCGCCTGGACGTCCTGGTCAACGACGTGTGGGGCGGCGAGACGCTGTTCGAGTGGGACGTGCCGTTGTGGGAGCACGACCTCGACCGCGGGCTGCGGCTGCTGCGGCTGGGGGTGGAGACCCACCTGGTCACCAGCGCGCACGCCCTGCCGCTGCTGGTCCGCCGGCCCGGCGGCCTGGTCGTGGAGATGACCGACGGGACGCTCGACTACAACGCGCACACCTTCCGGGTGAACGCCTTCTACGACCTGGCCAAGTGGTCGGTGCTGCGGCTGGCGTTCTCCCAGGCGCACGACCTGCGCCCGCACGGCGGGACGGCGGTCGCGCTCACCCCGGGCTGGCTGCGCTCGGAGATGATGCTCGAGCACTACGGCGGGACCGAGGCGAACTGGCGGGAGGGCACCGCGGTCGAGCCGCACTTCTGCATCTCCGAGAGCCCGGCGTTCGTCGGCCGCGCGGTCGCCGCGCTGGCCGCCGACCCCGACCGTGCCCGGTGGTCGGGGCGGTCCACCTCCAGCGGAGAGCTGGCCCGCGTCTACGGCTTCCCCGACCTCGACGGCACCCAGCCCGACGCCTGGCGCTACGTGGTCGAGGTCCAGGACGCCGGCCGCCCCGCCGGTGACGAGGGCTACAGATAGCGGCTCACTAACCTGTCAGGCGTGCCGAAGCTGCAGCTGCTCCCCGCCGTCGACGTCGCCGACGGTCAGGCCGTCCGTCTCGTGCAGGGGGAGGCCGGCAGCGAGACCGACTACGGCGACCCGCTCGAGGCGGCGCTGACCTGGCAGCGGGACGGCGCCGAGTGGGTGCACCTGGTCGACCTCGACGCCGCCTTCGGCCGCGGCAGCAACCGGGAGCTGCTGGCGCGGGTGGTCGGCGAGCTGGACGTCGACGTCGAGCTGTCCGGCGGCATCCGGGACGACGAGTCCCTGGCCGCGGCGCTGGCCACCGGCTGCCGGCGGGTCAACCTCGGCACCGCCGCGCTGGAGTCGCCGGAGTGGTGCGCTCGCGCGATCGCCGAGCACGGTGACCGGATCGCCGTCGGCCTCGACGTGCGGGGCACCCGGCTGGCCGCCCGCGGCTGGACCCGCGAGGGCGGCGAGCTCTACGAGACCCTCGCCCGCCTGGACGCCGAGGGGTGCGCCCGCTACGTCGTCACCGACATCACCAAGGACGGCACGCTGCGCGGCCCCAACCTGGAGCTGCTGCGCGAGGTCTGCGCCGCCACCGCCCGTCCCGTGGTCGCCTCCGGCGGGGTCAGCTCGCTCGACGACATCCGGGCGCTGGCCGGGCTCACCGCCGTCGGTGTGGAGGGCGCGATCGTCGGCAAGGCCCTGTACGCGGGGGCGTTCACCCTGCCCGAGGCGCTGCGGGTGACCGAGGAACTGGCGTGAGCGTGGTGCGGTTCGGCTCGGACACCCCCTGGGAGTCCGTCGTCGGCTACAGCCGGGTCGTCGTCCACGGGGACATGGCCTGGGTGAGCGGCACCACCGCGACGGTGGACGGTGAGGTCGTGTGCCCGGGCGACGCCGCCGGCCAGACCCGCCAGGCGCTGGCCAACCTCGCCGAGGCGCTGGAGAGGGCCGGGTTCACCGTCGCCGACGTCGTCCGCACGAGGCTGTTCGTCACCGACATCTCCCGGTGGGAGGAGGTCGGGCGGGCACACGGCGAGGTCTTCGGCGACGTCCGGCCGGCGACGTCGATGGTGCAGGTGGCCGCGCTGATCGACCCGTCGATGCTGGTGGAGATCGAGGCCGACGCGGTGCGGAGGGCAGGGGCATGAGCCTGGCGGTGCGCGTCATCCCGTGCCTGGACGTCGACGCCGGCCGGGTGGTCAAGGGCGTGAACTTCGTCGACCTGCGCGACGCCGGCGACCCGGTGGAGATGGCCCGCGTGTACGACGCGGAGGGCGCCGACGAGCTGACCTTCCTCGACATCACGGCCAGCTCCGGCGACCGGGAGACCACCTACGACGTCGTCCGCCGGACCGCGGAGAGCGTCTTCATCCCGCTGACCGTGGGCGGCGGGGTGCGGTCGGTCCAGGACGTCGACCGGCTGCTGCGGGCCGGCGCGGACAAGGTCGCGGTCAACACCGCCGCCGTCGCCCGGCCGGAGCTGATCAGCGAGATCACCGACCGGTTCGGCAACCAGGTGCTGGTGCTGTCGCTCGACGCGCGCCGCTGCCGCGACGGCGCGGTCACCGACTCCGGCTTCGAGATCACCACGCACGGCGGGCGGCGGGGTACCGGGCGCGACGCCGTGGAGTGGGTGGTGCAGGCCGCCGAGCTCGGCGTCGGCGAGGTGCTGCTCAACTCGATGGACGCCGACGGCACGCAGGCCGGGTTCGACCTGGAGCTGATCCGGGCGGTGCGCCGGGAGGTCACGGTGCCGGTCATCGCCAGCGGGGGAGCCGGCGAGCCGGAGCACTTCCCGCCCGCGGTCGAGGCCGGGGCCGACGCGGTGCTGGCGGCGAGCGTCTTCCACTTCGGCAAGCTGCGCATCGGTGAGGTGAAGGGGGCGCTGGCCGTCGCCGGCGTCCCGGTCCGCCGGGAGGCCGACACCCCGCTGGCGTAGCGGAGTCGCCGGGGAGCGGGAACCGCTGCCCAGCGGCTGCGCTCAGCAGATCTCGACGCGGGCGACGTCCTCCCGGCCGCTGGCCCACAGCAGCAGCTCCAGCGGCTCGCCCTCCACGGTGGTGGCCGGCTCGGCCCGCGAGATGCGCCGCACCATGCCGGGCACGTCGCTGCGCCGCAGCCGCAGCCCACCCGGTACCCGCCCGGTCGCGCGGCGGGCGTAGAGGACCGCGGCGCCCCACAGCTCGTCCTGGTCGGCCCGGTCCAGGGGCCGCGGGGCCCACTCCGGCTGGGCGCGGCGGGCGTCCTCGTGGTGGACGGCGAACTCCGCGGTGTTGACCAGCCGCGCCAGCAGCGGCCAGGCCAGCGGCGACCAGGCCGGCGGGCCCGACCGCACCCGGGCCACGACGTCGGGGTAGGACGTCGACTCCCGCAGCCGGTCCTCCAGCCGGTGGGCCCACGCGGTCAGCGGCCGGGCCACGTCCAGCGTCTCGACGGCCAGACCGGGCATCGCGTCCGGGCGGCGCTCGCGGACGACGAGGTGCGCGGCGAGGTGGGCGGTGGTCCAGCCCGCGCAGCAGGTCGGTGCGTCGGGCCCCAGCCGGTCGAGCAGGTCGGCCAGGCCGGCGCGCTCGCGGTCGACGAGGGACCGGGAAGAGGAGGTCACCCGGCGAAGTTACCGACGGTGCGGAGCCGGGGACACCGGTCCGCGGAGCGAGATGTCCGAGGCCCGCCGTACGGTCGCGAACGCCGCCCGAACGACGACCGAGGAGGACCGTGCCCCGCCGCCGAGAAGCCGTGGTCCGGCGAGGGGTGCGCCACATCGGGCGCGCCATCGCCGAGCAGCCGGGCATGTTCACCCTGGCCTTCCTGGCCAGCAGCCTCTACGGCGGCATGACGGTCGCCAGCGCCTACGTCATCGGCGAGATCACCGGCCGCGTCGTCCTGCCGGCGTTCGAGCAGCGGTCGACGACGGCCGCGGCGCTGACCCTGGCCGCGGTGGCCATCCTCGCGGTCGCCGTGCTCAAGATCCTCGGCATCCTCGGCCGGCGGCTGTTCGCCGGCGTCATGGGCTACCGGCTGCAGGCCTCCTACCGCCGCCGGGTGACCGGCCAGTACCTGCGGCTGCCGCTGTCCTGGCACCAGCGGCACCCGACCGGGCAGCTGCTGTCCAACGCGAACGCCGACGTCGAGGCCGCCTGGTTCTTCGTCGCGCCGCTGCCCTTCGCCTGCGGCGCGCTGGTCATGATCGCGATCACCGTGGTCGCCCTGGTCGCGACCGACCCGTGGCTGGCGCTGGTCGGCCTGGTCGTCTTCCCGCTGGTGTTCGTGGCCAACGCCGTCTACTCGCAGGTGATGAGCCCGCGCATGCAGCGGGCGCAGCAGCTGCGCGCCGAGGTCAGCGAGATCGCCCACGAGAGCTTCGACGCCGCCCTGGTGGTCAAGACCCTGGGCCGGGAGGACGTCGAGAGCGCCCGCTTCACCGCCCGCGCGGAGGAGCTGCGCGACGGGCTGGTCGCGGTGGGTCGGGTGCGCGGCCTGTTCGACCCGCTGATGGAGGCGCTGCCCAACCTCGGCACGCTCGCCGTCCTGCTCATCGGCGCCGAGCGGGTCGCGGCCGGCGCCACCGACGCCGGCGAGCTGGTCTCGATCGCCTACCTGTTCACGCTGCTCGCGCTGCCCATCCGGGCGATCGGCTGGGTGCTGGCCGACCTGCCGCGGGCGCTGGCGGGGTACGACCGGGTCACCCCGGTCCTCGACGCGACCGGGGAGACCCCGCACGGGGACGCCGCCGCACCGCGCGGCACCGGCGGCGCCGGCCTGGGCCTGCGCGACGTCGGCTTCACCTTCGAGGGCGCGACGGCGCCCACGCTGTCGGGCATCACCGTCGACGTCGCCGCGGGCAGCACCGTCGCCGTCGTCGGCCCCACCGGGTCGGGCAAGTCGACGCTGGCCGGGCTGCTCGTGCGGCTGGTCGACCCCGGCACCGGCCAGGTGCTCCTCGACGGGGTCGACCTGCGCGCCCTGCGCGAGGGGGAGGTCAGCGGGCAGGCGGCGTTCGTCCCGCAGGGCACCTTCCTCTTCGACGACACCGTGCGCGGCAACGTCACCCTCGGCGGCGACTTCCCCGACGAGGCGGTGTGGGCCGCGCTGCGGGTGGCCGCCGCCGAGGAGTTCGTGCACCGGCTCCCCGAGGGCCTCGACACCCGCGTGGGCGAGCGCGGCGCGTCGCTGTCCGGGGGCCAGCGGCAGCGTCTGGCCCTGGCCCGCGCCGTCGTCCGCCGGCCGCGGCTGCTGGTGCTCGACGACGCCACCAGCGCCGTCGACCCCGCGGTGGAGGCGCGCATCCTCGACGCCCTCCGCGACGCCGACCGGCCCTCGACGGTGGTCGTGGTGGCCTACCGGCAGGCGACGATCGCCCTCGCCGACGAGGTGCTGTGGCTGGAGGGCGGCCGGCTGCTGGCCCGGGGCAGCCACGACCACCTGCTCGCCGAGGTGCCGGGGTACGCGGCGCTGGTGCGGGCGTACGCGCAGACGGAGGTGGCGGCATGACCACCGCGCTCGCGGAGCACCGCGAGGAGGGCGCGCTGGCCACCCTGCGCCGCGGCCTGCGGATGATGCCCGAGTTCCGCCGCGGCCTGCCGGCCACCTTCGCCCTCGCCCTGGTCGCCACCGCCGGGCGGGTGGTCGTGCCGATCGCCGTCCAGCAGGTCGTCGACCGCGGCCTGTCCGGGCCGGGCGGGCCGGACCTCGGCCTGGTCCGCGACCTCGTGCTGCTGTGCGCGGTCGTCGTCGTGCTCACCGCCGTCGCGGTGTACCGGATGAACGTGCGGCTGTTCCGGACGACGGAGACCGCGCTGGCCGGGCTGCGCGCACGGGCCTTCCGGCACGTCCACGACCTGTCGGTGCTGCACCAGCAGGGCCAGCGGCGCGGGTCGCTGGTCTCGCGGGTCACCAGCGACGTCGACCAGCTCTCCACGTTCATGCAGTGGGGCGGTGTGCTCGGCGTGGTGAGCGTCGGCCAGCTGCTCGTGGCCACCGTGGTGATGGCCGTCTACTCCTGGCAGCTGACCCTGCTGGTGCTGGTCTGCTTCGTGCCCCTCGCGGTCGCCGTCCGGTTCTTCGCCCGGCGGCTGGCCCTGGTCTACGGCGTGGTCCGCGAGCGGGTCGGCGACGTGCTGGCCGCGGTCTCCGAGGCCGTGGTCGGCGCGGCCACGGTGCGGGCCTACGGCATCCGCGAGCGCACCGCGGCCCGCCTGGACCGCGCCGTCGACCGGCACTACCGGGCGCAGGTGTCGGCGCAGCGCACCACGGCCGCGGTGTTCGTCAGCGGCGAGTTCGTCGCCGCGGTCGCCAACGCGGCGGTGGTCGTCGTCGGCGTGCTGCTGGGGGTGGGCGGCGACCTGACCGCGGGCACCCTCGTGGCCTTCCTCTTCCTCGTGACGCTGTTCGTCGCACCGGTGCAGACCGCCAGCGAGGTGCTCAACGAGGCGCAGAACGCCGTCGCCGGGTTCCGGCGCGTGCTGGACGTGCTGGAGACCCAGCCCGACGTCCGCGACCCCGCGGTCGCCGACCCCGCCGGCGCGCGGGAGCTCCCGGCCGGCCCGCTGGGGGTGCGCTTCGAGCACGTCACCTTCCGGTACGCCCCCGGCGCCCGGCCGGCCCTCGACGACGTGGACCTGGACATCGCCCCGCGCCGGCGGGTGGCGGTCGTCGGGGAGACCGGCTCGGGGAAGACCACCTTCGCCAAGCTGGTCACCCGGCTGATGGACCCCACGGCCGGCCGCGTGCTGCTCGGCGACGCCGCGGGCTGGGTGCCGCTGGACCGGGTCGCCTTCGCCTCCCTGCGCCGCCGGGTGGTCATGGTCCCGCAGGACGGCTTCCTGTTCGACGCCACCGTCGCCGACAACGTCCGCTACGGCCGTCCCGGGCTCTCCGACGCCCAGGTGCTGGCCGCCTTCGACGACCTGGGCCTGGGCGCCTGGGTGGCGGGCCTCCCCGACGGCGTGGCCACCCGCGTCGGGCAGCGCGGCGAGTCGCTGTCGGCGGGGGAGCGGCAGCTGGTCGCCGTGGCCCGGGCCTACGTCGCCGACCCGGACCTGCTGGTCCTCGACGAGGCCACCAGCGCGGTGGACCCGGCGACCGAGCAGCGGCTGACCCGCGCCCTGGACACCCTCACCGACGGCCGGACGACGCTGACGATCGCGCACCGGCTGTCGACCGCCGAGCGCGCCGACGAGGTGCTGGTCGTCGACGCCGGCCGGGTCGTCCAGCGCGGCACCCACGCCGACCTGGTCGACGCCGAGGGCCCCTACGCGCGGCTGCACGCCTCCTGGCGGCGCTCCTCGGCGGGGGAGCCGCAGCCGGCCGGGTGAGGGCGGCCCGCGCGGCGAGGGCTCCCGGAGCCCCCGCCGGCGGCTGCCGCGCCCTAGCCTGCGCAGCATGCCCACTCCCACGACCCGGCGCCCGGCCCGGGACGTCCCGCCGTCCGACCCGCGCATGCCGGGCCTGGCCCTGGCCGCGGGCGTCCTGGGCATCGCCGGGGTGCTGCCGCCGGCCTTCGTCGCCGTGCTGGCCGTGGCCCTGGGCGGGCTGACCGCCGACACCGGCCCCGACCCGTGGACCTACCTGCTCGTCCTCGCCCCGGTCGTGCAGCTGTGGGGGGCGCTGTGGCTGCTGGCCCGCCGTGGCTGGCTGCTGCTGGTGCTGTCGGTCCTGCCGGTCGCCCTGCTGACCGGTGCGGTCATCTGGGCGGCGGGGCAGGCCGAGGAGTCGGGCGGACTGGGCTGGCCGCTGCTGCTGCTCGTGTGCCCCGTGGTGGCGGCGGTGCTGGCGGCGACGCCGCGCGTCCGCCGGTGGGTCGCCGGCCGCCCGCAACGCGCGCGCTGAGCCCCCCACCCGGCGCCGGTCCACAGCCGACGGCCGCGAGGGCGCCCTACGCTGCCGGGCATGGCGTCGTCCTCCTCGCGGAGCCGGGCGGTTCCACGGCGCTCGCCCCGCCCGGCACCCCGCCCGGCGCCGGGACGCCCCGCCGCGGCGGCACCGCTCGAGCGCCCGCTGCTGGCCCCCTTCGCCGCGGTGTTCGGCGTGCTGGTCGCCGCCGAGGACGTCCTCCTCGGGTACCTGCTGTGGGAGCCGGCCCGCGGCTGGCACTGGTACGTGGTGGGCGCCGCCCTGCTGGCCGGCTGGGCCGCCGTGGGGGCGGCGATGGTCTGGCTCGGCCGGGGCCGGGGATGGCTGGTGCTCGCCGGCGCCAGCGTGCTGCCGCTGCTGCTCCTGCTCGGCCTGGTCGTCCTCTTCGGCGTCCTCGGGGCCGGATCGGCGCTGTGGTGGGCGCTGCTGCTGCTGGTCGGGCCGATCGGCTGCCTGGCGATGACCGTGCGCCGCCCGATCCGGGAGTGGACCCGCCCCGCCCGGGCGACGCGTCCCCCGCAGCCGGACCGCCGGAGCGCCCGCGCCCGATAGCGTGCGTCCGTGGTCGACACTGACGTCGTCGTGGTGGGTGCGGGGCTGGCCGGGCTGGTCGCCACCGCCGAGCTGGCCGACGCCGGCAGGCGGGTGGTGCTGCTCGAGCAGGAACCGGAGGCCTCCCTCGGCGGGCAGGCCTGGTGGTCCTTCGGCGGGCTGTTCCTCGTCGACTCCCCGGAGCAGCGCCGGCTGCGCGTGCGCGACTCCCTGGAGCTGGCCCGGCAGGACTGGTTCGGCACCGCCGGGTTCGACCGCGACGAGGACCACTGGCCGCGCCGGTGGGCCGAGGCCTACCTGCAGTTCGCCGCGGGGGAGAAGCGGGCCTGGCTGCGCGAGCAGGGCGTCGGCTTCTTCCCGGTCGTCGGCTGGGCCGAGCGCGGCGGGTACACCGCCACCGGGCACGGCAACTCGGTGCCGCGCTTCCACATCGTCTGGGGCACCGGGCCCGGCCTGGTCGAGCCGTTCGCCCGCCGGGTGCGCGCCGCGGTCGACGCCGGCCTGGTGGAGCTGCGCTTCCGCCACCGGGTCGACGAGCTGGTCGTGGGAGGCGGCGCCGTCACCGGTGTGCGCGGCGGGGTCCTCGAGCCCAGCGACGTCGCGCGGGGGGTGGCCAGCTCGCGGGTGGAGGTGGCCCCCTTCGAGATCAGCGCGCAGGCCGTCGTCGTCACCTCCGGCGGGATCGGCGGCGACCCCGACCTGGTCCGCCGGAACTGGCCGGCCCGGCTGGGCCCGGCGCCGCGGCGGCTGCTGGCCGGCGTCCCCGCGCACGTCGACGGCCGGATGCTGCAGGCCACCGAGGCCGCCGGCGGGAACGTGGTCAACCGCGACCGCATGTGGCACTACACCGAGGGCATCGCCAACCACTCACCGGTGTGGGAGCGCCACGGCATCCGGATCCTGCCCGGGCCGTCGTCCCTGTGGCTCGACGCCACCGGCCGGCGGCTCCCGGTGCCGCTGTTCCCCGGCTTCGACACCCTGGGCACGCTGGCCCACATCGGGCAGACCGGGTACGAGCACACCTGGTTCGTCGCCACGAAGAAGATCGTGGAGAAGGAGTTCGCGCTGTCGGGCTCCGAGCAGAACCCCGACCTGACCGGCCGCGACGTCAGGCTGCTGCTCGACCGGGTCAGGGCCGGGGTCGCCGGGCCGGTGCAGGCGTTCCTGGACCGGGGCGAGGACTTCGTCGTCGCCCCGACCCTGCCGGAGCTGGTGGCGGGGATGAACCGCATCACCGGCGGGACGCCGGAGCTGGACCTCGGCACGGTGGAGCGGGAGATCGTCTGCCGCGACCGGGCCATCGCCAACGAGTTCGGCAAGGACCTGCAGATCACCGCGGTCCGCGGTGCCCGGCAGTACCTGGGCGACAAGCTCATCCGGGTCGCCCCGCCGCACCGGCTGCTCGACCCCGCCGCCGGTCCGCTGATCGCGGTGCGGCTGAACCTGCTCACCCGCAAGACCCTCGGCGGGCTGGAGACCGACCTGTCGGGACGGGTGCTGCGGGCCGGCGGGGAGGTCTTCCCCGGCCTGTACGCCGCGGGCGAGGTGGCCGGCTTCGGGGGCGGCGGCATGCACGGCTACCGCTCGCTGGAGGGCACGTTCCTCGGCGGCTGCCTGTTCTCGGGTCGGGTCGCGGGCCGGGCCCTGGCGGCGGCGCTGTGACCGCACCGCGCGACCCGTGGTCGGACCCGGCCACGGAGACCGAGCACGGCGCCCCCTACGCCGGCCCGCCGCCCACCCCGGCCGTCCCGCCGTGGCCCGGTCCGCCGTACGGGGCACCGCCCGGCCCGGCGGGGTGGCCGCCCTACGGGACGGCCCCCTACGCCACCCCCTACACCCCGACCGGCCGGCCCGGGCCGCCGGCGGCCGGGCCGCGGCGCCCCGGGCAGGTGGTCGCCGCGGCCGTGCTGGCGTTCGTGCAGTCGGCCGGGGTGGCCGTCGCGTCGGCCTACGTCTTCCTCGTCGCCTCGCTGTTCGCCCTCGCCGAGGGGGAGCCGGGGTTCCCCGGCGACGGCGACGCGCTGGCCGCGGAGGCGACCGCGCTGGCCGCCGTCCAGATCGCCTCGGTGGTCGCGCTCGTCGTCGGCGGGATCATGGTGCTCAGCCGCCGCAGCGCGGCCGCGCGCCGGACGCTGGTCGTCGCACTGGGGCTGCAGGTGGCGCTGGCGGTGTACTGGGCGGTGCGGCTGTCCGCCCTCCTCGACCGGGTGCCCGGCGCCGACCCGTCCGCGGTGCTGCTGTTCGGCGTCTTCTGCTTCGCCGCCGCACCGGCGGTGGCCCTCGGGCTGCTGGTCGGGCGGCCGGCCCGCGAGTGGTTCGGGATCGTCCGGCGAGGAGAGCCCGCCCCGAGCCGGTGACCGGGGCGGACGTCGCCGGGTGGGACGATCGGGGCATGCCCGTTGTCCCCGCCCCCGAGTCCGCCCTGGACCCGGCCGTCGCCGCGCTGCTGCGCCGCGACGACGCCGGGCTGGTCGCCGCCGTCGTCCAGCAGCACGACACCGGCGAGGTGCTCATGGTCGCCTGGATGGACGACGAGGCGCTGCACCGCACCCTCACCACCGGGCGGGCCACGTACTGGTCGCGCAGCCGGCAGGAGTACTGGGTGAAGGGCGAGACCTCCGGCCACCGCCAGTGGGTCCGCGACGTGCGCCTGGACTGCGACGGCGACGCCCTGCTGGTGCTCGTCGACCAGGAGGGCCCGGCCTGCCACACCGGCACCCGCAGCTGCTTCTCCCGCCCCCTGGAGGTGTCCGGTGCGACTCGGTGAGACCACACCGTCGCCGGACCGGTTCGCCGGCCTCGACCAGGCGATGGTCCCGGTCACCCGCCGGCTGCTGGCCGACGGGGAGACCGCCGTCGGCATCTACCGCAAGCTCGCCGGCAACCGGCCCGGCACGGTGCTGCTGGAGTCCGCCGAGCAGGGCAAGCGGTGGGCCCGGTACAGCTTCGTCGGGGTCCGCAGCGCCGGCGTCCTCACCGAGCGGGACGGCGTCACGCAGTGGCTCGGCCAGCCGCTGCCCGGCCTGACCGACGACCTGCCCGACGACCCGCTGGCCGCCGTCCGCACGCTGGCCCGCCGGCTCCGCTCGCCGCGCACCGAGGGCCTGCCCCCGCTGACCGGCGGCCTGGTCGGGTACCTCGGCTACGACGTCGTCCGCCGGCTGGAGCGGCTGCCGGTGCTGGCCACCGACGACCTCGGCATGCCGGAGCTGGCGCTCACGCTGGTCACCGACCTGGCCGTGCTCGACCACTCCGACGGCACGGTGCTGCTCATCGCCAACGCGGTGCGGGGCGCGGGGGAGGACGGCACCGGGTGGGACGACGCCGTCGCCCGGCTCGACGCGATGGCCGCCGACCTGGCCAAGGCCGCCGCCCCCGGCGTGGCCACGTTCGCCACCGCCGAGCCGCCCCCGGTGGTCAGCAACATGGCGCCGGGGGTGTTCGAGGACGGCGTGGAGCGGGTCCGCGAGCACATCCGCGCGGGCGACGCCTTCCAGGTCGTGCTCGCCCAGCGCTTCGAGGTCCCCACCGAGGTCGACGCGCTGGACCTCTACCGGGTGCTGCGGGCGACCAACCCCTCGCCGTACATGTACCTGCTGCGCTTCGCCGGCCGGGAGACGCCGTTCGACGTCGTCGGCTCCTCGCCGGAGGCGCTGGTGACGGTGACCGGCACCTCGGCCGTCGTCCACCCGCCTGCCGGCACCCGGCCGCGTGGCGCCACCCCCGACGAGGACGCCCGGCTGGCCGAGGGCCTGCTGGCCGACCCCAAGGAGCGCGCCGAGCACGTGATGCTCGTCGACCTGGCCCGCAACGACCTGGGCCGGGTGTGCGTCCCCGGCACGGTCGAGGTGCCCGACTTCATGCGGGTCGAGCACTACAGCCACGTCATGCACCTGGTGTCGACCGTGGCCGGCGAGGTCGCCCCCGAGTGGGACGCCCTCGACGTCTTCGACGCCACCTTCCCCGCCGGCACCGTCTCCGGTGCCCCCAAGCCGCGGGCGATGGAGATCATCGAGACGCTGGAGCCCACCCGCCGCGCGCTGTACGCGGGCACCGTCGGCTACGTCGACGCCAGCGGGGACCTCGACATGGCCATCGCCATCCGGACGGCGGTGCTGCACGAGGGCCGCGCCTACGTGCAGGCCGGCGCGGGCATCGTCGCCGACAGCGACGCCGCCACCGAGGAGGCCGAGACCCGCCACAAGGCCCGCGCCGTCCTGTCGGCGATCGCCACGGCCGAGGGGATGCGGGAACTCCCGTGAGCCACCCGCCCGCCCGGGCCCGGCGCGAGCTGACCCTCGCGGTGGCCGGGGCCGCGCTCGCCGGGGGGCTCGCCCTCTCCTCCGGCGGGCAGACGTGGACGACCGCCACGCTGCGGCGCCCGGCCCCGCTGCCGGCGACCACCACGGAGCTGACCGGTTCGACGCTGGCGCCCCTGGTCCCCGCCGGCGGGCTCCTGCTGCTGGCCGCCGCGGTGGCGCTGCTGGCCGTCCGGGGCGCCGGGCGGGCCGCGCTCGGTCTGCTCGTCGCGCTCACCGGGGGCGTGCTGGGCTGGTCGGGGCTGCGGGCGCTGGTCGGTGACGCCGGCACCGCCGCGGCCGCCGCCGTCGGCCCCGGGACACCCGGCAGCGAGCTCACCGCCCAGGTGCACGCCGCCTGGCCGGTGCTCGCGCTGCTGGCCGGCGTCGTCGCCGTCCTGGCCGGTGTGCTCACGGTGCTGCGGGGCCGCGACTGGCCGGGGATGGGCCGCCGCTACGAGCGGACACCGGCCGGGGGCGCCCCCGCGCGGCCCCGGACCGACGAGGACCGCGCCCTGGACGCCTGGCGCGCCCTCGACCGCGGGGAGGACCCCACCGAGCCCGGCGGACGCGAACCCTGAGCGCTACCCACGTCGCGGAGACGCCAACCGCCTGACCGCCGTGTCGGTCGGCCCCGCGGGCAGCGGGGGTCCCCGCCGCCTCTACAGTGGGTGCCCGGGTCCGGTCGCGACCGGCCCGGACCGCCAGGCCAGTTCGACGATCAGCGGGAGGACACGTGTCCGTGCTCGACGAGATCGTCGCCGGTGTACGCGAGGACCTGGCGGCGCGTGAGGCACTCACCCCGCTGGCCGAGGTCAAGGCCCGCGCGCAGGACGCCCGTCCGGCGCGCGACGCCCTGGCCGCCCTCCGCGCCCCCGGCGTCGGGGTCATCGCCGAGGTGAAGCGGCAGAGCCCGTCGAAGGGCGCGCTCGCGGAGATCCCCGACCCGGCCGTCCTCGCCGCGCAGTACGCCGACGGCGGGGCCCGGGTGGTCAGCGTGCTCACCGAGCGGCGCCGCTTCGGCGGGTCGCACGCCGACCTGGCGGCCGTGCGGGCCGCCGTCGACGTGCCGATCCTGTGCAAGGACTTCATCGTCAGCAGCTACCAGGTGCACGAGGCCCGCGCGCACGGTGCCGACGTCGTCCTGCTCATCGTCGCGGCGCTGGAGCAGAACGCCCTCGTGGGTCTGCTCGAGCGGGTCGAGTCGCTCGGCATGACCGCGCTGGTGGAGGTGCACACCGAGGCCGAGGCCGACCGCGCGCTGGCCGCCGGCGCCGCCGTCATCGGCGTCAACGCCCGCGACCTCACCACCCTGCAGGTCGACCGCTCCACCTTCGAGCGGATCGCGCCCGGGCTCCCGTCGGGGGTGGTCAAGGTCGCCGAGTCCGGCGTCCGCGGGCCGCACGACCTGATCAGCTACGCCGCCGCCGGTGCCGACGCCGTCCTCGTCGGCGAGGGTCTGGTCACCGCCGGCGACGCCCGCCAGGCGGTCGCCGACCTGGTCACCGCCGGCTCCCACCCGGCGACCCCCCGCACCAGCCGCTGATTCCGCCGTCCCCGGGGCCGGTGCGGCCGAGCCCGGCTCGTGCGGTCCTCCGTCCGCTCCTGCGGCGGTGCACCACCGCGGGAGCAGGGGGACCGCCGCAGGAGCCGGGACGGCGACGCGAGGCGTCGATCCGGGGGCCGGCGACACGTCCCGGCGACCCCTGCACCACCGCCGGCCACCGGCGCGGGACAATCAGGACATGACGACGACCAGCCCGCCGCAGCCCGAGGACCAGCTCCTTCCGGCGCGCCCGGGCTGGCCCGACGCCACCGGCCACTTCGGCGTCTTCGGTGGCCGCTTCGTCCCCGAGGCCCTGATCGCCGCCCTCGACGAGCTCACCGAGGCCTACGAGGCGATGCGGGTCGACCCGGCCTTCCTCGCGGAGTTCGACCGGCTGCAGCGGGACTACACCGGCCGCCCCAGCCCGATCACCGAGGTGCCGAAGTTCGCCGAGCACGCCGGCGGGGTGCGCGTGCTGCTCAAGCGCGAGGACCTCAACCACACCGGCTCACACAAGATCAACAACGTGCTGGGCCAGGCGCTGCTCACCAAGCGCATCGGCAAGACCCGCGTGATCGCCGAGACCGGGGCCGGTCAGCACGGCGTGGCCACGGCGACGGCCGCGGCGCTCATGGGGCTGTCGTGCACGGTCTACATGGGCGAGGAGGACACCCGCCGGCAGGCGCTCAACGTCGCCCGGATGCGGCTGCTCGGCGCGGAGGTCATCCCGGTCACCACCGGCTCCCGCACCCTCAAGGACGCGATCAACGAGGCGTTCCGCGACTGGGTCACCAACGTCGAGACCACCAACTACGTGTTCGGCACGGTGGCCGGCCCGCACCCGTTCCCGGCGATGGTCCGCGACTTCCAGCGGGTCATCGGCGACGAGGCGCGCGCCCAGGTGCTCGAGCGGGAGGGCCGGCTGCCCGACGCCGTCCTCGCCTGCGTGGGCGGCGGCTCGAACGCCATCGGCATCTTCACCGCCTTCGTGCCCGACGAGGGGGTGCGCCTGATCGGCCTGGAGGCCGGCGGCGACGGGGTGGACACCGGCCGGCACGCGGCCACGATCACCGGCGGGTCGCCGGGCGTGCTCCACGGCGCCCGCTCGTTCCTCCTGCAGGACGACAACGGGCAGACCATCGAGTCCCACTCGATCAGCGCCGGCCTGGACTACCCGGGCGTCGGCCCGGAGCACTCCTACCTGCACAGCACCGGCCGGGCCGAGTACCGCCCGGTCACCGACGCCGAGGCCATGGAGGCCTTCGCGCTGCTGTGCCGCACCGAGGGCATCATCCCGGCCATCGAATCCGCGCACGCCCTGGCCGGCGCCCTGCAGCTCGGCAAGGAGCTGGCGGCGCGCGGGGCCGGTGCGCGGGGGGACGGACCCCCGCTGCTGCTGGTCAACCTCTCCGGTCGCGGCGACAAGGACGTCGAGACGGCGTCGCGCTGGTTCGGGCTGGGCGACCGCGAGGAGGTCGACCCGGGGCCGGGCCTGGACACCGACCAGCAGCCCACCGAGGGTGCGGTCAGCAACGACGAGGCCGTCGCCGGCCAGGACGCGGGGGAGACGGCGTGAGTCTGTTGGCGGACCGGATCGCGGCGGCGCGGGGAGAGGGGCGCTCGGCGCTGGTCGCCTACCTGCCGGTCGGCTACCCCGACGTGGACGCCTCCATCGAGGCGATGGTCGCCGCGGTCGAGGGCGGGGCGGACGTCGTCGAGGTCGGCGTCCCGTACAGCGACCCCGGCATGGACGGGCCGGTGATCCAGCAGGCCGTGGACGTGGCCGTGCGTGCGGGCGTGGGCATGCGCGACGCGCTGCGCGCGGTCGAGGCGGTCGCCGCGGCGGGCGCCGTGCCGGTGGTCATGAGCTACTGGAACCCGATCGAGCGCTACGGCGTCGAGCGGTTCGCCACCGACCTGGCCGCCGCCGGGGGAGCGGGGGCGATCACCCCCGACCTGATCCCCGACGAGGCCGCCGACTGGCTGGCCGCCGCCGAGCGCGCCGACCTCGACCGCGTGTTCCTCGTGGCGCCGTCGTCCACCGAGGCCCGGCTGGTGTCCACGACCGCCGCCTGCCGCGGCTTCGTCTACGCCGCCTCGACGATGGGGGTCACCGGCACCCGGGCCACCGTCGGCGACGCCGCGGAGAAGCTCGTCGCCCGCACCCGCGCGGCCGCCCCGGACCTCGCGGTGTGCGTGGGCCTGGGGGTGTCCGACGGCGACCAGGCCGCCGAGGTGGCCGCCTTCGCCGACGGCGTCATCGTCGGCTCGGCGTTCGTGCGCACCCTGCTCGACGGCCGCGGGCCCGCCGGCGTCCGCGCGCTGGCGGCCGAGCTGGCCGGGGGCGTCCGCCGCCGGGCGGGGGCGCCGGCATGACGGCGTTGGCCGCCATCCCCAGCCCCACCCAGGGTGTCTGGGAGGTCGGCCCGCTGCCCATCCGCGCCTACGCGCTGTGCATCATCGCCGGCATCGTCGCGGCGATCTGGCTGACCGACCGGCGCTGGCGGGCCCGCGGCGGAGCGGAGGGCGACGTCCTCGACATCGCCGTCTGGGCCGTCCCCTTCGGCATCGTCGGCGGCCGGCTCTACCACGTGGTCACCAGCCCCCGGCCCTACTTCGGGGAGGGCGGGGACCCGCTGCGCGCCTTCGCCATCTGGGAGGGCGGCCTCGGCATCTGGGGCGCCATCGCCCTCGGCGGGGTGGGCGCGTGGATCGCCTGCCGCCGCCGCGACATCCCGCTGCCGGCCTTCGCCGACGCGCTGGCGCCGGGGCTGCTGGTCGCCCAGGCCATCGGCCGGCTGGGCAACTGGTTCAACAACGAGCTCTACGGCGGCCCGACCGACCTGCCGTGGGGGCTGACGATCCACGAGTGGAACGGCACCGGCGCCGTCGTCGGGGCCGACGGCCAGCCGGTGGTGCTGGGCACGTTCCACCCGACGTTCCTCTACGAGCTGCTGTGGAACCTCGCCGCGGCCGCCCTGGTCATCTGGGCCGACCGCCGGTTCCGCCTCGGCCACGGTCGCGCGTTCGCCCTCTACGTGGCCAGCTACTGCGCCGGCCGGCTGTGGGTCGAACTGCTGCGCACCGACCCCGCGGAGACCTTCTTCGGCGTCCGGCTCAACGTGTTCACCGCGGTCGTCGTCGGCCTGCTCGCCGTGGCCTACCTGGTCTGGCAGCGGGGCCGTCCGCGCGAGGTGGTCACCCGCGGACGTGAGACTCCCGACACTGTCGGCCCCGACCGCGGCCCCGCCGCCGCGTCGCCGGCGGTGGCGTCCGGCGGCGGCGAGCCGGTGGACGGCGAACCCGCTGGTGAGGACGATCGCGGGCGCCGCACGGAGAGTTGAGCGGGACGCGCCGCGGCTCGGGTTTGGCGGTGTGAGTGCGGTGTTACGTCTGTGTACCCTTCTGCCCAGGCCCTCTCAGTGATCCTGGCGAGGGCGCTTGCGTCGGAACCGGGCCAGCGCCGCCCCGCGGACGACAGCCTCGGGGGGCACCACCTCCGGGGCTCGTGAGCCAGTGCGGGACCGGCGATCACGGATCGCCCCCCGCCGCGGCTCTCCCGCAGTGCTGCACCCCTCTGCCCTCTGACCACCGGCCCCGGGCCTCCGCCCCCCGCCCGCTCCCGTCATCGCCGACGGCCGCGGACGGCGCGCCGACGACGGGAGTGACATGTCCGAGTTCCCCGCCCCCGCCACCGGTTCTGCCGCCTCCGGCACGGGAACCCCCGCCCCGCGCGGGACCGCCGTCCCGTTCTCCGCGGTGCCGCCGGCCGCCGGCCTGTACGACCCGGCCAACGACAAGGACGCCTGTGGCGTGGCCTTCGTCGCCGACGTCCGGGGACGGCGCAGCCGCCGGATCGTCTCCGCCGGCCTCACCGCGCTGCACAACCTGGACCACCGGGGCGCGGCCGGCTCCGAGCCGAACTCCGGTGACGGCGCCGGCATCCTGACCCAGGTGCCCGACGCCCTCCTGCGGGCCGAGGTCGACTTCGACCTGCCGCCGCTGGGCGAGTACGCCGTCGGCATCGCGTTCCTGCCGGTCGACGAGGCCGAGCGGGCCGCCCGGTACGAGGACGTGGCCCGCCTCGCCGCTGAGGAGGGGCTGACCGTCCTCGGCTGGCGCGAGCTGCCGGTCGACCCCGACGGCGCCGACGTCGGCCCCACCGCGCGCGCGGTCATGCCGCACTTCGCCCAGCTGTTCGTCGCCGAGACCATGGGCGCCCGCGCCGACACCACCGCGTTCGGCGGCAACGCGGCCCCCAACGGCGTCACCCGGCTCGAGCGGCGCGCCTTCGTGCTGCGCAAGCGGGCCGAGCGGACCGCCGCCGAGGCCGGCAGCTCCCTCTACATCGCCTCGCTGTCGTCACGGACGATCACCTACAAGGGCATGCTGACCACCGACCAGCTGCCCGCGTTCTTCCCCGACCTGCGCGACGAGCGCTACGAGTCGGCGATCGCCCTGGTGCACAGCCGGTTCTCCACCAACACCTTCCCGAGCTGGCCGCTGGCCCACCCGTTCCGGCTGATCGCGCACAACGGCGAAATCAACACCATCAAGGGCAACCGCAACCGGATGCGGGCCCGCGAGGCCAAGCTCGAGACGGCCCTGTTCGACGGCCCGGCCGGCCCCGCCTCCGAGCTGGGGCTGGAGCGGATCTTCCCGGTCACCGCCAGCGACTTCAGCGACTCGGCCACCTTCGACGAGGTGCTGGAGCTGCTGCACCTGTCCGGCCGCTCGCTGCCGCACGCGATCCTCATGATGATCCCGGAGGCGTGGGAGAACCACGACGAGATGGACCCGGCCCGCCGGGCCTTCTACCGGTTCCACTCCTCGATCATGGAGCCCTGGGACGGCCCGGCCGCGGTGGCGTTCACCGACGGCACGCTGATCGGCGCCGTCCTCGACCGCAACGGCCTGCGCCCCGGCCGCTGGTGGCACACCAAGGACGACCTCGTCGTCCTCGCCAGCGAGGTCGGCGTGCTGGACATCCCCGACTCCGAGGTCGTGGCCAAGGGCCGGCTGCAGCCCGGCCGCATGTTCCTGGTGCACACCGGCCTGGGCAAGATCGTCTCCGACGAGGAGGTGAAGGGCGCGCTCGCCGGCGAGCACCCCTACGAGGACTGGCTGCACGCCGGCCTGGTGCACCTGCCCACGCTGCCCGAGCGCCGCCGCGCCCGGCCCAGCCACGAGTCCGTCGTCCGCCGGCAGCTGCTGTTCGGCTACACCGAGGAGGACCTGCGGGTCCTGCTCACGCCGATGGCGTCGACCGCCGCCGAGCCGATCGGCTCGATGGGCACCGACACCCCGGTCGCGGCGCTGTCGGACCGGTCGCGGCTGCTCTACGACTACTTCGGGCAGCTGTTCGCCCAGGTGACCAACCCGCCGCTGGACGCCATCCGCGAGGAGCTGGTGACCAGCCTCGGGCGCACCTTCGGCCCGGAGCAGAACCTGCTGCACGCCACCCCGGCGTCCTGCCGGCAGGTGTTCCTGCCCTTCCCGGTCATCGACAACGACGAGCTGGCCAAGATCCTGCACATCGACGACGACGGCGACCTGCCCGGGTACGCCGCGGTCCGGATCACCGGCCACTTCGACGTCAACGGCGGCGGGACGGCGTTGGCCGAGGCGGTCGAGCAGCTGCGGACCAAGGTCAGCAAGGCGATCGCCGCCGGCGCGCGGATCATCGTGCTCTCCGACCGCGACTGCGACGAGAAGCGCGCCCCCATCCCGTCGCTGCTGATGACCGCCGCGGTCCACCACCACCTCGTGCGGCAGAAGACCCGCATGGAGGTCGGCCTGGTCGTCGAGTCCGGGGACTGCCGCGAGGTGCACCACGTCGCGCTGCTGCTCGGCTACGGCGCCGCCGCGGTCAACCCCTACCTGGCGTTCGAGTCGATCGAGGACCTCATCCGCGACGGCGTCCTCACCGGCGTCGAGCCCGCCCAGGCCAACCGCAACGTGGTCAAGGCGCTGGGCAAGGGCGTCCTCAAGGTCATGAGCAAGATGGGCATCAGCACCGTCGGCTCGTACACGATGGCGCAGATCTTCGAGGCGGTCGGCCTGTCCCAGGAGGTCGTCGACGAGTACTTCACTGGCACCTCCTGCCCGCTGGGCGGTGTCGGCATCGACGTCCTCGCCGAGGAGGTGGCCATGCGCCACCGCCGCGCCTACCCGGAGAACCCGACCGAGCGCGCGCACCGCCGCCTGGAGACCGGTGGCGAGTACCAGTGGCGCCGCGAGGGCGAGGTGCACCTGTTCAACCCCGAGACGGTGTTCCTGCTCCAGCACGCCACCCGGGCGCGCCAGTACGAGGTGTTCGAGAAGTACACGGACACCGTCGACCAGCTCTCCGAGGACGCCGCGACGCTGCGCGGGCTGTTCACGCTCCGGACCGGCGTGCGCCCTGCGGTGCCGCTGGAGGAGGTCGAGCCGGTCAGCGAGATCGTCAAGCGGTTCTCCACCGGCGCGATGAGCTACGGCTCCATCTCGCAGGAGGCCCACGAGACCCTCGCGATCGCCATGAACCGGCTGGGCGGCAAGTCCAACACCGGTGAGGGCGGCGAGGACCCCGACCGCTTCGTGCCCGACCCCAACGGCGACCTGCGCCGCTCGGCGATCAAGCAGGTGGCCAGCGGCCGGTTCGGTGTCACCAGCGAGTACCTGGTCAACGCCGACGACATCCAGATCAAGATGGCCCAGGGCGCCAAGCCCGGCGAGGGCGGCCAGCTGCCCGGCCAGAAGGTCTACCCGTGGGTGGCCCGCACCCGGCACTCCACGCCGGGCGTCGGCCTGATCAGCCCGCCGCCGCACCACGACATCTACTCGATCGAGGACCTCAAGCAGCTGATCCACGACCTGAAGAACGCCAACAACGAGGCGCGGGTCCACGTCAAGCTGGTCTCCGAGGTCGGGGTCGGGACGGTCGCGGCCGGGGTGAGCAAGGCCCACGCCGACGTCGTCCTGATCTCCGGGCACGACGGCGGCACCGGCGCCGCGCCGCTGACCTCGCTCAAGCACGCCGGCTCGCCGTGGGAGCTGGGCCTGGCCGAGACGCAGCAGACGCTGTTGGCCAACGGCCTGCGCGACCGCATCGTCGTGCAGTGCGACGGTCAGATGAAGACCGGCCGGGACGTCGTCATCGCCGCGCTGCTGGGCGCCGAGGAGTACGGCTTCGCCACCGCTCCGCTGGTCGTCTCCGGCTGCGTGATGATGCGCGTCTGCCACCTGGACACCTGCCCGGTCGGCGTCGCCACCCAGAACCCGGAGCTGCGCAAGCGGTTCACCGGGCGCCCGGAGTTCGTGGTCACGTTCTTCGAGTTCCTGGCCGAGCAGGTCCGCCAGTACCTCGCCGAGCTGGGCTTCCGCTCCCTCGACGAGGCGATCGGCCACGCCGAGCTGCTCGACACCCGCAAGGCCGTCGACCACTGGAAGGCCGCCGGGCTGGACCTCACGCCGGTGCTGGCGGTGCCCGAGCTGCCCGAGGGGGCGGCGCGCCGCCGCGTGCGGGAGCAGGACCACGGCCTGGACGTCGCGCTGGACCAGACCCTCATCCAGCTGTGCGAGGGCGCGCTGCTCGACGCGCGGCCGGTCAGCCTCGAGCTGCCGGTGCGCAACGTCAACCGCACCGTCGGCACGATGCTCGGCTCGATGGTCACCCGGCGCTTCGGCGGCGAGGGCCTGCCCGAGGGCACGATCGACCTGACCTTCACCGGGTCGGCCGGGCAGTCCTTCGGCGCGTTCGTGCCGCGGGGCATCACCATGCGGCTGCTGGGCGACGCCAACGACTACGTCGGCAAGGGCCTGTCCGGCGGGCGGATCGTCGTCCGCCCCGCGCGGGAGGCCACCTTCGCCGCCGAGGACAACGTCATCGCCGGCAACGTCATCGGCTACGGCGCCACGGCGGGGGAGATCTTCCTGCGCGGACGCGTCGGCGAGCGGTTCTGCGTGCGCAACTCCGGCGCGCTGGCCGTCGTCGAGGGCGTGGGCGACCACGCGCTGGAGTACATGACCGGGGGCCGCGCGGTGATCCTCGGCCCGACCGGGCGCAACATCGCGGCGGGCATGTCCGGCGGCATCGCCTACGTGCTGGACCTGGCCCGCCACCGCGTCAACGGCGAGATGGTCGACGTCGAGCCGCTGGACGGGGAGAACGCGCAGTGGCTGCGCGACGTGCTGGTCCGCTACGCCGAGGACACCGAGTCGCCGGTGGCGTCCGCGCTGCTGGCCGACTGGGGCCGCTGGTCGGAGCGCTTCAGCGTGATCATGCCGCGTGACTACCGTCGCGCGGTCGAGGCCCGGCGCGCCGCCGAGGCCGCCGGAACGGATGTGGACAGGGCACTGATGGAGGCCGCACGTGGCTGACTCGACGGGTTTCCTCAAGCACGACCGGGCGCTGCCGCCGCGGCGTCCGGTCGACGTCCGGATCCTGGACTGGAAGGACGTCTACCTCTCCCGCCAGGACGGGGAGGACGCGGTCTTCCCGGTGGCGGCGGTCCGCCAGCAGGCGGCGCGCTGCATGGACTGCGGCATCCCGTTCTGCCACCACGGCTGCCCGCTGGGCAACCTGATCCCGGAGTGGAACGACCTCGCCCGCCGCGACGACTGGACCGAGGCGATCGAGCGGCTGCACGCCACCAACAACTTCCCGGAGTTCACCGGGAAGCTGTGCCCGGCGCCGTGCGAGGGCTCCTGCGTGCTGAACCTGCAGGAGTCGCCGGTCACGATCAAGCAGATCGAGTGGGAGATCATCGACCAGGCCTTCCAGCGGGACCTCGTCAAGCCGGTGCCGCCGCAGGAGCACACCGGCAAGAAGGTCGCCGTCATCGGCTCGGGCCCGGCCGGCCTGGCCGCCGCCCAGCAGCTGACCCGCGCCGGTCACGACGTGACCGTGTACGAGCGGGCCGACCGCGTCGGCGGGCTGCTCCGCTACGGCATCCCCGAGTTCAAGATGGAGAAGGCCGTCCTGGACCGGCGGCTGGACCAGATGCGGGCCGAGGGCACCCGGTTCGTCACCGGGGTCGAGGTGGGCGGCAGCGGTGCCGACGACCTGTCGACCGAGCAGCTGCGCGCCGAGTACGACGCGGTCGTGCTCGCCGGCGGCGCCACCGTGGGCCGCGACCTGCCGGCCCCGGGCCGCGAGCTCTCCGGCATCCACCTGGCCATGGAGTACCTGCCCTTCGGCAACCGGCAGGCCCTCGGCGAGCTCGACGACCCGCCGATCAACGCGCGCGGCAAGCACGTGGTGATCATCGGTGGCGGTGACACCGGCGCGGACTGCCTGGGCACCGCCCACCGGCAGGGCGCGGCCTCGGTCACCCAGCTGGAGATCATGCCGGCCCCGCCGGACCGCCGGGACCAGGCCAGCAACCCGTGGCCCACGTACCCGATGATCATGCGCGTCTCCAGCGCCCACGAGGAGGGCGGGGAGCGGCTCTACAGCGTCAACACCGAGCGCTTCCTCGGCCACGAGGACGGCCGCGTGCGGGCCCTGCTCCTCCACGAGGTGGAGCGGGTCGACGGCCGGTTCCAGAAGGTGGAGGGCACCGAGCGCGAGCTCCCCGCCGACCTGGTGTTCCTGGCCATGGGCTTCACCGGTGCCCAGCGCACCGGCCTGGTCGAGGCCCTCGGTGTCGAGGTCGACGGGCGCGGCAACATCGCGCGCGACGGCGAGTTCATGTCCAGCGTCCCCGGTGTCTTCGTCGCCGGTGACATGGGCCGCGGGCAGTCGCTGATCGTGTGGGCCATCGCCGAGGGGCGGGCCGCGGCCGGCGCCGTCGACACCTGGCTGACCGGGGCCTCGATGCTGCCGCGACCGGTGACGCCCACGGCGGTGGCCCTCCGGTAGGAGGACCCGTCCCGGAGGACCCCGTCCCCGTCCCGTCCGCGGGCTCACCCCGAGCCGGCGAGGGGTGAGGGGGACGGGGTCCTCCTCGTCTGGTGGGGCGGATGTGAGCGCTCACAGGGGTCCTGCCCGCGAAGTGCCCGCGAGCCGGATAGCGTCTGTGCCATGTCGCGTCGCGCCAAGATCGTCTGCACCCTGGGGCCGGCGACCGGTTCGCTGGAGCAGGTCACCGCCCTCGTCGAGTCCGGGATGGACGTCGCCCGGCTGAACTTCAGCCACGGCGCACACGCCGACCACGAGAAGGCCTACCGCCTGGTCCGGGAGGCCTCCGACCGCACCGGCCACGCCGTCGCCGTCCTCGCCGACCTGCAGGGCCCCAAGATCCGGCTGGGCACGTTCACCGACGGCCCGGTCGTGTGGCCCACCGGCAGCCGGGTCTGCGTCACCGTCGAGGACGTCGAGGGCACCGCCGAGCGGGTCTCCACCACCTACAAGGGCCTGGCCTCCGACGCCCGTGTCGGCGACCGGCTGCTCGTCGACGACGGCAAGCTGGCCCTGTCGGTCGTCGCCGTGGACGGCCCCGACGTGTGGTGCCTGGTCGTCGAGGGCGGCGAGGTCTCCAACAACAAGGGTCTCTCGCTGCCCGGCGTCGCGGTGAGCGTGCCCGCCCTGTCGGACAAGGACGAGGAGGACCTCCGCTTCGCCCTGCACCTGGGCGTGGACTTCATCGCCCTGTCGTTCGTGCGCTCACCGCGCGACGTGGAGCTGGTCCGCGACATCATGCGGCAGGAGGACATCTCCGTCCCCGTCATCGCCAAGCTGGAGAAGCCGGAGGCGGTCGAGAACCTCGAGGCGATCGTCGAGGCCTTCGACGGCATCATGGTCGCCCGCGGCGACCTCGGTGTGGAGCTGCCGCTGGAGCAGGTGCCGTTGGTGCAGAAGCGGGC
Organism: Geodermatophilus sp. SYSU D00079; assembly: GCF_054050635.1. Lineage (NCBI taxonomy): Bacteria > Bacillati > Actinomycetota > Actinomycetes > Geodermatophilales > Geodermatophilaceae > Geodermatophilus > Geodermatophilus sp. SYSU D00079. The sequence goes on along the minus strand of NZ_JBJGZS010000035.1, from coordinate 5,800 downwards.
CGTGCAGGCCGCGCGGGAGCGCAACAAGCCGGTCATCGTGGCCACCCAGATGCTCGAGTCGATGATCAGCTCCTCGCGGCCCACCCGCGCCGAGGCCTCCGACGTCGCCAACGCCGTCCTCGACGGTGCCGACGCGGTCATGCTCTCGGGGGAGACCTCGGTGGGCCGCTACCCGATCGCCGCGGTGCGCACCATGGAGCGGATCATCGACGCGGTCGAGAGCGAGGACACCGCCGTCCCCGACCTGGTGCGCATCTCGCGGTCGCGCTCGGGTGCGATCGTCCGCGCGGCCAAGGACGTCGGCGAGACCCTGGCGGTCAAGGCCCTCGCCACGTTCACGCAGACCGGCGACACCGCCCGCCGCCTGGCCGCGCTGCACCCGCGGCAGCCGCTGCTGGCCTTCACCGTCGATGCGCGCGTGCGCAGCCAGCTGGCGCTGTCCTGGGGCGTGGAGACCTTCCTCGTGCCCGAGGTGCAGCACACCGACGACATGGTGCGGCAGGTGGACTTCTCCCTGCTGTCCATCGGCCGGCTCAAGGAGGGCGACCGGGTCGTGGTCGTCGCGGGCAGCCCGCCCAACACCGTCGGCTCGACCAACCTCATCCGGGTGCACGAGGTGGGCACCGACTCATGAGCGGCCCGGCGGGGGACGGCGACAGCCAGGCCGCCGCGCTCCTGCAGGTGCTCGACCTCGAGGAGCGGGAGCCCGACGTCTTCGTCGGTCAGACGCCGACGACGCGGCTGCAGCGCATCTTCGGCGGTCAGGTCGCCGGCCAGGCGCTGATGGCGGCCGGGCGCACGGTGCCGGCGGGCCGGGACGTGCACTCGCTGCACGCCTACTTCCTGCGGCCCGGTGACCCGCACGAGGAGATCCGCTACACCGTGGACCGCATCCGCGACGGGCGCTCGTTCACCACCCGCCGCGTGATCGGCTGCCAGCGGCGCAAGGGCGAGGACGTCGCCATCTTCGCGCTGACCGCGGACTTCCACGTCGCGGAGCCGGCCGTGGTGGAGCACGCACTGCCGATGCCGGTCGTCCCCGCGCCGGACGAGCTGCCGTCACTGGCCGACGTCGCCGCCCGCCACGGGAAGGAGGGGTCGGCGGCGATGGAGATCAGCCGGGCGGTCGAGCAGCGGCTGCTGGAGGACCCCTTCGACGGGCAGGCCAAGGAGCCGCCGACGCGGGTCTGGATGCGGGTCGCCGGCCGGCTCCCGGACGAGCCGGCCGTGCACGCCGCGGCACTGACCTTCGTCAGTGACCTCACGCTGCTGGGGGCGGGCCTGGTGCGTGTCGGGGGCTGGGGTGACCGGTACGCCGGTGCCAGCCTGGACCACGCGGTGTGGTTCCACGCGCCGGTCCGCGCCGACGAGTGGTTCCTCTACGAGACCGACAGCCCGGCCGCCTCCGGGGGGCGGGCGCTGTGCTTCGGCCGCATCTGGTCCGCCGACGGCACGCACGTGGCCACCGTCGCCCAGGAGGGGCTGCTGCGCGCCGTCGGCTCCTGACCCGGGCGGCTCAGGAGCCGGTGCCCCGGGCGCCCGCGGCGTCGGTCTCCTCGGCGACCGCCGCCTCGCCGGCCGGGGAGGTGACGACGTCGGCCTCCGGCAGCGCGGCCGCCGGCCGGCTGCCGGCCCCGGCGTCCGGTCCGGTGGGCAGCTCCTGCTGTCCCTCGGCCTGGGCGGCGGTCTCGTCCTGGGCGGCCGGGACCTCCACGACGCCGTCCGGCGGCGTGGCGGCACCCGTGGGTGTGCCGGCGCCCGCGGCCGCCAGCGTGGCCGCCCGCCGCTCGGCCTCGGCGCGGGCCCGCTCGGCGGCGGACTCGGCGAAGTCGGCGGCCAGCCAGTCGTGCCCCTCGCACAGCAGCGCCCACGCCCGCTCGACGTGGGCCCGGGTGGTGGTCGGCGCGCCGATGGCCACCCGCAGCACGACCTGACCGCGGACGGTGGTGTGGGTGAGGAACACCTCCCCGCCGTCGTTGAGCCGCTCCAGCAGGGTCATCGTGGCGACGTCGGCGTCCACCTCGTCGGGCCAGCGGGGGCGCAGGCACACCAGCGACAGCGGGTGCGGGGTCGCGACGTCGAACCGGTCGTCGGCGTCGGCCCAGGCGGCCAGCTCCTGGGCCAGGGCGACCCCGGAGCGGATGTGGGCGCGCAGACCCTCCGCGCCGTACCAGCGCAGGACGAACCAGAGCTTGAGCGCGCGGAACCGGCGGCCGAGCTCGATCTGCCAGTCGCGGTAGTCGACGACGGTGCCGGCGTCGGTGGCGGCGTTGCGCAGGTACTCCGGCAGGATCGCCAGCGCCCCCGTGAGCGCGGCGCGGTCGGACACCCAGAACAGCGTCGCGTCGAAGCCGGTGAGCAGCCACTTGTGGGCGTCGGTCGTGTAGCTGTCGGCCCACTCGACACCGGCCTGCAGGGCGCGCAGCTCCGGGGCGACGGCGCTGACGCCCGCGTAGGCGGCGTCCACGTGCAGCCACACGCCGTGGCGCTGACAGATCGGGCCGAGCTCGGCGAGCGGGTCGACGGCGGTGGTCGACGTCGTCCCCACGGTCGCGCAGACCAGCACCGGCCGGAACCCGCGGGCGGTGTCGCGCTCCAGGCGGGCGGCCAGCGCTGCCGGACGCATCGCCAGGTCCCCGTCGACCTCGACGAGGCGGACGGCGTCGGCGCCCAGGCCCGCCACCCGCACCGCCTTCTCCATCGAGGAGTGGGTCTCGGAGGAGACGTAGACCGTGTACTCCTCCGGACGCACCCCGTCGCGCACGGTGGCCCCGCCGCTGGCCCGGTGCAGGGCGGCCAGCAGCGCGACCAGGTTGGCGCCGGAGCTCGAGTCCTGGACCACGCCGCCGCCGGTGCCGGTCGAGCGGAAGGACGCCGGGAGCCCGAGCAGCTCGGCGAACCAGTCCATGACGTGCTGCTCGAGCTCGGTGGCCGCGGGGCTGGTCACCCACGACATGCCCTGCACGCCGAGCCCGGAGGACACCAGGTCGCCGAGGACCGAGGGGCCGGAGGTGTTGGCCGGGAAGTAGCCGAAGAAACCGGGGTGCTGCCAGTGCGTCACGCCGGGCAGCACGACCCGCTCGAGGTCGCCGAGGACCGCGGAGAACGGCTCACCCTGCTCCGGGGGCGCGGCGGGCAGGGACTCGCGGACGTCGCCGGGGGCGACGGGGGAGCGGACCGGGAAGGTGGCGATGCGGGTCCAGTAGTCGGCGATCCAGTCGACGACCTCGTGCCCGTGCTGCCGGAACTGCTCGGGGGTCATGTGCGGCGGCGTCGGCGAGCTCACGGTGCCACCGTATGGCCGCCGTCCCGGCACGCGACGGTTGGCCCCGCGCGCGGGTCGTGGACCGCTCGTCTGCCGCCTGCTGTCAGGTGCCCCCGGTGCGACTCGAACGCACACTGCGCGGGTTTTGAATCCGCTCCCTCTGCCGATTGGGGTACGGGGGCGTGCCGGAGTGGTGCTCCGGCTGCCCGAGCAGCCTAGCCGTCGGTCGCCGACCCTCCGGCATCGCTAGGCTCCCGCGCGTGAGCAGCGAGTCGATCCGGGTCCTCATCGCGGAGGACGAGGCGCTCATCCGCCTCGACCTCAAGGAGATGCTGGAGGAGGAGGGGTACGTCGTCGTCGCCGAGGTCGGTGACGGGCAGCAGGCCGTCGACCGCGCCACGGAGCTGCGGCCCGACCTGGTGATCCTCGACATCCAGATGCCGGTGCTCGACGGGCTGTCGGCGGCCGAGCAGATCGCCGCGGCCCGGGTGGCGCCGGTCATCGTCCTCACCGCGTTCAGCCAGCGGGAGCTGGTCGAGCGGGCCCGGGACGCCGGCGCGATGGCCTACCTGGTGAAGCCGTTCTCCAAGAACGACCTGGTGCCGGCGATCGAGGTCGCCCGGGCGCGCTTCGCCGAGCTGTCGGCGCTCGACGGCGAGGTCCGGACGCTGGAGGAGCGGCTGGAGGCGCGCAAGGTGGTCGAGCGGGCCAAGGGCCGGCTGATGGCCGACCAGGGCATGACGGAGGCGGAGGCGTTCCGCTTCATCCAGCGCACGGCGATGAACGAGCGGACGTCGATGAAGGCGCTGGCGCAGCGCATCCTCGACCCGCAGGAGGCCGAGGCCCCCGCGGAGTGACCGGCGTCTCCCGGTGAGGGCCCCGGCCCGGGGCGTGTGTCGGGCCGGGTTCGAGGAGGTCACGACCTCATCACGGTCCGGGCGACCCCCGTTCCGCACCCGGATCCGGCAGCTACCTTCCCCCCACTGACCAGGCCACCCGGCCAGGGCTGGCCGAGTGCACGACCGACAGCACAGTGGGAGTTGTTTGATGCGCACAGGCATCCTCGCCCGGAGCGCCGCCATCAGCGCCGCGGCCCTGCTCGTCCTGACCGCCTGCGGCGGCGGGGACGACGAGGGCGGCAGTGCCAACGGCGGTGGCGACGGCGGCGGCGAGAAGCAGGTCAACGTCTACGGGTCCGACGGCAACATGGGCAACGCGCTCGGCGAGCGGCTCTCCGGGGAGGGGGCGCTGGCCGGCATGAAGGGCACGCTGCCCCTCACCGAGCTGTCCGGCGACTTCCGCGACCGGCTGCTGGAGGTCAACCCCGACCTCGTCGACTTCAACTACGCCGGTGAGACCTACGACGCGATCGTCATCACCGCGCTCGCCTCGCAGATGGCCGGCACCACCGACGCCAACGTCTTCAAGGCCTTCGTCAACGGCGTCACCGTGGGCGGTGACAAGTGCGAGGACTTCGCCTCGTGCCTGGAGATCGTCAACGGCGGCGGCAACCCCGACTACGACGGCCAGTCCGGCCCGCTGAGCTTCACCGACGCCGGCGAGCCGGCCCAGGCCAGCATCGGCATCCAGCAGTTCGGCGACGACAACCGGATCGACGACAGCGCCACGCGCTACGTCATCCCGGGTGACGAGGCGAACGCCACCACCGACGAGGGCCCCGCCCCGGCGCCGGCCGGCACCACCTCGCCCACGCCGCTGATCATCGGCACGCTGCTGCCGGAGACCGGCAACCTCGCGTTCCTCGGCCCGCCGGAGATCGCGGGCGCCCAGCTGGCGGTCAACGACATCAACGCCGCCGGTGGCGTGCTCGGCCAGCAGGTGCAGCTCATCCAGCGCGACTCCGGTGACACCACCACCGACATCGCGACCCAGTCGGTCGACGCGCTGCTCCAGGCCGGCGCGAACGCGATCATCGGTGCGGCGTCCTCGGGCGTGAGCCTGACGGTCATCGACACGATCACCGGCGCCGGCGTCCTGCAGTTCTCGCCGGCCAACACGTCGGACCAGTTCACGACGTACAACGACAACGGGCTGTACTTCCGCACGGCCCCGCCGGACACCCTGCAGGCCGAGGCGCTGGCCGACCTCATCGTCGAGGACGGCAACAACACCGTCGGCATCCTGGCCCTCAACGACCCGTACGGCACCGGGCTGGCGGAGAACGTCTCCAACAACCTGCAGGCCGCCGGCCTCGCCGAGGGCGACATCCAGACGATCATCTACGACCCGCAGGCTGCGAACTTCGACTCCGAGGTGCAGCAGATGGTCGACTTCGCCCCCGACGCGATCGTGGTGATCGGCTTCGACGAGTCCTCGCGCATCATCGAGGGGCTCAACTCCAACGGGATCGGCCCGCAGCGCTGACCCCGCCCCGGGGGCGGCACTGACGTCCCCGGTCGTACCACCCGCAGTGGGGGGGGGGGGGGGGGGGGGGGGGGGGGGGGGGGGGGGGGGGGGGGGGGGGGGGGGGGGGGGGGGGGGGGGGGGGGGGGGGGGGGGGGGGGGGGGGGGGGG
>NZ_JBJGZS010000034.1:0-31963 GCF_054050635.1 Geodermatophilus sp. SYSU D00079 | reverse complement strand
GAGCGCGGCGCTCGGCGGCGCGCGCCGGCCCCCCCCCCCCCCCCCCGCCCCCCCCCCCCCCCCCCCCCCCCCCCCCCCCCCCCCCCCCCCCCCCCCCCCCCCCCCCCCCGGCGCGGGCGGCGGCGGCCGCGGCCATGACGCCGGCCGGCCCGCCGCCGAGCACCACGACCTCGTACTCGCCGAGGACGGCGGTGCGCCGCCCGGGCTCCTCGACCCAGCTCACCGGTCCTCCTCCACGCTGCCGCGGCCGGGGGCGGGGGCGGTGAGCACCGCGCCCTCGGGGACGGGGGAGACCAGCCGGCGGTAGGCCGACAGCCACCCGTGGTCCGGGCCCGGGTCGGGGGTGCCCAGCCGGTCCCGGCGGGCGGCGAGCACGTCGTCGGGGACGTCGAGGTCGACGGTGCGCCGGTCGACGTCGATGACGATGCGGTCGCCGTCCTCCACGAGCGCCAGCGGGCCGCCCACGGCCGCCTCCGGCGTGACCTCGCCGACGACGGTGCCCACGTTGACCAGGCCGGACATCTGCCCGTCGGTGACCACCGCGACGCTGTCGCCCAGGCCCGCGCCCTCCAGCGCGAACACGACCGCCGAGCCCAGCGCCATGCCCGGGCCGCCCACGACGCCCAGGCCGCGGACGACCAGCACCGTGCCGGGGGAGACCTCGCCCCGCTGCAGGCCGGCCAGCGCCTCGTCGCGGGAGGAGTAGCACAGCGCCGTCCCCTCGAAGCGGCGGTTGCCGCGGTCGTCGACCGGCCGCTTCACCACCGCGCCGCCGGGGGCCAGCGAGCCGCGGACCACGACGATCGTCGGACGGGTGCCGAAGGGGCGCTCGGCCGGGCGGACCACCTCCTCGTCGGCCACGGTCACGCCGGCCAGCACCTCCCCGAGGGTGCCGCCGTCGACCGTGGGGACGTCGAGGTCGAGGAGGTCCCGCAACTGCGCCAGCACCGCCCGCGTGCCGCCGGCTCGCTCGAGGTCCTCGATGAACGCCGGGCCGTTGGGGCGGACGGCGCACAGCAGCGGCACCCGGTCGGCGAGCTCGGCGAACAGGCCGGGCACGTCGACGTCCACCCCGGCCTCGTGCGCCACCGCCTGCAGGTGCTTGATCGAGTTGACCGAGGCGCTGATCGCGAGCATGACCGTCACCGCGTTGCGGAAGGCCGCCGCCGTCATCACCTGGCGCGGGCGCAGCCCCTCGGTGACCAGCGCGACGATCCGTTCCCCGGCCCGCCGCACGCCGTCCCACATGGCCAGGCTGTTGGCCAGCACCGGCGTGGTGCCGGTCAGCGACATGCCCAGCGCCTCGCAGGCCATGTGCATGGTGTTCGCCGTGCCGAGGCCGGCGCAGACGCCGGGGCCGCGGATCGCGTTGTCGCTCATCCCGCACAGGTGCTCCAGGGTCATCCGGCCGGCCGCGACCGAGCCCGCGGCCAGGAAGACCTCTTCGATGTCGACGTGCTCGCCGCGGTAGTCGCCGCTGGGCTGGTAGCCGCAGCCCACCACGATCGTCGGGACGTCGAGGCGGGCGGCGGCCATCAGGTGCGCGGGGGCGGTCTTGTCGCAGGAGGCGAGGGTCACCATCCCGTCGAGCTGGGCGCCCTCCACCGCCACCTCGACGTCGTTCACGATCAGGTCGCGGCTGGGCAGGATGTAGCGCCCGTCGCGGCCGGCGGAGGTGATGAAGTCGCTCGGCGCCGCCGTCCGCACCTCGAACGGCAGCCCGCCGGCGGCCCGGATCGCCTCCTTGAGCGGGCCGACCAGGCCGTCGAGGTGGCTGAAGCAGATCGCGAGGTCCGACGAGGAGTTGACGATCGCGACCTTGGGCTTGGTCATGTCCTCGTCGGCGATGCCCAGCGCCCGCCACTGGGCCCGGCGCACCGCCCAGCGGGAGCTGCCCTCCTGCAGGTTGCTGCGCAACGGGCTCACGGGCTGACGCCCGCCACCGAGTCGTGCCACGGGATCATCAGCCGCTTGGTGAGCGTGACCGCCGCGTAGAGCAGCGAGCCCATGAGCGCCAGCAGCACGATCACCGCGAACAGCTGCGGGGCGTCGAGCGCGTTGAGGCTGCGCACCACCAGGTGGCCCAGGCCCTCGCTGCCGCCCAGGTACTCCCCGACGATCGCGCCGATCACCGCGAACACGATGCCGACCTCGGCCCCGGCGAAGATGTAGGGCAGCGTGCTGGGGAACTCCAGGTCCCGGAACGTCGCCCACCGGCTGGCCCCCAGCCCGCGCATCACGTCGCGGTGGCCGCGGTCGACCGACCGGACGCCGAGCATCACGTTCAGCATGATCGGGAAGAACGCCAGGATCGCGGCCATGATGACCTTCGACGTCGTCCCGAAGCCGAACCAGATGACGAAGATCGGGATGAACGCGACCTTCGGGACCACCTGCAGCGCCACCAGCGCCGGCTGCACGGCCCGCTCGAGCCACACCACCCGGCCGAGGACGGCGCCGACGGCGGTGCCCGTCACCAGCGCGATGACGAAGCCGAGGAGCACCTCGTAGAGGGTGATCCAGACGTCGGTCCAGATCTCGCCGCCGGTGACCAGGCCGACCAGCGACCGCCAGACGTCCAGCGGCGCGGGCAGGATGAACTCCGAGACCCCCAGCACCGAGACGGCGAACTGCCAGCCGCCGATGAGCAGCAGCAGCAGGATCGGGGTGGAGATCAGCGGCAGGACCCTCATCAGCCCGTCGCGGTCACCGGCGTGGCGGCGGCGCCGGACCGGGGGGGTCCCGGTGCCGCCGGCGGTCTCCTCGGGGGCGTGCGCGGTCGTGGTCATTCCTCGTCCAGTTCGTGTCGGAGTCCGCGGACGATCGTCTGGAACTCGGGGCTGGTCTCGGTCTCCAGGGAGCGGGGGCGCGCGAGCGGGACGGGGGTGACCGACCGGATGCGCCCGGGCCGCGGCGTGAGCAGCACGACGCGGTCGGCCAGGAAGACGGCCTCGTTGATGGAGTGGGTCACGAACACCACGGTCGCGCCAGCCTGCGCGTGGATGGACTGCAGCTCGAGGTTCATCTTGTCGCGGGTGAGCGCGTCGAGGGCGCCGAACGGCTCGTCCATCAGCAGGATCTTCGGGTCGTAGCTGAGGGCCCGGGCGATGGCGGCGCGCTGGCGCATGCCGCCGGACAGCTCCCGGGGGTAGGCGTTCTCGAAGCCGGGCAGGCCCACCAGCTCGCACAGCTCCGCGGCGCGGGCGCGGCGGGCCTTCTTGCCGACCCCGCGCAGCTTCAGCGGCAGCGCGATGTTGTCGGCGATCGTGTACCAGGGGAACAGGTTGGCGTCCTGGAACACCAGGCCGAACTGGGCGAAGGCCTCGTCGTTGCGCTTGCCGCCGCGCCAGATGCTCGCGCCGTCGGCGGTGACCGTGCCCGAGCTCGGCGGGAGCAGCCCGGCGAGGATGCGCAGCAGGGTGGTCTTCCCGCAGCCGGACCGGCCGACCAGCGAGATGAACTCGCCGCGGGCGATGGAGAGGTTCACGTCGCTGAGCGCGTGCACCTCACCCCGCCGGGCCTGGTAGACCTTGTCGACGCCGGTGACCTCCAGCTGGGCCGGGGCGCCGGCCGGCGCCGGCGGAGCGCTGTGGGCGGGTGCGGAGATGGTCATGCCGTCCTCCCGGGATGGGGCGGGGTGCGTGCTCACGGCCGCGGCGCTCACGGTGCCGGGGCGAAGTCGTTGGTGAACCACTCGGCCGGGTCCAGGCCCTCCGGCACGAAGCCCGAGCTGGACATCTCCTCGTAGACGGTCTGCCACTGCTCGGGGACGGTGCGGGCGATCTCGGCGTCCCCGGCCGCGGTCCAGGACTCCACGTACTGGGTGAGCGCGGCCTTGCCGACCTCGGGGTCCTCGAGGGTGGGGATGTCGTAGCCCGACAGGCACTCGATCGTCTCGGCGAAGTCGTTGGCCTGGTCCTCGGCGACGAACTGCACGGCGGCCTTGATCGCGGCCAGGTAGGCGCGCAGCTGCTCCTGGGTCTCGGGGTCGTCGGCCTGGTCCTGGGAGGTGACGTAGACCTGGCCGCCGCTCTGGACGTCGTCGGAGGGCGCGTAGACGACGGCGTCGGGCTGCTGCTCCTGCAGGGCCACGGCGGTGTCGAGGGAGACGATGTAGCCGCCGATGCGGCCGGAGGTGACCAGGTCGAAGACGCCCGGGGCGAGGCCGACCACCTGGGTCTGCACCTCGTCCTGCGGGATGCCGGCGGTGGCGGCGGTGAGCTTGAGGATGATCTCGCTGGTGCCGCCCTCCGACGGCGTCCCCATGAGCCGGCCCTCGATGTCGGCCGGCGACTCCAGCGGGTCGGACTCGGCGGAGATGAACCGGATGGTGCCGGTCTTGTTGATCTGGCCGACGTTCACCAGCGGCGCGTCCCGCTCGCCGATGGCCAGCATCGTCTCCATGTCGCCGACGCGGGTGATCAGCGCGCTGCCGGCCAGCACCGTCTGGATGGCCTGCGAGGAGCCCTGCGTGGTCTCGAAGGTGACGTCGAGGCCCTGCTCCTCGAAGTAGCCGCACGAGGAGGCGACCAGCTCGGGGGTGAAGGTCAGGCTCTCCAGCGGGAGGATGTTGAGGAAGGTGACCTCCTGCAGCTCGCCGTTCCCCCCGCCACTGCCGCTGCCGCCGCCGCTGCCGGACGCCTCGTCGTCCCCGCCGCCGCAGGCGGCCAGCAGGGTCGCCGCGCTGGCGGCGGCGAGCGCCACCTGCCACCGCGGGCGGCGGCGCGGGGTGGGGCGCAGGGCGGGTCGGGACATCGGGCTCTCCTCGGGGACGGTCGGGGACGGCGGGGACTGAGCCGGTACGGGCGCGGCGCCGGAGGGGAGAGGTCGCCGCGAGAGCGAGGGTGTGCGGCATGCGCGCACTCGTTCTCTTGCCGCACGAACGCTATGGCGGGCGTCACACGGCTGTCAACCGGGGGGTGCGGTCCGCGGTGGCCTTGACCCGGCCCGGTCTGTCGGTACGGTTGTGCGCACAGAGCGCGCCTGTGCGGATCCCGCACACGATGGCGCCGGGTCGGAGGAGGACCGTGAGCCAGCTGGGAACCCGCGAGGCGCCCCCAGGGGAACTGCCCCGCATCGACGCCGCCGCGCTGCGCGGCGTCCAGGAGTTCTACGCCGCCCAGCGCTGGACCGACGGCCTGCCGGTCATGCCGGTCACCGAGTCGGTGCTGGCCGGGTTCCTGGCGCAGACCGCCCGCGACCCCGGCGACGTCGTCTTCCGGATGCCGCACCTGGACCGCTCCTGCACGGTGCGCTCCGCAGCGATCAACGCGGCCATGGCCGGCTGTCTGCCGGAGTACTTCCCGGTGGTGCTGGCCGCCTGGGAGGCGCTGACCGCCGAGGGCTACGCGGGCAAGGGCATCTGGCAGAGCACCACCGGCACCGCCCCGATGCTCCTGGTCAACGGCCCCGTGCGGGAGCGGATCGGGCTCAACGGCCGCGGCAACGTCTTCGGCTCCGGCTTCCGGGCCAACGCGACCATCGGCCGCGCCGTCCGGCTCACCGCGATCAACGTCTTCGGCCTGCACCCGCACGAGCTGGACCAGGCCACCCAGGGCACGCCGGCGAAGTACACGTGCTGCATCGCCGAGAACGAGGAGGACAGCCCCTGGGCGCCCCTCCCCGCCGACCACGGCTTCGCCGCCGGGGCGAGCACGGTGACCTCCATGCTGGTGCGCTCGGTCATCCACATCGAGGCCCGGCACACCACCGACCCCGAGCAGCTCGGCCGCGACCTGGCCGGCACGCTGGCCCGCACCGGCGCCCTGGTGCACGAGACGATCAGCGGCTGCCTCGTCCTCGGCCCCGAGCACGCGCACGTGTTCGCCGGCGCGGGGTGGTCCAAGGACGACGTCCGGCAGTTCGTGTACGAGCACGCCGTCAACCCCCGCGCGCGGTTGGCGGAGGTCGGCAAGGACGCGGTGTCCCGGGAGACCCGCTGGCGGCTGCCGGCCGGCCACCCCGACGCGGTGCCCGGCTCGGCCGACGGCGCCCCCGAGGACGTCGTCCCGGTGCTCAACTCCCCGGAGGCGCTGCTGGTCGTCGTCGCCGGGGCGCGCAACGCCGGCGTCTCCGCCGTCGCCGAGACCTTCGGGCCGCGCGGTGGGCCCCCCGCGGTCGCCCTCGTCCAGGACCCGCCGACCGGCCCGTCCCCGCTCCACCAGGAAGGCACCCGATGAGCCACCCCCACGCAGACGCCCCGCCGTCGCTCCACGTCTCCGCGGGGGCCCCGGCGTGAGCACCGTGCACGAGCCGGCCCGCGAGACGCCGGTGCACGGCGAGTTCGACGTCGTCGTCGTCGGCGGGGGCCCGGCGGGCCTCATGGCCGCGGCCGCCGCCGCCCGCGCCGGGCGCTCGACGATCCTGCTGGAGCGCTACGGCTTCCTCGGCGGCGCCGGCACCATGGGCGGGCTGTCCACCTTCTGCGGCCTGCACGCCAAGGTCCACGGCGAGCACCGGCAGGTCGTCCACGGCCTCGCCGACGAGCTGCTCGAGCGGCTCACCAAGCTCGACGGGCTCAACACCCCGCACCTGACCATCAACGACGGCATCCTCGCCCAGGCCTTCGACATCTCCAGCTACAAGCTGGCCGCCGACGAGCTGGTCGTCGACTCCGGTGCGAGGCTGCTGTTCCACGCCACCGCCGTCGGGGTGGTCATGGCCGACGACGCGACGATCGACGCGGTGCTCATCGAGACCAAGTCGGGGCGGGCGGCGATCCGGGGGCGGGTGTTCGTCGACGCCTCCGGGGACGCCGACGTCGCCGCCTGGGCCGGGGTGCCGTTCGAGAAGGCGCCGCACCTGCTCTACCCGTCGCTGATGTTCCGCATCAACGCCGTCGACGTCGCCGCTGCCGGCGACGCCCCGTGGCGCACCGTGGAGCGGCTGATGAACGAGGCGGAGGCGGCCGGCACGCACCGCTTCCCGCGCAAGAAGCCGATCGTCCGGCCGCAGCGCAACCCGCTGGAGTGGCGGGCCAACCTCACCCAGCTGTCCAACCCCGACGGCAGCGCGGTCGACGGCACCGACGTCGAGCAGCTCACCCACGGCGAGCTGCAGGGCCGCCGGCAGGCGTTCGAGGCCTTCGACTTCATCAAGCACCGCACGCCGGGCTTCGGCGACTCCTACATCGTCGACATCGCCCCGCAGATCGGCATCCGCGAGACCCGCCGGGTGTTCGGCGAGTACCGGCTCACCGAGGACGACGTCCTGGACTGCGCCGACTTCGACGACGCCATCGGCGTCAACGGCTGGCCGGTGGAGGCGCACGTCGCCGGCACCGTGGAGTTCCGCTGGCAGCGCGGTGCGGACCCCCGCGGCTACAACCAGCTGCCCTATCGGATGGTCGTGCCGCAGGGGGTGGACAACCTCTTCGTCGCCGGCCGGTGCGCCTCGATGACCCAGGGCGGGCAGTCCTCGGCGCGGGTCACCGGACCCTGCTTCGCCATGGGGGAGGCCGTCGGCGTCGCCGCCGACCTCGCCCTCACCGGCGGGCTGGCCGTCCGCGACGTGCCGGTGCCCGAGCTGCAGCGCCGGCTGGAGCTCGGCGGGGTCTTCCTCGGCCGCGGGGAGGCGTGATGGCCCGGCTGCGCAGCAACTTCCCGGTCGGCGGGACGCCGTGGGCGATGCGCCGGGCCCAGTGGACCGCGCTGGGGCTGTCCGAGGAGGACATGGACAAGCCCAAGATCGCGATCGTCAACAGCTCGTCGAAGCTGGCCAGCTGCTTCAGCCACCTCGACGACGTCGTCCCGCCGCTGATGGCGGCCGTCCGCGCGGCCGGGGGCGTGCCGTTCGAGGTGCGCACCGCCGCGCCCAGCGACGCCATCACCAGCGCCGGGGCGCAGGGCCGCTACATCCTCCCCAGCCGCGACCTCATCGCCAGCGACATCGAGGTGGCGGTCGAGGGCGCCCAGCTCGACGGGATGGTCACCCTCGCCTCCTGCGACAAGACCACCCCCGGGCAGCTCATGGCCGCCGGCCGGCTGGACGTCCCCACCATCGTCGTGGGCTGCGGCTACCAGCCCTCCGGGGTCTACCGGGGCGAGCACGTCGACTTCGAGGACGTCTTCCTCTACGCCGGCCACGTCGCCACCGGCGCCATGACCGTGGAGGAGCTCGCCGAGATGGCCTCGGTCGCCGTCAGCGGCCCCGGCGTCTGCGCCGGCATGGGGACGGCGAACTCGATGCACATCGCCACCGAGGCGCTCGGCATGGCCATGCCCGGCAGCACTCCCGTCCTGGCGCTGAGCGACAAGATGTTCGCCGACGCCGAGCGGGCCGGGCGGCGCATCGTGGAGCTGGTCCGCGAGGACCTCCGGCCGCGGCAGGTCCTGACCCCCGGCGCGTTTCGCAACGCGGTGACCGCGGTGCTGGCCATCAGCGGGTCGGTCAACTGCGTCAAGCACCTGCAGGCGATCGCGGTGGAGGCCGGCTGCGACGTCGACGTCATGGGGCTGTTCGAGGAGCTGGCGCCGCAGGTGCCGCTGCTCACCGCGGTGAAGCCCAACGGCGACCGGCGCATCGACGAGTTCGAGGCCGCCGGGGGAGCGCAGGCGCTGCTGTACCAGTTGCGCCCGCTGCTGGACCTCGACCAGCCGACCGTCGACGGGCGCACGCTGGGCGAGGTGCTGGGCGGGGCGACCGTGGCCGACCCCGACGTCATCCGCCCGGTCGGCGAACCGCTGGCCACCCACCCCGGCATCACCGTCGTCCGCGGGACGCTCGCGCCGGAGGGGGCGGTGGTCAAGCGCACCGTCGCCGACGACGGCGTGCACCGGTTCTCCGGACCGGCGAAGGTCTACACCTCCCGCGAGGAGGGGCTGGCCGGCATCCGCGCCGGCGAGGTGCGGCCCGGCGACGTCGTCGTGCTCAGCGGGCTGGGCCTGCGCGGTTCCCCGGGCATGGCGCTGACCTCGGCGTTCGTCTTCGCCCTCGACGGGGCCGGCCTCGGCGACCAGGTGGTCGTGGTGACCGACGGGCAGATGTCCGGGCTGGTCAACAAGGGCCTGGTGGTCGCCGAGGTCAGCCCCGAAGGTGCGGTGGGCGGCCCGCTCGGGCTGGTCCGGGACGGCGACGTCGTCTCGGTGGACGTCGACGCCCGGACCCTCGACCTGCAGGTGCCCGACGAGGAGCTCGAGCGGCGCCGGGCCGAGCTGCCGCCGCTGCCCGCGCCGCGCGGCTGCGGGTGGCTCGACGTCTACGCCCGGACGGTGTCCCCGCTGGGCCGGGGCGCCACGCTCGGCGGCTGAGCCCCCGCCCGCCCGGCGAGCAGCCCCACCACCAGGGCCGCGACCACGCAGGTGCCGGCGGCGATGACGCCGATGACGGTGTACCCGGCACCGCGGGGCAGCCCCCCGCCGGCCGGGGTCACCGCCGCCAGGACCGTGGCGGTCAGCGCGCTGCCGATGGAGAACCCGGCGTAGCGCAGCACCTGGTTCAGGGCCATGGCGCTGCCGGTCTCCCGCGGCGGCACGGCAGAGACGACCAGCCCCGGGGCCGCGGCGAACACCGTGCTCACGCCGAGCCCGGCGACCGCGGTGACCACGAACAGCACCCACAGCTGGTCGCGGTACACGGCGAAGAGCACCTGCGAGGCCGCCACCAGCAGCGCGCCGAGGGGCAGGACCACCCGCGGACCGTGGCGATCGCCGAGCCGGCGGGAGAGCGGGCCCGCGAGCATCCCGGCCAGCGAGAACGGCAGCAGCGCCAGCCCGGCCACCAGCACGGTGGCGCCGAAGCCGTACCCGCTGCTCTCGGGCGTCTGGGCGAGCACGGGCACCGAGCCCATCATCATGTAGTTGGCCAGGCTGACCAGCATGACCGAGACGTGCCCCGCGGCGGCCAGCCGGCCGCGGGCCAGCCGCAGGTCGATCAGCGGGGCACGGCTGCGCAGCGCGACGAGGACCCACCCCAGCAGGGCGACCGCCGAGCCGGCGGCCACCAGCAGCACCCGGGGTGAGGTCCAGCCCCAGGCCTCACCTTCGGCGAGGGTGACCAGCGCGCCGCCCAGGCCGAGGC
Organism: Geodermatophilus sp. SYSU D00079; assembly: GCF_054050635.1. Taxonomy (NCBI): domain Bacteria; kingdom Bacillati; phylum Actinomycetota; class Actinomycetes; order Geodermatophilales; family Geodermatophilaceae; genus Geodermatophilus; species Geodermatophilus sp. SYSU D00079. The sequence continues at coordinate 21,946 of NZ_JBJGZS010000034.1, read as the reverse complement.
CCAACAGCACGGCGCCGGCCAGGTCGAACCGCCGCGGCGGCGCGGGGGCCGGCGCCGGCAGGACCAGGGCGGCCGCGCCCAGCGCGACGGCGGAGATCACCGTCGCCGTCCAGAAGGCCGCCGTCGCCCCGGCGTACGTGGTGATCGCCCCGGCGATCGGGAACCCCAGGCCCACGCCCGAGACGACGGTGATCGACAGGGCCGCGATCGTGCGCCGGGAGCGCTCCTGCGGCAGCGCCTCGCGGGCGGTCGCGATGAGCAGCGGCATCAGCCCGAGGCCGAAGCCCTGCAGCCCGCGCCCGGCGAGGAACCAGCCCAGCCCCAGGGGCAGCGCGGTGAGCACGCCGCCGGCCACCACCAGGGCGAGGGCGGTGAGCGCGACGGTGCGGCGCTGCGACCCGTCGCCGAGCCGGCCGAGGACCGGCGTCGCGACCGCCCCGACCAGCAGCGGCATGGTGAGCGACCACTGCGCCACGTGCAGGGGCACGTCGTACAGCTCCGCCACGGCGGGGATCAGCGGCGCGCCGACGCTGCTGGTCACCGCCACGACGGTGGCGACGAGGACCAGGACGGGGACGAGGACCCGGGACTGCGCCGTCGACGCGGGACGCCGCGAGGGGCGGAGACGACCGTCTCCGCCCCTCGCGGGTGTCACGGGCTGGTCGCCGTTCAGGCGGCCGCCTTGCCGGTGACGTTGTGCGGGTCGATGACGTACTTCTTGGCGACGCCGGAGTCGAACTCGGCGTAGCCGCGCGGCGCGTCGTCCAGGCCGATCACGGTGGCGTTGACCGCCTTCGCGATCTGCACCCTGTCGTGCAGGATCGCCATCATCAGCTGCCGGTTGTAGCGCATCACCGGGCACTGGCCGGTGGTGAACGACAGCGACTTGGCCCAGCCGGTGCCCAGTGAGATCGACAGGGCGCCGACCTTGGCGGCCTCGTCGATGCCGCCCGGGTCGCCGGTCACGTACAGGCCGGGGATGCCCAGCGCGCCGCCGGCCGCGGTGACCTCCATGAGGGAGTTGAGCACCGTCGCCGGCGCCTCCTTCTGGGCGCCGGAGCCGTGGCCGCGGGCCTCGAAGCCCACCGCGTCGACGCCGCAGTCGACCTCCGGGACGCCGAGGATCTGCTCGATCTGGTCCTTGGGGTCGCCCTGGGACACGTCGACGGTCTCGCAGCCGAAGGCGCGGGCGGCGGCCAGCCGGTCCTCGTTCAGGTCGCCGACGATGACGACGGCGGCGCCCAGCAGCTGGGCGGAGACCGCGGCGGCCAGGCCCACGGGGCCCGCGCCGGCGATGTAGACGGTGGACCCGGTGGTGACGCCGGCGGTGTAGGCGCCGTGGTACCCGGTCGGGAAGATGTCCGACAGCATGGTCAGGTCGAGGATCTTCTCGATCGCCTGGTCGCGGTCGGGGAAGCGCAGCAGGTTCCAGTCCGCGTAGGGGACCATCACGTACTCGGCCTGCCCGCCCTGCCAGCCACCCATGTCGACGTAGCCGTAGGCCGAGCCGGGGCGGTCGGGGTTGACGTTCAGGCAGATGCCGGTCTTGCCCTCCTTGCAGTTGCGGCAGCGGCCGCAGGAGATGTTGAACGGCACCGAGCAGACGTCGCCGGTCTTGATGAACTCCACGCCGGGGCCGGTCTCGACGACCTCGCCGAGGATCTCGTGGCCCAGGACCAGGCCGTGGGGGGCGGTGGTGCGGCCGCGGACCATGTGCTGGTCGCTGCCGCAGATGTTGGTGGTGAGCACCTTCAGGATGGCGCCGTGGGGCACCTGGCGGCCCACGTTGTCCGGGTGCACACCCGGGCCGTCCTTGAGCACGAGCTCCGGGTAGTCCAGGTCGGTGATCTCGACCTTGCCCGGGCCCTGGTAGGTCACGCCGCGGTTGTTCGCCATGGGTCCTTCTCCTCGTCGTCGAGTGGACGCCAGCACCCTCGCAAGCTGCCGGCTGGGTCGGTCAACTGCTCTCCCGGGAGGCGGGAGGACGCCGTCCCCCCGCCTCCCGGGCCGTGCTCACGCGGGGAAGCCCACCGCGTGGGTGTCCATGAACTCGCGGAGACCCTCGATGCCCATCTCCCGGCCCATCCCGCTGTGGTTGAAGCCGCCGAACGGCGCGCGCTCGTCGAGGTGGGCGGCGCCGTGGGCGTTGACGAAGGTGTACCCGGTGCGCAGCCGCGCCGCGACCGCGGCGGCGCGGTCCAGGTCGGCGGTCCACACCGACGAGCACAGGCCCGACCAGGTGTCGTTGGCCCGCGCCACGGCGTCGTCCTCGTCGTCGAAGGGCAGGATGGGCAGCGTCGGGCCGAACTGCTCCTCGATGACGACGCGGGCGTCGTCGGACGGGTCGAGCACCAGCGAGGGCCGCAGGAAGTTGCCGACCGAGATGTCGGCGCCCTCGGCCGCCTCGCCGAACTCCCGCACCTCCGCGCCGGACTCGCGGGCCTGGGCCAGCAGCTCCTGCACGTACTCCTTCTGGCGCGCCTGGTGCAGCGGGCCCATGGTCACGTGCTCGTCCAGGCCGTGGCCGAGCCGCTGCGCGGCGAGCAGGCCGGAGAGCCCCTCGACGACCTCGTCGTAGCGGGAGCGGTGCACGTAGAGCCGCTTGGTGGCCATGCAGATCTGGCCGGTGGAGTCGAACGTGCCGGTGAACAGCCGCTGCATCGCGTCGCCGCCGAGGTCGGCGTCGGCGAGGACCAGCGCCGGGTCGTTGCCGCCGAGCTCCAGCGCCACGCGGGTCAGGGACTCGGCGGCCATCGACATGATCCGCCGGCCGCCGCCGGGGCTGCCGGTGAAGCAGACGTGCTTGACCCGGTCGTCGGAGATCAGCGCTGCGCCGATCTCGGCGTCGGCCCCGGTGACGACGTTGAGCACGCCGGGCGGCAGCAGCTCGGCCACCTTCTGCACCGTGCGGGTCGTGGCCAGCGGCGTGGTGGGCGGCGGCTTCACCACGACGGTGTTGCCGGCCAGCAGGGCGTAGGGGAGCGAGGCGGCGAGGATCGCCAGCGGCCAGTTGAACGGCACGATGATCGTGACCACGCCCAGCGGCAGGTACCCGACCGTCGTCCGGTAGGGCGGCGCGGGCAGGGTGACGGTGTGCTCGACCTGGTCGGCCAGCTGCGCGGCCAGGCCGAACCGGTGGGCGAACACGATGGAGTCGATGAACGACTCCATGCGGATCTTGCCGTTCTCGCGGGTGAGGATCTCGGCGGTCGCGTGCCGGTCGGCCTCCAGCGGCGCCAGCGCCGCGGTGATCAGCTCGGCGCGCTCCTGCGGGCTGCGGGCGGCCCAGGCGGGGAACGCGCGGTCCGCGGCGGCGACGGCCTCCTCCGCCTGCTTGGCGCTGGCGGCGGCCGCGTAACCGACGACCGACCGGCCGTCGGCCGGGTCGACCACCTGCAGGTGGTCGTCGGTGCTGCGCACCTCGCCGGCGATGAACAGCTCGGTCCGGATCTCCGGCAGCTGGTCCAGGGACACCATGGGGTCTGCTTCCTCAGGGTCGGTACAGGGACCGCCCGGGGGCGGCCCGCGGGCGTGTGCCCGCCGTCACGGTAGGCCCGGAGGTCCTGCACCGCCCCGGCCATCCGACCGGACCGGGGGCGGCGGATCCGGAGGGGGCCGCCGCGACATCCGACGTAGGGGGCGGACGCCGGGGGGCTGGGGCTAGCGTCGGCGCCACCGGCCCGCACACCCCAGGAGGACGACGCCGTGCCCACCGTGCGCGAGACCACCTTCGAGCTGCTCCGGACCTGGGGCCTGACCACCGTGTTCGGCAACCCGGGGTCCAACGAGCTGCCGTTCCTGGACGGCTTCCCCGACGACTTCCGCTACGTGCTGGGCCTGCACGAGGGCGTGGTGCTGGCGATGGCCGACGGGTACGCGCAGGTCACCGGCCGCCCGGCGCTGGTCAACCTGCACTCCGCCGCGGGCCTGGGCAACGCGATGGGCAACCTGGCCAACGCCCGGGCCTGCGGCACGCCGCTGGTGGTGACCGCCGGCCAGCAGGCCCGCCCGATGGTCGGCCTGGGGTCCATGCTCGGCGAGCCGGCGATGACCCGGGTGCCCGAGCCGCAGGTGAAGTGGTCCTTCGAGCCGGCCCGGGCCCAGGACGTGCCCCGGGCGCTGTCCGAGGCCTTCCACCTGGCCACGCTGCCGCCGGCCGGACCGGTCTTCGTCTCCCTGCCGCTGGACGACTGGGCGCAGCCGGTGGACCCCGACGAGGTCGCCGCCCTGGCCGGCCGCCGGGTGCGCCGGGCCGGCGGCCTGGACGACGAGCTGCTGGAGGAGCTGGCCGGGCGGCTGGCCGCCGCCCGCAACCCGGTCTTGGTCGTGGGCCCCGAGGTCGACGACGAGCGCGCGCACCCCCGGGTCGTGGCGCTGGCCGAGCGGCTGCAGGCGCCGGTCTGGACCGCCCCCTCGGCGCCACGCGCGCCCTTCCCGACCCGTCACCCGCTGTGGCAGGGCCTGCTGCCGCCGAGCATCGCCGGCGTCGCCGCGCACCTGGAGGGCGCCGACCTGGTGCTCGTGCTGGGCGCCCCGGTGTTCCGGTACCACGTCTACGTGCCCGGCGCGTGGCTGCCCGAGGGCACCGAGCTGGTCGCCGTCGGCAGCGACCCCGGTACGGCGGCCCGGGCCGCGTTCGGCGACGCGGTGGTCGCCGACGTCGCCACCGTGGCCGGCCAGCTGCTGACCGCGCTGGCCGACCTGCCGCCGCGACCGGAGCGCCCGGCGCCGGAGCGGGCGGTCGCCGCCGAGCCGGGCCGGGCCCCGTTCACCGCGGACGCGGTGCTCGGCCTGCTCACCCGGTCGGTGCCCGCGCACACCCGGTACGTCAACGAGTCCACCGCGAACACCGCGCAGTTCTGGTCGCACCTGGACCTCGCCACCCCGCGCGGGCTGCTGTTCCCGGCCGCCGGCGGCCTGGGCTTCGGCGTCCCCGCGGCGGTGGGCGCCGCACTGGCCGACCCCGCCCGCCCGGTGGTCGCCGTCCTCGGGGACGGGGCCTTCCAGTACGGCGTCCAGGCGGTCTGGACGGCGGTGCAGCACCACCTGCCGGTGACCTTCGTCGTCCTGCGCAACGGCATCTACGGGGCGCTGGCCTCGTTCGTCGGGCAGCTGGGGGTGTCGAAGGTCCCCGGGCTCGAGCTGCCCGGGCTGGACGCGGTGACCATCGCGCAGGGCTACGGGGTGCCCGCCCGTGCGGTCGGCTCCGCCGAGGAGCTGGCCGAGGAGTTCGCCGCCATCGGCAAGGCGGACGGGCCCCGGCTGGTCGAGGTGCCCATCACCCCGGAGACGCGGAGACTGGGCTGAGCACGGGCGGTCCCGGCCACCGTCGCCGTCGTGGGGAGGTGGCCGTCGCCCCGTCCGCCGTCGGGCGCGCGGGGCTGCGACGGATGACGTAGCCGCGGTGGCCCGAGCGGCCCGGAGCAGGCGGGTCTACGGCCTCACGACTTCCGTGTCAACACGGGTTTCCATTCTCGGAGCGGTGTAATCGCGGTCACCCGCGGTCGCGCCACCCTGCACAGCGGCGTCCAGAGGAGAACTCCCCCCGTGGCATCACCCACCACCCCTGCGCCCGCGAAGGCCGGCCCCTCCAAGAAGGGGATCTTCGCGGCGAGCTTCATCGGCACGTCGATCGAGTGGTACGACTACTACATCTTCGGCACCGCCGCCGCGCTGGTGTTCGGGAGCGTCTTCTACCCCGACTTCGACCCGACTGCCGGCACGATCGCCGCGTTCGCCACCTTCGCCGTCGGCTTCATCGCCCGCCCGCTCGGCGCCGCGGTCATCGGCCACTTCGGCGACCGGATCGGCCGCAAGTCGATGCTCGTGCTGACCCTGCTGCTCACCGGCGGCTCCACCTTCCTCATCGGTGTGCTGCCGACCTACGCCGCGATCGGCGTCGGCGCCCCGCTGCTGCTGGTCGCGCTGCGGCTGATCCAGGGCTTCGGCGTCGGCGGTGAGTGGGGCGGCGCGGTGCTCATCGCGACCGAGCACGCCAGCCCGCGCCGGCGCGCCGTCTACGGCAGCTTCGCGCAGTTCGGCGTCCCGGTCGGCGTGCTGACCTCCAACCTCGCCTTCCTGGCCGTCTCCGGCATGGACAACGAGGACTTCCTCACCTGGGGCTGGCGGATCCCGTTCCTCATCAGCATCGCGCTGGTGGTCGTGGGCTTCTTCGTCCGCAGCAAGCTGGAGGACGCCCCGGAGTTCCAGCAGGTCAAGGAGAAGAAGCAGGTCGTCAAGATCCCGGTGGCCGAGCTGGTCCGGCGCCAGCCGCGCACGCTGGTCCTGGGCAGCCTCGCCTCGATCGCCCCGCCGGCGGTGGGCTACACGGTGATCGTCTACATGCTGACCTACGGCACCACCGTCGTCGGCTTCGACCGCACCACGCTGCTGTGGCTGATCCTCGCCTCGACCGCGGTCTGGATCGGCACCATCGTGGTGGCCGCGCTGCTGTCGGACCGGTTCGGCTCCAAGCCGGTCTTCGCGGTCGGCGCGCTGACCGCCGTCCTCTGGCCGCTGCCGATGTTCGCCCTCGTCAACACCGGCAACGCCGCCGCGGCGCTGTTCGCGTTCGTCGTCGCCGCGTTCGTGCAGGGCATCATGGCCGGCGCCCAGGGCGGCCTGTTCACCGAGATCTTCGAGGTGAAGACCCGCTACAGCGGCATCTCGATCGCCTACCAGCTGGGCGGCATGATCGGCGGCGCGGTGACCCCCATCGTGGCCACCGCCCTGTACGGCTCCTACGAGTCGTCCACCCCCATCGCGATCTACGTGGCGGCGCTGTCGCTGGTCAGCCTGCTGGCCGTGCTCGGCATCCGGCCGCTGCCCAAGACCCAGCAGGCCGACGCCGACCGGCTCGGGACGGCGGCCGCGACCGCCGGCTGAGCCGGGGGCACGCCTCGCAACGGCGCGCCGGCCGGGACGACGGGTCCCGGCCGGCGCGCCGTCGTCGTCCGGGGGGCACCCGGTCGGGGCGGCTGCCCGGGCGAGCCGGGACCGGGCCACCGGCCGCGCGGTAGCGTGATCGCCCGGCGGTGGGCCGGGGTCGACGGGTGGGACGAGGCAGTGGTGCGCAGCGAGGTGGCGGCCGCGGCCGGCGCGGTGTGGCCGGCGGACGCGGGGGAGGACCCGGTGCTCCGCGCGCTCGTCGAGGTCTCCGTCGACGGGCTGGCGCTGGTCGACGACGCCGGCCGGCTGCTGGGGCTCAACGCCGCCGCCGCGCAGATCCTCGGCCGGCCCGCGGCCGACCTGGTCGGGACGCCCACCCCCTTCGACCCCACCGCCGGCGACCCGGACACCCCCGAGCTGCGGACGGCGAGCTGGCCGGTGCCCGGGCGCAGCCGCCGCGAGCTGGAGTACCGCGTGCTGCCGGTGGGCCCGGGCCGCTGGGCGGTGTGGTTCGGCGACGTCACCGACACCGTGCGCCAGCAGGAGCGGCTGACCGCCATCACCCGGGCCGCGGCCAGCGTGGCCGACGCCTACTCCCTCCCGGCCACGCTGGACGCGGTCGCCCGCGAGATCGCCATGACCGCGTCGATCGCCGCCGTCCAGATCCTCGCGTTCGACGACCCCCGCGACGACCTGCAGCTGCTGGGCATGGCCGGGTTCGGCGACGCGGTCGACTTCCCCGAGAAGCTCGCCGCCTGCCGGCGCCTGGGCGCCCGGGTGCTGTTCATGGAGGCCCTGGCCGGCCGCCAGCCGATCGTCAGCCTGCACCGCAAGCCGGTGATCATGGCCGATCCGCAGTGGGCGCCGCTGCACGAGATCATGGACGTCCCCGACTGGGACAGCTTCGTCTCGGTGCCGCTGGTGGTGCGCGGCCGGACGCTGGGGATCATCAACGCCTACTACTCGCCGGGGGAGGACCCCGGCCCCAGCTCGCTGGCCTTCCTCGAGGCGATGGCCGACTCCGCCGCGGTGGCCATCGAGACCGCGGCGCTGCTGACCCAGACCCGGTCCCGCGCGCAGAGCGACGAGCGCCGCCGGCTGGCCCGGGACCTGCACGACTCGGTGGTCCAGCAGGTGTTCTCCATGCGCATGCAGGCCGAGGCGCTGCGCGCCCACCTCGACACCGCCGACGCCGACCCGGCCACGGTGCGCAGCGGCGCGGAGGAGCTCGCCCAGCTGTCGGCCAGCGCGCTGGCCGACCTGCGCGGGCTGGTCTTCGAGCTGCGGCCGCTGGACCTCGCCGAGAACGGGCTGGTCGAGGCCGTCCGGGCGCACGCGGCCAGCGTGGAGGCGCGCACCGGCCTCGCCGTCGAGGTGCACGCCGACGACGGCCTGGAGCTCGGCGTGGACGTCGACGTCCAGGAGGACCTCTACCGGATCGTCCAGGAGGCGCTGCACAACGTGGTCAAGCACGCCCGGGCCACCGAGACCGACATCCGCGTCGACCGGTCCGGCGGCGGGGTGCTGGTCGAGGTCACCGACGACGGCTGCGGCGGCACGCCCGACGCGGTGCCGGCACCCGAGCCCGGTGACCGGCCCCGCGGCCGGCTCGGCCTGGTGTCGATGCGCGAGCGCGCCGAGCGCTGGGGCGGGCAGCTGTCGGCCGGCCCGCGCTCCGCCGGTGGCTGGCGCGTGCAGGTGACGCTGCCGGCACCCGGCACCCGGGGGAGGGCCGGCCGGTGAGCGCCGGGGTGATCGGCGTCCTGCTCGTCGACGACCACGCCATCGTCCGCCGCGGGGTGCAGGCCTACGTGGCCAGCGTTCCCACGCTGGAGGTGCTCGGGGAGGCGTCCGACGGCCAGCAGGCGGTGGAGCTGCTGCACCAGTGGCAGACCACCGGCGCGCGCATGCCCGACGTCGTCCTCATGGACCTGCAGATGCCGCGCATGGACGGCGTGGCCGCCACCGCCGCGATCGCCCGCGCCCACCCGGAGGTCCGGGTCGTCGTCCTCACCAGCTTCGGCGAGGTGGAGCGGGTGCACGCCGCCCTCGCCGCCGGCGCCGCCGGCTACGTGCTCAAGGACGCCGACCCCGCGGAGGTGGCGACGGCGATCACCGCGGCCGCCGCCGGCGAGGTGCACCTGGACTCCGCGGTGGCCCGGCAGCTGGCCCGCCGGATGGCCGCGCCCCAGGCCGGGCTCACCTCGCTGACCGCCCGGGAGCGGGAGATCCTGGCGCTGGTCGCGCAGGGCCACTCCAACCGCGACATCGCCGACGAGCTGGTGATCAGCGAGCGCACCGCGCGCACCCACGTGAGCAACGTGCTGAGCAAGCTGCAGCTGTCCAGCCGCACCCAGGCCGCGCTGCTCGCCATCCGCGAGGGGCTCATCCCGCCACCGGGCTGACCTGCACGGACACCGGCGGGGCGGGCCCGGGCGAGGCGTACGACACATGACGTAGGCGCGGCGGGCGAACGCGGTCGGAGCGAAGCTGTCATCGAGCCGATCCGCCCGACTCCGGCGATCCTTAACGTCAGTGTGTGTGCGGTCACCCCCGGTTCCGCCGCCGGGGTGGGGCGTCCCGGTGTCCAGTCCCTGACCGGACCGCCCGACGTCGCACCCCCGATCCGCCCTCTCGAGTCAAGGAGTCCGCGATGGCAGCCAACCCCATCGTCATGAACGGCTGGTACATCGGCGCCTGGTCCGACGAGGTCAGCCGCACGCTGATGCAGCGCTGGATCTGTGGCCGCCCCGTGTGCTTCTACCGGCTGTCCGACGGCAGCGCGAACGCCATCGAGGACCGCTGCCCGCACCGCCGCTACCCGCTGTCGCTGGGCCGGCTCGACGACGACGTCATCACCTGCAACTACCACGGCTACAAGATCGACGGCTCCGGCCAGTGCGTCGGCGTCGCGGAGCAGCCGGACATGCCCAAGGGCGCCACGGTGCACCGCTTCCCGGTCGTCGAGCGCTACGGCATCGTCTGGATCTGGCCCGGTGACCCGGACAAGGCCGACCCGGCCGACATCCCCGACGTCTCCTGGCTCGAGGACCCGAACTGGACCCACGTGCAGGGCTCGGTCGGCCTCAAGGGCCGCCAGGTGCTGCTCGTGGAGAACCTGCTCGACCTGACCCACGAGACGTTCCTGCACCCGACCTCCATCGGCAACGCCGCGGTCGCCGCCACCCCGATCGACGTGATCGGCGAGGGCAACAGGGTCTCCTTCGTCCGCCACATGATCGACATCGAGGCCCCGCCCTTCTACCGGTCCTCGATGGGCGTGACGACGAACATCGACCGCTGGCAGGACGGCGACTTCTACGCGCCGGGCATCTTCATCCTCAACATCCGGATCGCCCCGACCGGCACCGAGGAGCCCGAGGGCTTCCACATGAAGGTCATCTACGGCATGACCCCGGAGACCGAGACCACCACGCACGACTTCTTCGCCCTGGGCCGCGACTACAAGATCGACGACCAGGAGCTGTCGGACTTCCAGCTCAAGCAGCAGCTCGCGGTCATGAAGGAGGACGTCGACGCCCTGGAGATCCAGGAGAAGATGGTCGCCACCGACCCCGGGATGATCGAGTCCTCGATCCGCTCCGACGTCGCGGGCATCCGCGGCCGCCGCCTGCTGGAGAAGATGGCCAAGGCCGAGGCCGCCGCCCGCGGGGAGGTCCCGGCCCGCCCGGCGCGCCCCGCCCGGCCGGTCGCCGCCGCCCAGCCGGAGCCGGCGGGTCAGGCATGAGCACCTTCGTCCTGGTCCACGGGGCCTGGCACGGCGGCTGGTGCTGGGACCGGGTGGCCCCGCTGCTGCGCGCGGCCGGCCACGAGGTGCACGCCCCGACGCTGACCGGGCTGTCCGAGCGCGCCCACCTGCTGTCCCCGCTGGTGGGGCTGGACACCCACGTCGAGGACGTCGTCCGGCTGATCGACACCTTCCAGCTGCGTGACGTCGTCCTGGTCGGGCACAGCTACGCGGGCCAGATCGTCACCGCGGTCGCCGACCGCCGGCCCGACGCGGTGGCCAAGCGGGTCTACCTCGACGCGTTCGTCGGCTCCGACGGCGAGGCCGCCCGCGACCTGCTGCCCGAGCAGGTGGAGCACCACTGGGCGGAGTCGGCCGCCGAGCAGGGCTTCGGCTGGCTGGTGCCGGTCCGCAAGCTCTCGGTGCTCGGCGTGACCGAGCAGGCCGACGTCGACTGGCTGACGCCCAAGCTCACCCCGCACCCGTGGAAGACCTACCTGGACCGGCTGGACCTCACCGGCGCCGTCGACGGCGTCCCCGCGGCCTTCGTCGAGTGCGTCACCTGGATGCGCGTGTTCCAGGCGCAGGCCGAGCGCGCCCGCGAGCGCGGTTGGCCGGTGCACGAGCTGGACACCGGTCACGAGGCGATGGTCACCGCCCCCAAGGCGCTGGCCGACGTCCTGCTCGAGCTCGCCCGCTGACCCCCACACGACAGGAGACCACCGTGGAGTTCCTCGTCCGCGCCGAGAACCGCCTGCCCCCGGAGACCCCGGCGGAGCGGCGGGAGGAGCTGCGCTCCGGAGAGCGGGCCCGTGCCATGGAGCTGCGGGAGGCGGGCGTCCTCAAGCGGTTGTGGCGGGTGCCCGGCCGCACCGGGTGGATCGGGCTCTTCGAGGCCCCCGACCCCGCCGCCCTGCACGACGCGCTGGTGTCCCTGCCCATGTCGCCGTGGCTCGACGTGCACGTCGAGGCGCTGGCCCAGCACCCGCAGGAGCGGTGATGACCACCGCGACGGGTGAGGCCGGGCCCGCCCGGCAGCTGCGGATCACCTTCCGCCAGTACGACGGTGAGATGCTCGGCACCTGCTGGTGTGGTCGCACCAGGACCAGCCCGCACCCGCGGCCGCTGTGGGAGTGGCTCGACGACCACGAGCACCTCCCCGGCCACGAACAGGAGGCGACCGATGAGCACTGACACCCCGGTCGGCAGGTTCGACCTGCCGGGGACCCCGGTCTTCGACGGCCAGACCAGCCGGCGTGGCTTCCGGATGAACAAGCTGTTCATGAGCCTGCGCTCGGCGGAGGCGCGGGAGCGCTTCCTCGCCGACGAGGCCGCCTACTGCGACGAGTACCGGCTGAGCCCGGAGCAGAAGCAGGCCGTCCTCGACCGCGACTGGCAGGCGATGATCGACCTGGGCGGCAGCATCTTCTACGTCTACAAGCTGGCCATGATGGACGGCCGGTCGATGCAGTACCTGGGTGGTGTCTTCAGCGGCATGACCGAGGAGGAGTTCGTGGCGGCGATGCGAGCGGGAGGACGGCGCAACGATGGCTGAGGTGATCTGGGGCCTGGCGACGTCGCACGTCCCGTCGATCGGGGCCGCGATGGACCGCGGCAAGACCGAGGACCCCAACTGGAAGGGCCTCTTCGACGGTTACGCCCCGGCGCGGGAGTGGCTGGCAGAGCACGAGCCGGACGTCGCGATCGTCATCTACAACGACCACGCCAACGGCATCGACCTCGACATCGTCCCCACCTTCGGGATCGGCACCGCCGAGCGGTACGAGGTGGCCGACGAGGGCTTCGGCAAGCGCCCCGTCCCCGACGTCGTCGGTGACCCGGAGCTGTCGCTGCACCTGCTCGAGAGCCTGGTGGACGACGGCTTCGACCTCACCGTCTTCCAGGAGCTGGACGTCGACCACGGGTTCACCGTGCCGCTGTCGGTCTGGACGCCGGACCCGGGCGAGGCCTGGCCCTGCCCGGTGATCCCGCTGCTGGTCAACGTCATCCAGTACCCGCAGCCGACCGCCGCCCGCTGCTACGCCCTCGGGCAGGCCCTGGGCCGGGCGATCCGCAGCTACCCGAAGGACGTCAAGGTCGCCGTGCTCGGCACCGGCGGGATGTCCCACCAGCTGGCCGGCGCGCGGGCGGGGTTCATCAACCCCGAGTTCGACCACATGTTCCTCGAGGCCATCGAGAAGGACCCGGCCAAGCTCACGACGCTGACCCGCCAGGACTACATCCGCGAGGCCGGCTCCGAGGGCATCGAGATGATCATGTGGCTGATCATGCGCGGCGCGATGAACGAGCAGGTGACCAAGGTGCACTCGCACTACTTCGTGCCGGCGTCCAACACCGCCGCGGCGATCGCGCTGTTCGACAACCGGGTGCCGCAACCGGCCTGAGCAAGGACCCCGTCCCCCTCACGCCTCGCAGGCTCGGCGTGAGCCTCCGGACGGGGCCGTACCGACGGGCCGTACCGCTCCTCCGTCGAGCGGTACGGCCCGTCGGCGTCCCAGGCGCCGGTCACCAGTCGACGCCGGCCCGCTCCGTGCCGATCCGGACCAGGCCACCCCGGTCCACCCGGTAGGTGTTCATGACGGTCAGCCGCGGGCTGTAGACGTGCACGCTCAGCGCGGGCTCGGTCCCGGTGTTGGTCACCCGGTGCACGTGGTGCGCGCCGAAGGGGCGCACCCGGCCGGCCGAGAGCCGGGTGGCGTCGGGCAGGGCCCCCACCTCCTCGTCCAGCGTGCCCCGGACGACGGCGAACGCGCCGGCCGAGCCGCCGTGGTCGTGCAGGCCCGTGCCCTGCCCGGGCAGCCAGGTCAGCAGCCACACCTGGGCGGCGGCCAGCTCCGGGTGCAGTGACGGGTCGAGGACGTCGGCGGCCAGGGCGGGGTCGAGCAGGTGGGTCCACCGGCTCCGGGTGCGGTACTCCACCAGCGCCGACCAGCGGTGCTCGGCGGTGGCGAGGGCCGCGGCCAGGGCGGCGGCGCCGGTGCGGCGGCGGGTGGGGTCGGTGCCCGGACGGCGGGCAGGGGACAGCAGGGATCGCGACACGAGGGGTCTCCTGGAGGGGGTGCGGGGATGGGCGCCGGGGTCAGCGGCGGCGACATCGCGCGCTGGACACGCGCAGCAGGTCCACCGCGACGCGGCGGGTCAGCCGCACCGCGCGCCTCCCGACCCCGGTGAGGACCCCACGTCAGCCGCGCCGCGCGGTGCGGGCGGCGTCGACCTGCGGGCGCGCCGCGGCCAGCCAGGCGTCCAGCGGTGCCGGGTCGTCCCAGGACCCCTCCAGCAGGTACAGCCCGCGGGTCGGCGTGGTCGCGCCGAGCTCGACGAGCACCGGCTTGAGCAGCAGCTCCGGCGCGAGTGCGTGCGTGGGCCCGCCGCCCAGCATCAGCGGGACGGCGACGACGCCGGCGAGGTCGCCGGTGCCGATCTGGTCGAGGAACAGCTTGAGCAGGCCGGTGTAGGTCGCCTTGTAGGTGGGGCTGGCGACGACGGCGACCTCGGCCGCGCGCACCGCGGCGACCGCCTCGGCCACGGCCGGGTCGCCCCAGCCGAGCAGCCCCGCCCCGAGGTCGATGACGTCGACGACGAGGTCCGGCGGTGCACCGGTCAGCCGCTCGACGACCAGCTCGGCGGCGGCCCGGGTGCGGGAGCGGGGCTTGGGGTTGCCGACGACGGCGACGGTGGTCATGCCGCGGCCGCGTCGCGCTTCGCGACCTCCTCGCGCACCAGCGGGAGGACGTACCGGCCGACGTCGATGGCGTCGCCGAGCAGGTCGTAGCCGCGCATCGAGATGATGTCGACGCCGAGGTCGACGTAGTCCAGCAGCGCCCGGGCCACCGTCTCGGGGGTGCCGACCAGCGCGTTGGAGTTGCCCGCCCCGCCGGTGGCCCGCGCGGTCGGCGTCCACAGCGCCCGGTCGAACCGCTCACCGCGGGCGGCGATCTCCAGCAGCCGCTGCGAGCCGGTGTTCTCGGGCCCGGTCAGCGGGTGCCGGCGCGAGATCGGCTGCCGTCCACCGGCGGTGCGGGCGGTGATCCGGTCGACGGTGCGGTACGCCTTCTCCCAGGCCAGCTCCTCGGTCGGGGCGATGATCGGCCGGAAGGCCACCTGGATCCGCGGCATCGTCGTCCGCCCCGCCGCGCGGGCCGCCGCGTGCACCCGCTCGATCTGGGCCGCGGTCTCGGCCAGCGGCTCGCCCCACAGCGCGAAGACGTCGGCCTCGGCCCCGCCGGCGGCGTAGGCGGCCTCCGACGAGCCGCCGAAGGAGACGTCGGGGCGGGGCTGCTGCACCGGGAAGGTGTCGCTCACGAAGTCGGCGAAGCGGTAGTGCTCGCCGTCCCAGTCGAAGGGCTCGCGCGAGGTCCAGGCCTTCTTGACGATCTGGATGTACTCGCGGGTGCGGCCGTAGCGCTGGTCCTTGGGGAGGTAGTCGCCCTCGCGCTGCTGCTCGGCGTCGGTGCCGCCGGTGATGAAGTGCACGGTCAGCCGGCCGTCGCCGATCTGGTCGAGCGTGGCGAAGGTCTTGGCGGCGAAGGTCGGGTAGCTGACGTTGGGCCGGTGGGCGAGTAGCACCTGCAGCCGCTCGGTGTGTGAGAGCAGGTACGCGGCCGCGGCGGAGGGCTCGGGGGCGCCGGAGCCGTAGGCGAACAGCACGCGGTCCCACCCCCAGTCCTCGTGGGCGCGGCCCAGGCGCAGCGTGAACTCCTTGTCGAAGCTCGCGCCGGAGCGGGGGGTGGTCTCGGATCCGTCGTTGGTGGCGGCGATGCCCAGGAACTCGATCGGCATGGTGGTCCTCACGTGGTGGGGCGGCCGCGCGCACGGCGCGGCCGGGGAGGGGTCGGGAGGGCGCCGTCAGCGACAGGTGGCCGACCAAACCCGCCCGAGGTCGACGTGGACCCGCCGGACCAGCCGCGGGGCGGCTGCGGGGGCGGTCGACCGGCTGGGCACGGCGATATCTCTACCATCTCGATCGGGTTTGACGGGAATGCGGGTGCCGTGTCACGCTCCCGGCAGGTCAAGAGTGCCAGCGACAAGCCCCGGCTCGCTGGCCGGCAACCCTTCCTCCGCGATGGGGTGCCCCGGGTGACGACCTGGCGGGTGTGCCGACCGGCGCCCGCAAGCGCGGACCCCGTAGCCGGGTCCCCGAACCGAGGAGGCCTGCGTGACCGGCGCCGTCCTGTCCCGTCCCGTCGTCCCCGCCGCGCCGGAGCGGCCGCTGCTGCCCGTGGTCGGTGCGACGACCGGGGTCCCGCTGGTCCCCGCGGGAACGGCCCGCTACGTCAACCTGGACACCGCGGCGAGCACCCCCGCGCTGGTCGCCGTCGCCGACCGGGTGGCCGAGGCCCTGCCGCTCTACGCCAGCGTGCACCGCGGCGCCGGCTACCTCTCGCAGGTGTCGACGGCGCTGTACGAGTCCGCCCGCGACACCGTCGCCCGCTTCGTCGGCGCCCGCCCCGACGACGTCTGCGTGCTCACCCGCAACACCACCGACGCGCTCAACCTGCTGGCCGCGTCCGTCCCGGCCGGGGAGCGGGTGCTGGTGCTCGACTGCGAGCACCACGCCGACCTGCTGCCCTGGCAGCGCCGGGGGGACACCACCGTGCTCCCCACCCGGTCGACGGTTCCCGCGACGCTGCGCGAGCTGGCCGCGGAGCTCGCCGCGCGGCCCCACGCCCTCGTGGCGGTCACGGGCGCGTCCAACGTCACCGGCGAGGCGCTGCCGCTGGCCGACGTCGTCGAGCTGGCGCACGCCGCCGGCGCCCGGGTGGTCGTGGACGGCGCCCAGCTGGTGCCGCACCGCCGGTTCTCCCTCGCCGCGTCCGGCGCGGACCACGTCGCACTCTCCGGGCACAAGCTGTACGCGCCCTACGGCACCGGGGCGCTGGTCGGTCGCCGTGACTGGCTGGACGCCGCCCCCGCGCACCTGGCCGGCGGCGGTGCGGTGCACGAGGTCACCGTCGAGGAGACGCGGTGGGCCGCGGCGCCGCACCGGCACGAGGGCGGGTCGCCCAACGTGCTGGGCGCGGTCGCGCTGGCCGCGGCCTGCGACGCGCTGACGGAGCTGCCCGACGGTGCCCTGGAGGCGCACGAGCTGGCGCTGCGGGCCCGGCTGGAGGCCGGCCTCGACGCGCTCCCCGGCGTGCGGCGGCTGCGCATCTGGCCGGACTCGGCCACGCCCACCGGTGTCGTGTCGTTCACCGTCGAGGGCGCCGACCCCGGGCTGGTGGCCGCCGTCCTCTCGGCCGAGCACGGCGTCGGCGTCCGGGACGGCCGGTTCTGCGCCCACCCGCTGCTGCAGCGGCTCGGCGTGCCCGAGGGCGCGCTGCGCGCCAGCGTCGGCGTCGCCACCACCGCGGACGACGTCGACCGGCTGCTCGCCGGCCTCGCCGCCTTCCGGGCCGGCGGGCCGGCGGTGCGCTACGCGGTGCGCGAGGGCCGGTGGCAGCCGGCCGACGACCCGCGGCCGCTGGCCGGGGCCGACCTGCGCGCCGTCGCCCGGGGCGCCGGCTGCGGCGGGGCGGCGCGGTGACCGGGTCAGCCGGCCAGGACGACGGTGCGCAGCTCGTGACAGCCCGTCCACCCCGGTGGCGGGCAGCGTCCGCGGCTCCGTGTCCGACGTCGCCACCGAGAAGCTCAGCGACGTGCTCCGAGGTGGGTACTCCTAGGGCGGCGCCGCCCACCGGCGACCGCCCCGGACCCGCCCCCGTCCGACTCCGCCCGACCAGGAGGACCATGACCACCGTCGCCACCCCCACCGACACGTTCGCCCGCGACTGGGCCGACTGGCACCGCGCGCACGAGGCCGCCCGCGCCGACCCGCACGGCTTCCTGGCCGTCACCGGGCTGCACTGGCTGACCGCCGAGCCGCAGCGCGTCCCCGGCGCCCCGGGCGCCTGGTCGACCGGTCCCCGCGGGGTCGTCGTGACCCTGCAGGAGGGCGAGGAGCTGACCGTCGACGGCGTGCCGCTGCACGGGGAGCACGGATTCGGCGTCCTCCCCGAACGGGGCGGGGTCACCGCCACCGCCGGCGAGGCCGTGGTCGAGGTGGCCCGGCGAGGCGGGCGCGACGTCGTCCGGCCCCGCCACCCCGACCACCCGCTGCGGGTGCGCTACACCGGCACGCCCACGTTCGACCCCGACCCCCGGTGGGTCGCCGAGGGCCGCTACGTGCCCTTCGACGAGCCCCGGCCGACGACCGTCGGTGCCGCCGTCCCCGGCCTCGAGCACGTCTACGACGCCCCGGGCGCCGTCGAGTTCGCACTCGCCGGGCGCCCGCTGCGCCTCACCGCCTTCAACGGCGCCGCGCCCGGCAGCCTGTTCGTGCTCTTCACCGACGAGACCTCCGGCGTCACCACCTACGCCGCGAACCGGTCGCTGGCGCTGGCCGCCCCCGACGCCGAGGGCCGGGTCGTGCTCGACTTCAACCGCGCGGTCAACCTGCCGTGCGCCTACACCGACTTCGCCACCTGCCCGCTGCCGCCGGCGGAGAACCGGCTGCCCATCGCGGTCGAGGCCGGCGAGCAGATCCCGTTGGAGCGCCGCGCATGAGCGACCTGCACCCTGCCCGCCTGCACCTGGCCGTCGCCCTGGACGGCGCCGGCTGGCACCCCGCCGCCTGGCGCGAGCCCGACGCCCGGCCGGCCGAGCTGTTCACACCCGGCTACTGGGTCGACCTCGTCCGGGAGGCCCAGCGGGGGCTGCTGGACCTCGTCACCTTCGAGGACGGCCTGTCGCTGCAGTCGACCGACCGCGACGGCTCCGACGACCGCACCGACCAGGTCCGCGGCCGGCTGGACGCCGTGCAGGTGGCCGCCCGCGTCGCGCCGGTCACCGAGGGCATCGGGCTGGTCCCGACCGCGGTGGTCACGCACACCGAGCCCTTCCACCTGTCGAAGGCGATCGCCACCCTCGACTACGTGAGCACCGGCCGGGCCGGCGTCCGGGTCAAGGTGGGCAGCAGCCCCGCCGAGGCGGCGCACTTCGGCCGGCGCACCCTGCCGCCACTGGGCAGCGTCGACCCGCGCGACCCCGCCGTGCAGGCCGCCCTGCGGGAGCTGTTCGACGAGGCCGCCGACTGGGTCGAGGTGGTCCGCCGGCTCTGGGACAGCTGGGAGGACGACGCGGAGATCCGCGACGCCGCGACCGGCCGCTTCGTCGACCGCGCCAAGCTGCACCCCGTCGACTTCACCGGCCGCTGGTTCGCCGTCCGCGGCCCGTCGATCACGCCGCGGCCGCCGCAGGGCCAGCCTGTGGTCGCCGCGCTGGCCCACCAGGCGATCCCGTTCGACCTGGTCGGGCGCAGCGCCGACGTCGGCTTCGTGACGCCGCGGGACGCGGCCGACGCCACCGCGATCGTGGCCGAGATCCGGCGCGCCCAGGACGCGGCGGGGCGGTCGGGGGAGACGGTGCACGTCTTCGGCGACCTCGTGGTGTTCCTGGACGACGACCCGGCAGCGGCCGCCGCCCGGCGCCGGCGGCTGGACGGCACGGCGGGCAGCGAGTACGTCAGCGACGCGAGGGTCTTCGCCGGGTCGCCCGCCCAGCTGGCCGACCTGCTGGAGGAGTGGCACGCCGCCGGCCTCACCGGGTTCCGGCTGCGCCCGGCGGCTGTGCCGCACGACCTGCTGCAGGTGACCCGCGGGCTGGTGCCCGAGCTGCAGCGCCGCGGCCGGTTCCGCACGGCGTACGAGGCGACGACGCTGCGCGGCCACCTGGGCCTGCCCCGCCCCGCCAACCGCTACGCCACCGTCTGAGGGAGCACCGTGACCAAGCAGATCCACCTGGCGGCGCACTTCCCCGGGGTCAACAACACCACCGTCTGGAGCGACCCCGCCGCCGGCAGCCACATCGAGTTCGCCTCCTTCGCCCGGTTCGCCCAGGCCGCCGAGCGGGGGCGGTTCGACTTCCTGTTCCTCGCCGAGGGGCTGCGGCTGCGCGAGCAGAACGGCCAGATCTACGACCTCGACGTCGTCGGCCGGCCCGACACCTTCACCGTGCTGGCCGCCCTGGCGGCGGTCACCGACCACCTCGGCCTGACCGGGACGATCAACTCGACGTTCAACGAGCCCTACGAGGTGGCCCGCCAGTTCGCCACCCTCGACCACCTCTCCGGCGGGCGGGCGGCGTGGAACGTCGTCACCTCGTGGGACGCGTTCACCGGTGAGAACTTCCGGCGCGGCGGGTTCCTCCCGCAGGACCAGCGCTACGAGCGGGCCCGCACGTTCCTGCAGACCGTGCTGGAGCTGACCGGTTCGTGGCGGGGTGACGAGATCGCCGCGGACAAGGAGAGCGGGGTCTTCCTCCGCGACCCGCAGGCCGGCCGGTTCGCCCACAGCGACGCGCACTTCGACATCGCCGGGCGGTTCGACGTGCCCCGCAGCCCGCAGGGGCAGCCGGTGGTCTTCCAGGCCGGTGACTCCGAGGAGGGCCGGGAGTTCGCCGCGGCCAGCGCGGACGCGATCTTCAGCCGGCACAGCACCAAGGAGGCCGGGCAGGCGTTCTACGCCGACGTCAAGGGCCGCCTGGAGCGGTACGGCCGCTCCCGCGACTCCCTGCTGATCCTCCCCGCGGCCACCTTCGTCATCGGCGACACCGACGCCGAGGCCGCGGAGCTGGCGCACGAGGTCCGCCGCCAGCAGGTGTCGGGGCAGACGGCGCTGCGGTTCCTGGAGCAGGTGTGGAACCGGGACCTCTCCGACCTCGACCCCGACGGCCCGCTGCCCGACGTCGACCCGGTGGTGGGGGAGGACCACGTGGCCAAGGGCCGGGCGCAGGTGCGCATGTACCGCGACCCGCTGGCGACCGCGCGGCAGTGGCGCGAGCTCGCCGCGGAGAAGGGCTACTCGATCCGCGAGCTGATGATCGAGGTGCAGAGCCGGCAGACCTTCGTCGGCAGCCCCGCCACGGTCGCGGCGACCATCGACGACCTGGTGCAGTCCGACGCCGCAGACGGCTACATCCTCGTCCCGCACATCACCCCGGGCGGGCTGGACCCGTTCGTCGACCGCGTCGTCCCGCTGCTGCAGGAACGGGGCGTCTTCCGCACCGACTACACCGGGACGACGTTGCGCGACCACCTCGGCCTGCCGCCGGTGCCCCCGCGGGCCCGCTGAGGCACCGACGCCCCCGGCTGACCGGCGTCGCCGGTCGTGCTCGTGCACTGCCGGTCCCGCAGGACGGACAGTGCACGAGCAGCACCTGCAGGGCGACCACGCGCGCCGCTCGACGCACCGCGGTCGTTGCACCCGCGCGCGGGACCGAGGAACGTGTCCCGCGCCACCGGACGAGGGGGTGCGGCGTGGACGAGCACGGCTGGGACCCCGGTGTCGCCCGTGTGGTGGTCGCCGGCGTGCCGCTGGCCTACCGGGAGCTCGGGTCCGGTGACCCGGTCGTCCTCGTGCACGGCGGGATCAGCGACCTGCGGACCTGGACGGCGCAGCTCGGGCCGCTCGCCGCGCGCCACCGGGCGATCGCCTACAGCCGCCGGTACGCCCGGCCCAACGCCGACGTCCCGCCGGGTGCGGCCGACCCGGTGCCGGTCCACGTCGACGACCTGGTCGCCGTCCTCCGGGAGCTGGACGCGCTGCCGGCGCACCTGGTCGGGAACTCGTGGGGCGCGTTGATCTGCCTGCTCACCGCGATCGAGCACCCGGACGCCGTCCGCAGCCTGGTCCTGGAGGAGCCGCCGCTGCTGTCCCTGGTGCTCGGCCCCGGTCCCCGCCCGCACCCGGGGGTGGTCGCGCGCGGCCTGCTCCGGCATCCGGGCGCCACGCTCGCGGTCCTGGCGTTCGGGCTGCGCACCTTCGCCCCCATGGCGTGGGCCCGGCGGCGCGGCGACGACGAGCGCGCCTGGCAGCTCTTCGCCCGCGGCGTGCTGGGCCGGGAGGCGTTCGGTCGCCTGACGCCGGAGCGCCGGCAGCAGATGCGGGACAACGCGAGCACGCTGGCGGCGGCCCTGCGGGCGGGCTTCCCGCCGCTGGGCGAGGACGCGATCCGCGGCGTGCAGGCGCCCGCGCTCCTGCTCACCGGAGCCCGCAGCCCCCACGTCGCGCGGGCGCTCAGCCGGTGGCTGGCGACCCTGCTGCCGCACGCGGAGCAGGTGCAGGTGCCGGGCGCCTCGCACCTGGTGCACGAGGACCAGCCGCGGCTGGTCAACGACGCGGTCCTGGGGTTCCTGGACCGGGGGGGGGGGGGGGGGGGGGGGGGGGGGGGGGGGGGGGGGGGGGGGGGGGGGGGGGGGGGGGGGGGGGGGGGGGGCGGGCCGCCCAGGGGCGCGCCGCGGCGCCCCCCCCCCAC
>NZ_JBJGZS010000033.1:0-44446 GCF_054050635.1 Geodermatophilus sp. SYSU D00079 | reverse complement strand
CCCCCCGCCCCCCCCCCCCGCCGGCCCGCCCCCCGCGCCCCCGCCCCCCCGGGCCCCCCCCCCCCGCGCCCCCCCCCCCCCCCCCCCCCCCCCCCCCCCGCTCAGCGCCCCGTGACGGTGGCGATCAGGGCGTCGGGGTCCCCGACCGCGTCGCCGGCCCAGGCGACGTACTGGTCGGGGCGCACCAGCACCAGGTCCGCGCCGTAGGCGGCCCGGACGTCGGCGCCGACGTCGACCACGGTCAGCGGGACGCCGGCGGCCTTCGCCGCGCCCGCCAGCTCCTCGCCGCCGCTGCCGGCGCGCAGCAGCACGAAGCCGCCGCCGGTCAGGTGGTCGAACAGGTCCACGTCCGCGCCCTCGGGCTGGGCGGCGAGGTGGTGGCCGGGGCGGGCCCGCGTCTCGTGCCGGCCCAGTGCGCTGGGCGTCCCGCCGCCGTCCCCGGCGACGACGGGCGAGCCCTCGTAGTTCGGCTCGAACGCGTCGACCTCCTCGGGGGAGCCCGACGCCCGTTCCTCCCAGGCGGCGTCGAAGGCCGCGCGGTCCCGCTCGGGGTCGTGGGCGGCCAGGAAGTCCCGGTCGACCTCGATGGACTTGTTGATGAAGTCGTCGCGAGTGGAGGCGAACACCGGCCGCCGCTCGGCGTCGTAGGAGTCCAGCAGGCCGGGGCCCGCCCAGCCCTCCAGCGCGGCGCCGAGCTTCCACGCGAGGTTCGCGGCGTCCTCGAACCCGGTGTTGATGCCGAAGCCGCCGTAGGGCGGGTGGCTGTGCGCGGCGTCGCCGGCGATGAACAGCCGGCCGGCGCGGTACCGGTCGGCGAGGGCGAAGCGCAGGTCCCAGAAGCCGACGTGCTGGAACTCGATGTCGAACTCCGCGCCGACGGTGCCGAACACCAGCGGGCGGAAGTCGGTGTCCGCGTCGGTGGTCGCCCGGTCGACCGGGGCGTGGAAGAACCAGGTCTCCTGGGCGTCCACCCGGCCGAGGAACTGCCAGTAGCCCTCGAGCTCCGGGTTGAGCACGTTGAAGTACGACCGGCCCCGGTAGCGCTCGAGCAGGTCGTCGAGCTGCCGGGAGCGGAAGACCAGCAGCACCATGAGCTGGTCGTGGTCCGAGCGGGTCTGGGGGATGCCGGCCGCCTCCCGGACCACCGAGCGGGCGCCGTCGCAGCCCACCGCGTAGTCGGCCGCCACCTCCAGCACCCCGCCGGAGCCGTCGGTGGCGCGGATGCGCACCCCGCCGTCGTCCTGGGTGACCTCCTCGGCCTTCCAGCCGTAGTGCAGCGAGACGCCGGGCACCTCGGCGACCCGCTCGCGCAGGGCCGCCTCGGTGGCGTACTGCGGGAGGCGCTCGTTGTCGGCCGCGTAGAAGCGGCGGACGGCGGCGCGGCGGTGCCAGTCGTAGGCGTAGGGGCCCAGCAGGGAGCCGTAGGCGGTCATGCCGCCGATGCCGTACTCGGTGGGGATGCGGCGGCCCGCGCGGACGCGGTCCTCCACCCCCCAGGCCCGCATGTGCTCCATGGTCCGCTGGGTCAGGTTCTGACCCTTGGGCACCTGCTGCGGCTCGGGGCGGCGCTCGATCACGGCACAGCGGATGCCCCGCTGCCCCAGGGCGATGGCCAGCCCCGTGCCGACGGGCCCGCCGCCGACGATCGCGACCTGCGTCCGCACGGTCTGCTCTGTCTGCTCGGTCTGCTCGGTCATCCGACGACGACCTCGTCCAGGTCGACCGGCTCCTCGATGAGGCCGTAGCGCACCATGAGGTCCTGGATCTGCTCCAGCGACTCACGGTCGCTCGTCCCCTGCCAGTCGGGCAGGCGGACGCTCTGCGCCAGCTCGGGGCTGGTGGTGTCGCTCATCTCGGGGATCGCGGCGCGGAAGGCGGCGGGGTCCTGCCGGATGGCGTCGGCCGTGGTCTGCACCGCCTGGAGGAAGTCCTCGGCGATGCCGGGGTTCTCCTGGAGCGCCTGCGTGCTCATCAGGTACGTGCCGATCTGCAGCCCCGGCCTCGTCGCGGTGTACGGGCGGCCGATGATCTTCATGCCCTGCTGCTCGGCCAGGGTGACGAAGGGCTCGATCACCATCGCGGCGGCCACGTCCCCCTTGTCGACGGCGGCGGCCATGTCCGGGAAGGGGAGTTCGACGAACTCGACCGCGTCGGGCGCCAGGCCGGCGTCCTCGAGCATCGAGCCGAGCACGATGTCGTTGATGTTGCGGAGGGTGTTGACCGCCACGCGCTGACCCTGCAGCTGCGCGATGTCGGTGACGGGGCTGTCGCTCCTCACCATGAGCGCCGAGAAGTCGTTCTCCGGGTCCTGGGCCGTGCTGGTCCCGGCCGCGATCATGCGCAGCGGGAGACCCTGCGACGCAGCGACGAGGGCCGAGACCACGTTGGACCCCGCCACGTCCAGGTCGCCGCCGACCAGCTGCGGGATGACCGTGGCCCCGCCGGCGGAGGACGTGAGCTCCAGCTCGAGCCCGGCGTCGGCGAAGTAGCCCTCCCGCTCGCCGTAGGTCAGCAGGAACATCGGCGTGCCGGCGGTCTCGGCCACGGTGATCGTGGTGAGGCCGCCGCCCTCGGATCCCCCGGCGGCGGGGGAGTCGGCGTCCCCACCGCAGGCGGTCGCGAGCAGCGCTACGCCGGTGATGCCGGCGGCGAGACGGATCCGGGTCGTCATGGGGGCAGCTCCTCCTGTCGGGACGTGCGGACCGGTCCGGTGGGCCACGCCCACGGCTGTGACGGCCGCAACAACACTGCACCGGACCATAGACGACGTTCCGGCAGGCGGGCACAACCGGGCCGACCATTCCGCAAAGTCGAACACCTGCGGACGGCGGCAGGCGGGAACGACGAGGACCCACCGGCTCGCAGGGAGCCGGTGGGTCCTCGTCGTCGCGGCGTGCGGCGCCGGCGCCCCCGAACGGGACGGACGTCCTCAGGCGGACTCGCGCGCCGACTCCCAGGCCGCGGCCAGCTCGGTGCTGTCGGTCACCGCGCCGAAGTACGTGCCCACCCGCGCCACGCAGGCCGCGTGCGCCCCGCGGTTGTGGCTGGCGCAGCAGTCCTCCACCAGGGTGACGTGGTAGTCGTGGAAGAGGCCGTCCCGCAGCGTGGACTCGACGCACACCTCGGTGGTGACGCCGGTGAGCAGCAGCGACCTGATCCCGGCGGTGCGCAGGACCAGGTCGAGGCCGGTACCGGTGAAGGCCGAGTAGCGGTGCTTGACGACCACGGGCTCACCGGCCGCGGGCGCCACGCCGTAGAACTCCGCGCCCCAGGAGCCGGTGCGGCAGGTGCTCAGCGCGGGCCTCGGGGGTGCCGAGGCGTCCACCGTGCTGCGCGACAGCCAGGCCGGGCTGTCGGTCGTCTCGTCGTGCGTGGTCTGGACGAACACGACGAGCACGCCCGCGGCCCGGGCTGCCTGCAGCAGGCGCTCCAGCGGGGGCACGATCGCCATGGCGTCGGTCGTGTCGGCGCCGGCCGCCCCGCAGGCCCCGGCCGGGTCGCAGAAGTCGTTCTGGACGTCGACGACGACCAGCGCGGTGGTCTCGGGCGCGGTGCGGAAGGCGACTGGTGCCACGGGTGGGTCCTCTCGGAGCGGGGCGATCGGCGGTCAGTGCAGGTAGCCCCCGCCGTCGCAGATGATGGTCTGGCCGGTGACCATGCGGGCGTCGGGCCCGCAGAGGAACGACACCAGCCCGGCGAGGTCCTCCGGCCGGACCCGCCGCCGGATGGCCTGCTGGGCCATCGTGCGGTCGAAGTCCTCCTCGGAGTTGAACTGCTCCGTCCCCGGGGTGGCGACCTGGCCGGGCATGACCGCGTTGACCGTGACGCCGTGCGGGCCCAGCTCCTTGGCCAGCACCCGCGTCATGCCGAGGACGGCCCCCTTGCTCGCCACGTAGGCCAGCTGCCCGGGGCTGCCGGTGAAGAAGGTCCGCGAGGCGACGTTGACCACGCACCCGCGGTCGCTGGCCACCAGGTACGGGTGGGCGGCCTGGGTGGCCAGCGCGTAGCCGACGGCGTTGACCGTCAGGTACCGCAGCAGCTCCTCCTTGCCCGACTCCAGGTAGGGGCGCCGCGGGGAGATCAGCCCGGCGTTGTTCACCAGGACGTCGATGCCCCCGGCCGCCGCGGCGACGGTCTCCATGGCCGCCTGCAGCTGGTCGGGCTCGGTCACGTCGCAGCGGATCCAGTCGGTGCGGGCGTCCTCGTCGGGCTCGACGACGTCCAGGACGGTCACCGCGTGCCCGTCGGCGTGCAGCCGCTCGGCGAGGGCGCGGCCGATGCCGCGCGCCCCGCCGGTGACGACGGCGGTCGTCAGGCCCGCCACGTCACGCTCAGCGGGAGGGCCTGCGGTCCGCGGTTGACGAAGCTGGGCAGGTAGTCGACGGCGTCGGCGTCGACGGCCAGCTCGATGCGGCTGGTGCTCCCGAGCAGCGTCTCCAGGGCCACCCGGCTCTCCAGCCGGGCGAGGATGTTGCCCAGGCAGGAGTGCACGCCCTTGCCGAACGCCAGGTGGGCCGAGGGGGCGCGGCGGGCGAGGTCGAGCTCGTCGGGCCGCTCGACCAGTGCCGCGTCGCGGTTGCCCGAGCCGTACATGACCTGCACCCGCGAGCCGGCCGGGATCGGCACCCCGCCGACCTCGGTGTCCTGCGTGGTGATGCGGAACAGCCCCTGGATGGGCGACTCGAGGCGCAGCGACTCCTCGATGAAGTACGACAGCCGCGAGGGGTCGGTGCGCAGCCGGTCGGCGAGCTCCGGGTCGCGCGCCAACAGGACCATGCTGTTGCCGATGTGGTCGGTCGTGGTCACGTTGCCGGCGATCAGCAGCTCCATGACGAACCGCGTGGAGTCGTGCCGGGGCAGCCCGGCGGTGCGCTCGGCGGCGGCGATGGTGTGGAGGATCGTGTCCTCCTCCTCGGCGGCCGCGGCGGCCTCCAGCGAGGGGGCCAGCAGGGCGGCGAACTCCTCGGCGATGCGCACGATGTCGGCCGGGTCGGCGGCGTGGTTGCCGACGGTGGCGGCCAGCTCCTCCGACAGCCGGCGGAAGGAGGCGGTCTCCTCACCGGGGACGCCGAGCACGGTGGTGATGACCGCGATCGGCAGCGGGACGGCGAACTCCTCCATGAACTCGACCTCGGTGCGCCCGCGCATGCCCTCGACCAGCTCCGAGCACAGCTCCCGGATGCGAGGCTCGAACCTGGCCAGCCGGCTCGGGGTGAAGGCGCGCTGCACGAGCTTGCGTCGCTCGGAGTGCTCCGGCTCGTCGGACAGCAGCAGGAAGGGCACCCGCTTGGCCATCTCGCTGTCCGGCGGGATGGGCGGCGCGCCGATGGCGTTGCGGGAGCTGAACGTCGTGTGGTCGCGGAGCACGGCGTCGATGTCCTCGGCCCGCGTCACCAGGTAGGCGTTGGCCGCCTCCACGTAGGTGACCCCCTGCTTGCGCAGCTCCGCGTAGGCGGGGAAGGGGCACCGCAGTGCCTCCGGCTCCAGCTTCGCGGCGGCGTCGATGAGCATGCGCGTTCCCCTTCCTCATCCGGGCCCCGGTGCCCGTCGCCCGGGTTCGAGCCCGGTGCCGGCCCGCGCGGCGCGCCGAGGGGCGCCGGCCCGGCGGGCGGACGGACGGATGGAGGCTGGCACCGCGGTTGCCTCTCGTCAAGGAAGCGCCTCATGTCGCCGCCGTCCCCCGATCGGGCGACGCCGACCTGCCAGGTACCGCGCTGACCAGCGGATACGCCGTGCCGGCGCGTCTTCGAGCGTCTCGGAACGAGACCGGAGGTCTTGCACCTGGCGGAAACGTTTGTCAGATCGTTGACGGTGACCATCGTCACGCATACGTTGCCGCTTGCCCCCGCCGCGTCCGGCGGCTGTGGCAGAGGACGACGCGGAGGAGCGAGATGACTGACCAGGTGGCCGCCCTCGAGGCGCGGATCGCGGAACTGGAGAACCGGCTCACCCGGGCCGAGGACATCGAGGCGATCCGGCGGCTGCAGTACACGTACGGCTACTACCTCGACAAGACCTACTACGAGGAGGTCGTCGAGCTCTTCGCCGACGAGGGCGCCGAGGTGCGCTTCCTGCACGGCGTGTTCCGCGGCAAGGAGGGCGTCGCGCGCCTGTACACCGGCCGCTTCATGACGAAGTTCGCCGAGGGCCACAACGGCCCGCGCTACGGCCGGCTGCTGGACCACCCGCAGATGCAGGGGATCATCACGCTCTCCGAGGACGGCCAGTCGGCCAGGGCCCGGTTCCGCTCGGTCATGCAGGCCGGCACCCACGAGACCGTGCCCGGCTTCCGCCAGTGGTTCGAGGGCGGCATCTACGAGAACGAGTACGTCAAGCAGGACGGCCAGTGGCGGATCAAGCTGCTGAACCTGCGCTCGTTCTGGCAGGGCGACTTCGACAAGGGCTGGGCGCGCTGCCCCGTCGAGTACGAGGGCTACCTGACCGAGACCTACCCGGCCGACCCGCACGGTCCCGACGAGATCGTCGACGACTGGAAGATGTTCCCCCACGCCGAGGCCATGCCGTTCCACTACGAGCACCCGGTGACCGGCAAGCAGGTCGCGTACTGACCTCCGCGCCGGCCGGCCGCCCTCCCGGCGGCCGGCCGGCGCGTGCCCGGAACCCACTCCCGCCCGGCCACGCCGCCGGGCTCCTCGACCCACCAAGGAGCGTTGATGGCCACCATCGTCGGGGCGATCGGCACCTCGCACAGCCCGATGCTGCTCACGAACCCGCGCCTGTGGCGGGAGCGGGCCGCGCAGGACCGCACCAACAAGGAGCTCTACGACAACGCCGGCCGGCACGTCACCTTCGACGAGCTGTCCGCCGCGGTGGGGGAGCGGTTCGCCGCCGAGCTCACCGACGAGGTCTGGGAGCAGCGCTACACCGCCTGCCTGCAGGGCATGGACCGGCTGGCCGCCGACCTCGCCGAGCTGCGGCCGGACGTGCTCGTGGTCGTCGGTGACGACCAGGAGGAGGTCTTCGACGCGACCAACCAGCCGTCGATGGCCATCTTCTGGGGGGACACCTGGGAGACCGGCACGATGGAGGGCGCCCCGCCCGGGGAGTTCTTCGAGGCGGTCAAGACCGGCTACGCGATGGACGCCGTCCACAAGTTCGACGGGCACCCGCAGCTGGCCCTCGACGCGATCACCGGGCTGGTCGCCCGCGAGTTCGACGTCGCCAGCGTCGCCAGCACCCCGCCCGGCCACGGCTTCGGGCACGCCTACGGCTTCATCATCCAGCGGCTGCTGGGCGAGCGGACCGACGTCCCGGTGGTGCCGGTCATGCTCAACACCTACTACCCGCCCAACCAGCCGTCGACCAAGCGCTGCTACGACTTCGGCAAGGCCCTCGGCGCGGCCATCGAGGCCTCCCCGGTCGAGGCCCGCGTGGTGCTGGTGGCCTCCGGCGGCCTGTCCCACTTCGTCGTCGACGAGCAGCTGGACCGCCGCGTCCTCGACGGCATCACCAACCGGGACGCCGAGTCGCTGCGCACCATCCCCGACGAGCTGCTCAACGCCGGCTCCTCGGAGATCCGCAACTGGGTGGCCGTCGCCGGCGCCATGCACGACCGCGAGGTCGCGTGGTCGGAGTACGCCCCGTGCTACCGCACGGCGGCGGGCACCGGCTGCGGCATGGGCTTCCTGCGCTGGCAGTGACGCGATGACCGGTGCGACCACCGCCGCGGCGGCCCCGCGGCAGGGCGAGGAGGACGTCCCGCTCCTGCGGGTCGAGGACGTCAGCGTCCGCTTCGGCGGCGTGGTGGCCCTCGACGGGCTGTCCTTCGACGTCCCCCGGGGCAGCATCTGCGGCCTGATCGGCCCCAACGGCGCCGGCAAGACGACGATGTTCAACGTCGTCAGCCGGGTCTACGAGGCCAGCTCCGGGCAGGTGCTGCTCGACGGCATCGACCTGCTCCGGCTGCCCGCCCACCGCATCGCCGAGGTGGGCGTGGCGCGCACGTTCCAGAACATCGCGCTGTTCCCGACCATGACGGTGCTGGACAACATCGCCGTCGGGGCGCACTCGCGCGGCAAGGGCGGCTGGATCCGGTCCGCTCTGCGGCTGGGCACGCGGCGCACCGACTCCGCGGCGCGCGCGGAGGCCATGGCGCTGCTCGAGCGGCTCGGCCTGGCCTCCCTCGCGCTGCGGCCGGTGGCCGGGCTGCCCTTCGGCACGATGAAGCGGATCGAGCTGGCCCGCGCCATGGCCGCCCGCCCCAAGCTGCTCCTGCTCGACGAGCCGGCCAACGGCCTGACCCACTCCGAGGTCGACGAGCTCGGTGCGGTCATCCGCGGGCTGCGCGACGACTTCGGCCTGTCGGTGCTGCTGGTCGAGCACCACATGAAGATGGTGATGGGCATCAGCGACCGGGTCACCGTCCTCAACTTCGGACGGCGGATCGCCGACGGCACCCCGGCCCAGGTGCAGCGCGACCCCGCGGTCATCGAGGCCTACCTCGGTGGCGACACCGCTGCGGGGGAGGCCCGACGTGGCTGAGCCGCTGCTGCAGCTGTCGGGCGTGCACGCCTCCTACGGGGAGGCGGAGGTGCTGCGCGGCATCGACCTGCACGTGGACGAGGGCGAGGTCGTCGTCCTGCTCGGCGCCAACGGCGCGGGCAAGACCACCACGCTGCGCTCCATCTGCGGCATGGTCGGCACCCGCGGCTCGGTCCGCCTCGGCGGCACCGAGCTCACCGGGAAGCCGACCGAGTGGATCGTGCGCCAGGGCATCTCCCACGTGCCCCAGGGCCGGGGCGTCTTCGGCGTCCTCTCGGTCGAGGAGAACCTGCGCGTCGGTGCCTGGAACCGCAAGGACACCAAGGGCATCGAGGCCGACATCGACCGGTGGTACGACGTCTTCCCCCGCCTGGCCGAGCGGCGCGCGCAGCTGGCCGGCGGGATGAGCGGCGGCGAGCAGCAGATGCTCGCCATCGCCCGGGGGCTGATGGCCCGCCCGCGGCTGCTGCTGCTGGACGAGCCGTCGCTGGGCCTGGCCCAGATCATCACGCGCGGGTTGTTCGCCCAGCTGGAGGAGATCAACCGCGAGCAGTCGGTGGCCATGCTCATCGTCGAGCAGAACGCCGAGCTCGCCCTCTCCTTCGCCACCCGCGGCTACGTGCTCGAGTCCGGGTCGATCGTGCTGTCCGGCAGCGCCGACGAGGTCCGCGGCAACGAGGACATGCGCCGCGCCTACCTGGGCTACTGAGGGGGTCCCGACGTGTCACCGAACATCGACAACCCGTCCTACCTGCTCACCCTGCTGACCGGCGGGCTGACCAACGGCGCCCTCTACGCGCTGGTGGCCCTGGCGATCGTGCTGGTCTACAAGACGACCAGCCACATCAACCTGGCCCAGGGCGAGATGGCCACCCTCGGCGCCTTCGCCGTCTTCGAGCTCACCCGGCACGGGGTCAACGTCTGGCTGGCCATCGCGATCGCGCTGGTGCTGTCCTTCGGCGTCGGCGCGGGCCTGGAGCGGGGGCTGATCCGGCCGCTGGAACGCCGGGGCGTCTTCCCGGTCATCCTGGCGACGCTGGCCCTGTTCCTCATCATCAACGCCGGCGTCGCCATCATCTGGGGGACGACGCCGGTGGCCCCGCCGCGGCCGTTCCCCGGCGGCATCGAGGACAAGGTCGACGTCATCGGCGGCGCCCCGCCGTTCTTCATCACCCACGTCTCGATCGGCGTGCTCGCCGTCCTGGTCGTGCTCCTGCTCGGCCTGTGGCTGCTGCTGGAGAAGACGAAGCTGGGCCTGGGCTACCGGGCGGTGGCGGCCAACCGCGAGGCCGCGGAGGTCATGGGCATCCCGGTCGGCCGGATGTACATGTTCGGCTGGGGGATCGCCGCGGCACTGGGCACCCTGGCCGCCGCGCTGGTCGCCGAGACCGCCGGCGCGCTCGACTTCAACTCGATGGGCGCGATCCTCATCTTCGGCCTGGCCGCGGCCACCCTGGGCGGGTTCGACAGCGTCCCGGGCGCGGCGGTCGGCGGACTCGTGCTCGGCCTGGTCATGGCCTTCGTGCCGGGCCTGTTCACCGTCATCGAGGGCGACCTGAGCCTGGTCATCGCCCTGCTGGTGGTCCTCGTCGTCCTCCTCGTCCGGCCGCAGGGGCTGTTCGGGACCAAGACCCTGGAGCGGGTGTGAGTTCGCCACGCGTCGTCCTCGAGGGCTCGCGGGCCCACCGGATCTGGCAGGGCGCCGGCCTGCTCCTGGCCGCGCTGGTCGTCCTGGCGCTGCCGCTGCTGGCCAGCGACTTCCGGATCGGCCAGTTCAGCCTGGTCATCGCCTACGCGGTGGCGGTGCTCGGGCTGAACCTGGTCACCGGGTTCACCGGCCAGGTCTCCCTGGGCCACGGTGCCTTCTTCGGCATCGGCGCCTACGCGACGGCGATCCTGGTCACCGACCACGGCTGGGCCTGGGCGGCGACCGTGCCGGTGGCCGCGCTGCTCGGCCTGGCGCTGGGCTTCGTCGTGGGCGTGCCGGCGCTGCGGCTGCACGGGCTGTACCTCGCGGTCATCACCCTCGCCGTCGGCGTCGCCTTCCCGGTGGTGGTCAGCCAGCCGGTCGGCATCGCGCTGGGCACCGGTGGCACCGCGGGCAAGACGGTGCGGATCGGCTGGGACAAGCCGGGTTGGTTCGGCCTGGACGTCTCCGACCGCGGCTGGATGTTCCTCGTCATGGCCGCCGTCGCCGGGGTGCTGTTCTGGCTGGCCACCGGGCTGGTCCGCAGCCGGGTCGGCCGGGCCATGGTGGCGCTGCGGGACAACGGCACCGCCGCGGCGATCTCCGGGGTCTGGCCCGCGGAGGTCAAGACGGTGGCGTTCGCCGTCAGCGCGCTCTACGGCGCGGTCGGCGGCTCGCTGTACCTGCTCACCACGCCGATCGTCAGCCCGACCACGGTCGGGTTCACGATCACGCTGCTGTTCATCACCGCGATGGTGCTCGGCGGTGCCGCCACCGTCTCCGGCGCCTGGCTCGGCGGTCTGGCGATGGTGTTCCTGCCGTACTACACCGCCGAGTGGGCCGGGCAGATCCCGCTGCTGCGCAGCCTCACCGACCAGCCGGGCCTGTTCGCCAACGTGATCTACGGCGTGGTGCTCATCGTCTTCATCTACTTCGTCCCGTCCGGGCTCGTGCCGCTGCTCACCCGGCTGCGCACCCGGTACCTCGTCATCGTCCCGCCGGAGGCGGCCGCGGTCGCCGTCCCGGCGGAGGCGGCCGGACGGCGGCAGCCCGGCAGCGACACCACGCCGGGCGCGCCCGACGGAGGACTGGCCGGCCCCACCCCGGCCATCGGCGGGCACCAGTCGCCCGCCGGCGAGCACGACCCCCACGACCCCGGGCAGCCCGCCCGGGGCCTGACCCCCGCCCGTGGCGTCACCCAGGAAGAGAGAACCCGATGACGAGAAGGTCCCGTTCGATGGCGGTGGCCGGTGCCGGCCTGCTGCTGCTCGGCCTGGCCGCCTGCGGCGACAGCCGCAGCGAGGGCAACGCCGGGGGTGGCGGCGGCGGGGCGACCAACGCCGAGGGCCAGTTCGTCGTGGACGCCTCCGCCTGCCCCGAGGAGGCCACGACCGAGCTCGCCGACGGTGAGCCGATCCGCATCGGCACCAGCCAGCCGCTCAGCGGCCCGCTGGCCTCCGGTGGCGCGGCGAACGTCGCCGGCATCACCGCCTACTTCGACAAGGTCAACAAGGCCGGCGGCATCGACGGCCACCAGCTGGAGCTGGTCGCCAAGGACGACGCGTACGACGCCGCCCGCGCGGTGTCCAACGCGCAGTCCTTCGTCGGCGAGGACCCGGTGTTCGCCAACCTGGCGCAGGTCGGCACCCCGCAGATCAGCGCGACCCAGCCGATCTACGAGGGCGCCTGCGTGCCGCAGCTGTGGACGATCACCACCGGCCCGGCGTTCACCAACCCGACCGAGCACGAGTGGACGGTCAACGGCATCCCGCCGGCACCGGTGGAGGCCAAGGCGATCGTCGACTACATCGCCGAGCAGGTCCCGGGCGGTTCGGTCGCCGAGATCAAGGGCTCCGACGCGCTCAGCGAGGACTTCCACGCCGCCCTGCCGCGCCTGGCCGAGGAGGCCGGGCTGACCGTGCAGCCGGACCAGACCATCCCGGCCGGCTCGACCAACATCGACGCGCAGATCTCCGCCGCCGTTGCCGGCCAGCCCGACGCGATCGTGCTCGAGGCGCTGCCCAACTACGCCCCCGGCTTCATCACCGGTCTGGCGCGGGCCGGCTACGAGGGCCTGGTCGTGCTCAACTCCTCGGCCAACGGCGCCGCGCAGTGGATCACCCCGTCCGACCCGGCCGGTGAGGGCGTCGTCGCCCCGCTGTTCCGCAAGGACCCGTCCGACACCCGCTGGGACTCCGACCCGGCCATGCAGGAGTACCTGGCCGACATGGAGGCCGCCGGTCAGCAGGACCTCGCCCGCTTCGGCAACGCCCTCGACGGCTACGGCTGGGCGCAGCTGATCGTGCAGAACCTCGAGGACGCCGCGCAGATGGACGGCGGCCTGACCCGGGCCAACCTGATGAGCGCCGCCTGGAACACCGACATGGAGCGGCCGCTGATGCTCAACCCGCAGGCCAGCACCAGCGGTCCGGAGGACCCGTTCATCGCTGAGTCCGGCGAGATGGCCTCGTACTCGACGGCCACCAAGGGCTGGGAGTCCCTGATGGACTGGGACTACTCCGGCACCAGCGGGGACATCGTCGGTCAGGGCTGACCGACTCCGCCCGACGGGGCCGTCGCCGGACTCCTCTCCGGCGGCGGCCCCGTCGTCGTCCTCCCCGGGCTCAGCGGGCGGGCGCGAGGTCCTCGCGCTCCAGCGCCTCCCGGTCGGACTCCAGGACGTCGGCCGCGGCCACCACGATGTTCGGGTCCGGCTCCCCGACGACGGCCTCGTCCTTGCCCTCGTAGGGCATCGAGCACAGCACGTACCGCAGCGCCTCGAGCCGGGCGCGCTTCTTGTCGTTGCTCTTGATGACCGTCCACGGCGCGTGGTCGGTGTCGGTGACGGCGAACATCGCCTCCTTGGCCGCGGTGTAGTCGTCCCACCGGTCGAGGGAGGCCAGGTCGGTGGGGGAGAGCTTCCACTGCCGCACGGGGTCGATCCGCCGCACGATGAACCGGGTGCGCTGCTCGCGCCGCGACACCGAGAACCAGAACTTGACCAGGTGGATGCCGCTGTCGACCAGCATCCGCTCGAACTCCGGCGCCTGGCGCATGAACCGCTGGTACTGCTCGTCGGTGCAGTAGCCCATGACCCGCTCGACGCCGGCGCGGTTGTACCAGGAGCGGTCGAACAGCACGATCTCGCCGGCCGCCGGCAGGTGCTGCACGTAGCGCTGGAAGTACCACTGGGTCTGCTCGCGCTCCGAGGGCTTGTCGAGCGCGACCACCGTGGCGCCGCGCGGGTTGAGGTGCTCGGTGAAGCGCTTGATCGTCCCGCCCTTGCCGGCCGCGTCCCGGCCCTCGAACAGGACCACCAGCTGCTGCCCGGTGTCCTTCACCCAGCCCTGCAGCCGCAGCAGCTGGATCTGCAGCCGGCGCTTCTCCCGCTCGTACTCCCGCCGCGGCAGCCGCTCGGCGTACGGGTAGCCCTCGCGCCAGGTCTCGACGCGGTTGCCGTCGGGGCCGAACAGCTCGCCGTCGTCGTCCCAGTCCTCGTCGGTGTCGTCGTCGGGGAGGGCCTGCAGCCGGTAGCGGGAGACGTCGATCTCGCTCACGTCCGTCCCTGTACCCGGCTCCGGGCCGGGTCCATGCCCCGCTGCCATGCTGACCGGCGTGTCCGACCCCTTCGCCACCGCCGAGCTCCGGCGGCGGGTGCTCGCCGCCTGGACCGACGC
The DNA here is from genome assembly GCF_054050635.1 of Geodermatophilus sp. SYSU D00079. Classification (NCBI taxonomy): domain Bacteria; kingdom Bacillati; phylum Actinomycetota; class Actinomycetes; order Geodermatophilales; family Geodermatophilaceae; genus Geodermatophilus; species Geodermatophilus sp. SYSU D00079. Next base: position 30,580 of record NZ_JBJGZS010000033.1, on the reverse strand, counting down.
CCCCGCCCGCTTCCGTGAGGACGCCAACGCCGAGGAGGACCTCGTCCGCGGCGGCTACCGCGACCGGCTGGTGGTCGAGCTCGCCCAGAACGCCGCCGACGCCGCGCTGCGGGCCGGGGTCCCCGGCCGGCTGCGGCTGGAGCTCGCCGACGACGGCGCGGGCGGGGAGGTGCTGCGGGCGGCGAACACCGGGGCGCCGCTGGACGCCGGCGGCGTGGCCGGGCTGGCCTCGCTGCGGGCCTCGGCGAAGCGGGACGAGGTGGCCACCGTGGGCCGCTTCGGGGTGGGCTTCGCCGCCGTGCTGGCCGTGTGCGACGAGCCGCGGGTGCACTCCACCGCCGGCGGGGTCGTGTTCAGTGCGGCCCGCACCCGGGCCGAGGTCGCGGGCGTGCCGGCGCTCGCCGACGAGGTGGCCCGCCGCGAGGGCGGGGTGCCGGTGCTGCGGCTGCCCTGGCCGGCCGACGGGGTCCCGCCGGAGGGGTTCGCCACCGAGGTGGTGCTGCCCCTGCGGGCGGGGTCCCGCGCCGCGGTCCGCGCCGCCCTGGACGAGCTCGGCCCGGAGCTGCTGCTCGCGCTGCCCGGGCTGGCCGCCGTCGACGTCGTCGTCGACGGGGGGACCCGCACCCTGGCCCGGACCGACCGCGGCACCGACGCCGACCTCACCGACGGCCGGCGGACGACGACCTGGCGGCTGGTGCGGCGCACCGGCGAGCTCCCGGCGCAGCTGCTCGCCGACCGGCCGGTGGAGGAGCGCAGCCGGCGCGGCTACACGGTCACCTGGGCGGTGCCGCTGGACGACGACGGCCGGCCCGCGCCGCTGCCCCTGCCGCAGCGGGTGCACGCGCCGACGCCCAGCGACGAGCCGCTGACCCTCCCGGCCCGCCTGATCGCGCCCTTCCCGCTGGGGCCCGACCGGCGGCACGTGCTGCCCGGACCGGTCACCGACGCCCTGGTCGACGTCGCCGCGGACGCCTATGCGGAGCTGCTGGCCGGTCTGCCGCCGGACGCGTCGGTGCTCGCGCTGGTGCCCCGCGTCGGGCTGGCCGGTGCCGAGCTGGACGCGGCGCTGGGCACCGCGGTCCTGGACCGGTTGCGGTCGGTCCCGTGGCTGCCGGTGGCCGGACGCGAGCGCGAGCGCCAGTCGCCCGACCGCGCCGCGGTGCTGGCCGAGGCGACCGACGCCCGGGTGGCCGCCCTGGCCGACGTCGTCCCGGGGCTGCTGCCGGCCGGCTGGTCGCGCCGCACCGACGCCCCGGCGCTCGCGGCCCTGGGCGTGCGGCGGGTCGGGACCGCGGAGGCGGTCGAGGCGGTCCGCGGCGTCGGGCGGCCGGCCTCCTGGTGGGCGCAGCTGTACGTCGCACTGGACGGCGCCGAGCGCGAGGAGCTGGCCGCGCTGCCGGTGCCCCTCGCCGACGGCCGCACCGCGCACGGTCCGGCCGGGGTGCTCCTGCCCGACGCCGGCCTGCCGGTCGCGCAGCTGGGCCCGCTCGGGCTGCGGGTCGCCGATCCGGTCGCGGTGGCCCCGGCGCCCGCGCGGCGGCTGCTGGAACGGCTCGGCGCCCGGCCCGCGACGGCCGCGGGGGTGCTCGCCGACCCGGACGTGCGGGCCGCGGTCGAGGCGTCGGTGGACGCGGTGGAGGACGGGTGGGACACCGACGCCGACCCGGCCGCGTTCGCGACCGCGGTGCTGGCGCTGGTCGCGGCGGCCGGTACCGCGCCGGGGGAGCTGCCGTGGCTGGCCGAGCTGGCGCTGCCCGACGCCGACGGCGGGTGGGCCCCGGCGGGGGAGCTCGTGGTGCCCGGGTCGCCGTTCGCCGCCGTCCTGGTGCCGGGTGCCCTGGGGGCGCTGGACGCGTCGGTGACCGCCGACCCCGCCGTCCTCCGGGCGGTCGGCGTGCTGGACGGCTTCGCGCTGGTCACGGCGGAGGACCCCGACGACCTCGACGTCGACGGCGCCCAGGACTGGGCCGACGCCGTGCTGGACCGGCTGCCGGCGGAGGCGCCGCTGCCGTCGTGGCCGGCGGTGACCGCCGTGCGCGACCTGGAGCTGGTCGCCGACTGGCCCGCCGCGCTGCGGCTGCTGGCCGCGCTGCCGGCCGCCGCCTGGGCCGACGTCGTGCTCGACGGGGTCGCGGTGCCCGGCTACCTGCGCTGGTGGCTGTCGACCCACCCGGTGCTCGACGGGCGGCGTCCGGACCGGGTGCGGCACCCGGGGAGCGCCGAGCTGCAGGGCCTGTACGACCCCGCGGCGGCCGACCCCGCGCTGCTGGACCTCCTGCGACCGCCGGCGACCGTGGCCGACGTGCTCGCCGACGTCGACGGCGCGCTGGACCTCCTCGACCGGCTCGGCGACCCCCGGCGCACGGCGCCCGCCGCGGTGCTGCGCACCGTCCACGCCCGCCTCGCGCGGGCCCTGGACGGCGTGGACGTCGACCCGCCGGACCGGGTGCGGGTGGCGCCGGACCGGGTGGTGGCCGCCGACGACGCGGTGGTGCTCGACGTGCCGTGGGTGCAGCCGGTGGTCGACCGGGCGCTCGTCCCGGCCGGTGGCGACCCGGGGCCGGTGGCCGACCTGCTGGACCTGCCGCTGGCCGGGGAGGTGGTGCGCGCGGCGGTGGAGAGCACCCCGGTGCGCCGGGTGGCCTGGGCGGACGTGCCGGGGGCCGCACTGGCCGCGGCCCGCCTCGGCCTCGGCGGGGCGCGGGCGCTCGAGGGCGTGGTGGCCGTCCACGAGCCGCTGCGGGTCGGGGGTCGCGCCGTGCCGTGGTGGCCGGCGGGGGACGTCGACCACGTCGACGGGACGCCGGCGGCGCTGGGCCGGGCGCTGGCGTGGCGGGCCGGCGCGTGGCCGCTGCGGCAGGCGCTGGCCGAGGCGTTCGCGGAGCCCGACCGCAGCGAGGTCCTGGCGGCGGAGGACGGCGTCGCACCGTGACGGCCACCGATGCGAGCACGCCGCCGGTCCGGGATCCGGACCGGCGGCGCGTCCCTCGGTAGCGGGTCTGTGGCCCCGTCCTGGATGGCGTCCTCCTACTGGCCCCAGCGCGGGACGGCCATCGCCCCGGGGGCGTGACCGTGCGCGGACGGCCGGCCACCACCCCGCCCGGCCGGCGCGCCGGCGGTCGGCGCGTGCCGGGTGCCGGTCCAGCAGCGGTACAGGGACAGCCACTGCTCGGCGGTGAGGGCGCTCGCCCGGGTGGTCGGGGGCAGGCCCTCCTGGCGCAGCCAGCGGATGCCCGCCGTGCCCGGCAGTTGGGCGCGCAGGGTGGCGCCGAGCGCGGCGCCGGGCAGGGCGAGGACGGCGGAGGCGAGGCGGTCGAAGGCGGCGGCCTCCGACTCCGGGAGCTGGGCGCGGGCGGCGGCCGCCGCGCCGTCGAGGGGTCGGTGCGGGCGTGACAAGGCAGACCTCCGGAGGAGGGCAGGGCAGCGCCGGGAGCCGGCACGGCCGGGTGCAGGGGAGGAGTGCCCGCCGACGGCGGGCGGACGGCGGGGAGCCGGGGGCTCGACCCGCGGTGCGTGTCGCTCAGGGCGAGGTCAGGACCGCATGACGGGAACCGTAGGACCGGGACGCCGGGCCGTCGAGTGGTTTACCGACCCCGGCGCTCAGCGGGAGGAGCGGCCGGCCTTCCGCTGCTGGTGGGCCTCCCACCGGGCACGGTCGCGCGCCCGGGCCCCGGCGTTCTTCTCCCGCTTGGCCGCCCGGCGGCGGGCGCGCGCCAGCTCGCGCTCCTCGAAGGTGGGGTGGCTCTCCCAGTTCGCGGACAGCAGCGCGACCACCCAGCCGCACAGACCGAGGATGGCGACGAACGCGGCGAGCACCGGGTCGAGGAGGAGGAAGGCCGCCACCGAGACGACTGCCCAGACCCCGCCCCAGACCACCAACCGCGTCGACACGAGCTCCAGTATCCCCGTCGCGGCACGCTGCCGATCGTGCCTGCCGGCACCGCGGTCTTGATCCTGGGCGCCCCGGTCCCTACGGTGGGTACAGCGGTTCAACAGTCAGCCGTGCCCCAGTGCCGGACTCCGCGCCGCACCCCGGCTGATCCACCCGGGGTTCTCCGTACGGGTTCGCTCTCCCTCGAGAGGCGTAACCGTGACCGCCACCTCTCTCCCTGCTGGTGACGACATCGTCACCATCGACGTCTCCCGGTCCACCACCGCCGTGCGCCTCGCCGTGGCCGGTGAGGTCGACTCCTCGACCGCACCCGCGCTCCGGGACGCCGTCGACGAGGCCTTCGCCGCCGGCGCCCGCGAGATCGTCGTGGACCTCGACGCGGTGACCTTCCTCGACTCCGCCGGCCTGTGCGTGCTGGCCGGCGCGCACCGCCGGGCCGACGAGGACGGCGTCCGCGTGCGGGTGCTCGCCTCCGGCCGGGCGGTCATCCGCCCCCTGCAGATCACCGGTCTGTGGGAGCTGCTGGCCGTCGAGCAGGTCGAGCCGGGGGCCGGCAGCGCCGCCTGACGCGGCTCCCCCTCCTCTCCGTCCCCCGCCCGGGGGACACAGGTCACCTGACGGTCACGTCGGGCGCGGTGTGTGCGGTTTCCGCCCGTCGTCCGCCTACAGTGCCGCCCATGTGTTCCAGATCACACCACCGCGCGGCGACGGCCGTCGGGGAACGCGCTCTCCGATGCTGACCATCGACTCCCTCCGGGTCACGTACGGCGGCGCCGTCCAGGCGGTCCGCGGCGTCTCCATGGAGGTCCCCGACGGGACCGTCGTCGCGGTCCTGGGCAGCAACGGCGCCGGCAAGAGCACGCTGCTGCGGACCATCTCGGGCACCCTGCGACTGCACCGCGGACGCGTCGACGAGGGCACCGTGCGCTTCGACGACACCGACCTCACCAACCGGGACGCCGGGCAGATCGTGCGGCGGGGGGTCGTCCAGGTCCCCGAGGGACGGCGGATCTTCGGCCGGCTCACCGTCGAGGAGAACCTGCGGGCCGGTGGGATGGGCAACCGGGACCGCGCCGCCAAGGCCGCGGCGCACGCCCGGGTGCACGACCTGTTCCCCGTGCTGCGCGAGCGGGCCTCCCAGCGCGCCGGCCTGCTCTCCGGTGGGGAGCAGCAAATGCTGGCCATCGGCCGGGCGCTGATGGCCAGCCCCCGGCTGCTCCTGCTCGACGAGCCCTCGCTGGGCCTGGCCCCTCGCGTGATCGGGCAGATCGGCGAGGTCGTCGCGGAGATCAACCGGCAGGGGACGTCGGTGCTGCTCGTGGAGCAGAACGCCACGATGGCGCTCGGTGTGGCCGACCGGGCCTACGTGCTCGACGTCGGCCGGGTCTCCCTCTCCGGTGCGGCGGCCGAGCTCGCCCGGACCGACGAGGTCCAGCGGCTCTACCTGGGCTCCGGCGAGGGGCTGCCCGAGCAGCAGGTCGCCCGGGGGCCGCGCCGCACGCTGTCCCGGTGGACGGCGTGACCGCGGCCGACGCGGACGGGACGCAGACCCGGTCCGACGTCCCGCCGGTGGAGGTGTCGCACGTCAGCGTCCGGTTCGGCGCGATCCGGGCGCTCAACGACGTGTCCTTCACCGTGGCGCCGGGGACGATCCACGCGATCATCGGCCCGAACGGCGCGGGCAAGTCCACGCTGTTCAACGTGCTGTCGGGCGTCTACAAGGCCGCCGAGGGCGAGGTCCGGTTCGGGGACGCGCGGCTGGACCTCATGCGGCCGTTCCAGATCGCCGGGGTCGGCGTGGCCCGGGCCTTCCAGAACATCGCCCTCTCCGGCGCCCAGACCGTCGCCGAGAACCTCATGCTGGGCCGGCACCACCTCACCCGGGCCGGCTTCCTGTCCTCGGGGCTGCGGCTGCCGCGGGCCACGCGCGAGGGCCGGGTGCACGGGGAGCGGATCCGGGAGATCGCGGAGTTCCTCGACCTCGGCGACAAGTTGCACACCCCGGTGGGCGTGCTGTCCTACGGCGACCAGAAGCGGGTGGAGGTCGCCCGCGCCCTGTGCATCGAGCCGCGGCTGCTCCTCCTCGACGAGCCGGTCGCCGGCATGAACGCCGAGGAGACCGCCCGGATGGCCGAGGCGATCCGGGAGATCCGCTCGGCGCTGGGCATCTCGGTGGTCCTCGTCGAGCACGACATGGGGATGGTCATGTCGCTGGCCGACCGGGTCACGGTGCTCGACTTCGGCCGCCGCATCGCCGACGGCACCCCTGCCGAGGTGCAGTCCGACCCGGAGGTCATCCGGGCCTACCTGGGGTCCGGTGACGAGGACAGCCCCTCGGCAGCGGTCGCCCACCAGTCCACCGAGGCCCCGGGGAGCCGGCCGTGAACCAGTTCCTGTCCCTGCTGCTCAACGGCATCTCGCTGGGCGCCATCTACGCGCTGATCGCGCTCGGCTTCGTGATCATCTTCAAGGCCAGCGAGGTGGTCAGCTTCACCCACGGGTCGCTGCTGCTGCTGGGCGCCTACACGATGGCGCGGCTGTCCGAGCCGCTCGGGTTCCTGCTCGCCGTCCTGGCCGGGATCGCGGTGACCGCGCTGGCCGCGCTGGTCATCGAGCGGCTGATCATCAACCGGCTCCGGGGCGCCCCGGTGATCAGTCTGGCGATCGTCACGATCGGCGTGGACATCATCCTGCTGACCGAGCTGATCCGGCGGATCGGCCCGGACATCCTCAACGTGCCGCACCCGTGGGGCGGCGACTCGGTCCGCGTCCTCGGGATCGGCATCAGCCAGAACCGGCTCATCGCCATGGTGGTCGCGGGGCTGCTGATCGTCGTGTTCTTCGTGGCGTTCAAGTACTCCAGCTGGGGCGTGGCGATGCGCGCCTCGGCGGAGGACGGCGAGGCGGCGGCCCTCATGGGCATCCGGCAGGGGCGGGTGTCCGCGCTGGCCTGGGTCGTCGCCGGCGTCCTCGCCGCGGTGGCGGCGCTGTTCCTGGTCGGCGCCCCGACCCCCGGCGTCAGCGCGGCCGCCTACACCGTGGCCCTGCGGGCCTTCCCCGCGGCGATCCTCGGCGGGCTGGACTCGACCGGTGGCGCCCTGGTGGGCGGGTTGCTGATCGGGCTGGCCGAGTCCTTCGCCGCCGGCTACCAGGAGCACCTGCTGTTCCTGGGCCGGGGGTTCGGCGAGGTCGTGCCCTACGTCGTGATGATCGCCGTCCTGCTGGTGCGGCCGTCGGGGCTGTTCGGCACGAGGGAGCTGACCCGTGTCTGAGCAGACGATCCCGGCCGTGCGGAGCCGGACCGGGCGCGACGCGGCCGACCCGCCCGCCCGGCGCCGCCGCTCGCTGCTGCGGCCGCTCCTGCTGGTCGCCTGCCTGCTGGTCCTGCTGGCCCTCCCGCTGTACGTGGAGGAGTTCTGGCTGCGCACCGGCTTCGCGGTGTTCGGCGCGATGGTCGGGGCGATCGGGCTCAACCTGCTCGTGGGCACCACCGGGCAGCTGTCGCTCGCGCACGCCTTCTTCCTGGCCATCGGCGCCGTCAGCTACGTCTACGTCTCCGGGGAGTCCGGCGGCCTGGGCACGCGGGCCGGGCTGCAGGGGCTCGGGCTGCCCCCGGTCGTCGGCATGGTCGTCGGCGTGCTCCTGGCCGGCCTCGCCGGCCTGCTGTTCAGCCCGATCGCGGCCCGGCTGCGGGGCATCTACCTCGGCGTCGCCTCGCTGGGGCTGGTCTTCATCGGCACCCACCTGCTCAACACCTGGACGCCGGTCACCGGTGGGTTCAACGGCCGGTCGGCGCCGGAGTTCTCCCTGTTCGGGTTCACGTTCGGCAACTCCGACCCGCAGCTGTTCGTCCTCGGCGTCCCCTTCCGCGAGGCCGAGCGGCTCTGGTACCTCGGGCTGGTCCTCGCGCTGGCCGCCTACGTGTTCGCCCGCAACCTGCTGCGCAGCCGGCCGGGCCGCGCGCTGCAGACCCTGCGGGACAGCGAGGTCGCCGCGTCGGTCATGGGCGTCAACGTCCAGGCCTACAAGGCACGGGTCTTCCTGGTGAGCTCGATGTACGCCGGGCTGGCCGGCGTCATGTACGCGCTGTCCATCGGCAGCATCGCGCCCGAGTCGTTCACCCTCGTCGTCTCCATCCAGTACCTCGCCATGATCGTCCTGGGCGGGCTGGGCTCGGTCGGCGGCGCGGCGCTCGGCGCGCTGTTCGTCACCGCCCTGCCGCTGGCGTTCCAGCAGTACGCCGACGTGCTGCCGCTGGTCAGCGGCGCGGGCGAGGGCGGGCTGTCGGCCAGCCTCGCGGCCCGCTACCTCTACGGCGCCGCGATCATCCTCGTCGTCGTCTTCGAGCCGGCCGGCCTGGCCGGGATCGCCCACCGCTTCCGCCGCCGGGGCCGAGATCCCGGCGGCGGAGATCGTCCGGGCCCGTCACCGGGCCCCGACGGCAGTCCCACCAGCCCCGTCCCATCCGATCGACCGGCACGAGGGAGCAGCAGCACATGAGAGCAGGGAAGCAAGTGCGCGGGGCGGCGGTCCTGGCCGCCGCCGTGGTCGTGACCGCCGCCGGCTGCAGCACCAAGGCGCCGGACAGCGGCGGCGGTGGCGGCGGTGGTGGCGGCGGCGGGGCGGGGGACGTCGCGACCGACATCGGCATCGAGGGCACCACGATCCGGCTCGGCGTCCTCACGGACCTGACCGGGGTCTTCGCGGCGCTCGGCACGGACATCACCAACGCCAACACCCTGTACTGGCAGGACAACCAGGTCTGCGGCACCTACGACGTCGAGCTCGACGTCCAGGACACCGGCTACGTCCCCCAGAACGGCGTCCAGCTCTACAGCGGCATGAAGGACAGCATCCTCGCGATGCAGCAGACGATCGGCTCGCCCATCAACACCGCGCTGGCCCCGGAGTACGAGGCCGACCAGATCGTGAACTTCCCGTCGGCGTGGGGCCGCACGCTCACCGAGATCCCCGGCACCGGCGTCATGGGCGCCACCTACGACGTGGAGATCGCCAACGGGTACGCCTACCTCTTCGAGCAGGGCCTGCTCGAGGAGGGCGCCACCGTCGGGCACATCTACTTCGAGGGCGAGTACGGCGAGAACGGCCTGGCCGGCAGCGAGGCGGTGGCCGAGGCGCGGAACCTGACGATCATCCCCGCGCAGATCAAGGCCACCGACCAGGACATGACCGCGCAGGTCACCCAGTTCGCGGCGGCCGGGGTCGACGCGATCGCGCTGACCGTCGCACCGGCGCAGACCGCGTCGGCGGCGGCCGTGGCCGCGGCGCAGGGCCTGGACGTGCCGATCCTGGGCAGCAACCCGGTGTTCGCGCCGGGGCTGCTGCAGGGCCCGGCCGCGCAGGCGCTCAAGGACAACCTCTACGTCGCCTCGCCGATCTCGGCGTGGGACCAGCACCCCGACGAGCTCGAGCAGTACCAGGCCGCCTACCCGGAGGCCACCAACCCCAGCCTCGGGGCGCTGCTCGGCCTGGGCATGGCCCGGGCGATGAACGAGGTGCTCGACGCGGCCTGCGAGAGCGGTGACCTCACCCGGGAGGGCGTGGTCACCGCCTTCAACGAGCTCGACGAGGTCGACACCGGCGGGCTCATCGTGCCGATCGAGGGCTTCGAGCTGGGCGTGTCGCCGAGCACGCAGAGCTACATCCTGCGGCCGGCCGACGTCCCCGGCGGCGCCACCGTCGTCCAGGAGGCGTTCGAGGGGGAGTTCGCGGCCGACCTGGCCGGCTGACCGTGCCCTGACCCCGCACGAGCACGCGGCGGCCGGCCCCTCGCAGCGGCGGGGGCCGGCCGCCGTCGACGTCCAGGGGAGGCCGCCGCCCCGGCGGAGGGCGGACAGGAGGACACTCGGGGCGCTGACGAGGACGAACGAGGAGGACCCCGTGCGTGATGCGGTCATCTGCGAGCCCCTGCGGACCCCGGTGGGCGGCTTCGGCGGCTCACTCCGCGACGTACCCGTGCAGGAGCTGGCCGCCACGGTGATCCGTGCCGTCATGGAGCGCACCGGGCTGCCGCCGGAGTCGGTGGACGACGTCCTGCTGGGCCACTGCTACCCGACGATGGAGGCCCCGGCCCTCGGCCGCGTCGCCGCCCTGGACGCCGGCCTGCCGGTGACCGCCTCCGGTCTGCAGATCGACCGGCGCTGCGGGTCGGGGCTGCAGGCGGTCGTGTACGCCGCGATGCAGGTGCAGTCCGGCGCCGCCGACGTCGTCCTGGCCGGTGGCGCGGAGTCGATGAGCAACGCGCCGTTCTACTCGACCGCGATGCGCTGGGGGGTCAAGGCCGGCCCCGGCGTCATGCTCAACGACGGGCTGGCCCGCGGCCGCGTCACCGCCGGCGGCCAGAACCACCCGGTGCCCGGCGGCATGCTGGAGACCGCGGAGAACCTGCGGCGCGAGTACTCGATCGGCCGCCAGGAGCAGGACGAGTACGCCGTCCGCAGCCACCAGCGGGCCGCGGCCGCCACCGAGGCCGGCCGGTTCGCCGACGAGATCGTGCCGGTGACGGTGCGGTCGCGGAAGGGCGAGACCGTCGTCGACCGCGACGAGCACATCCGCCCCGACTCCAGCGTCGAGACCCTCGCCAAGCTGCGGCCCATCCTCGGCAAGGACGACCCCGAGGCCACCGTCACCGCCGGCAACGCCAGCGGGCAGAACGACGGCGCGGCCATCTGCGTGGTCACCTCCCCGGAGAAGGCCGCCGAGCTCGGGCTGCGCCCGCTGGCGAGGCTGGTCTCGTGGGGCGTCGGTGGCGTGCCGCCGAAGACCATGGGCATCGGGCCGGTGCCGGCCACGGCCAAGGCGCTGGCGCTGGCCGACGTCAAGCTCGCCGACGTCGACCTGATCGAGCTCAACGAGGCGTTCGCCAGCCAGGTGCTCGCCGTCGCCCACGAGTGGGGCTTCACCGACGCCGACTGGGAGCGCACGAACGTCAACGGCTCGGGCATCTCCCTGGGCCACCCGGTCGGCGCGACCGGTGGCCGCATCCTCGCCACCCTGCTGCGGGAGATGGACCGCCGCGAGGCGCGGTACGGCCTGGAGACGATGTGCATCGGCGGCGGCCAGGGCCTGGCCGCGCTGTTCGAGCGCGTCTGAGCCGGCCGGTCCCTCGCGCCGTGGTCGGGGCTCCGGGCAGGATGCGCCAGGAGCCCCGACCACCCGAGGAGACCCCGGCATGAGCGAGTCCTCCCAGCGCGTCGCCGTCGTCACCGGTGCCGCCCGCGGCATCGGGGCGGCCACCGCCCAGCGGCTGGCCGCCGACGGGTTCGCCGTCGCCGTGCTCGACCTGCGGGAGGACGACGCCGCCGGCACCGTGGCCGCGGTCCAGGCCGCGGGCGGGCGGGCGCTGGCCGTGGGCGCCGACGTCGGCGACCCCGCCCGGGTGCAGGCCGTCGTCGAGCGGATCGCCGCCGAGCTGGGCCCGCCGGTGGTGCTGGTGAACAACGCCGGGGTCACCCGGGACAACCTGCTGTTCAAGATGACCGACGCCGACTGGGACGTCGTCATGCACGTGCACCTGCGCGGGTCGTTCCTCATGACGCGGGCCGTGCAGGCGCACATGGTCGAGGCCGGGTGGGGCCGGATCGTGAACCTGTCCAGCACCTCGGCGCTGGGCAACCGGGGCCAGGTCAACTACGCGACGGCCAAGGCCGGGCTGCAGGGGTTCACCAAGACCCTCGCGATCGAGCTCGGGCGGTTCGGTGTCACCGCCAACGCGGTCGCGCCGGGGTTCATCGTCACCGAGATGACCCGGGCCACCGCCGCCCGGATCGGTGAGGAGTGGGAGCCCTACGTCGCCAAGCGCGCCGCGGCGATCCCGGTGAACCGCGCCGGCCAGCCCGAGGACGTCGCGCACACCGTCTCGTTCCTCGTCAGCGAGGGCGCCGGCTTCGTCTCCGGCCAGGTCATCTACGTCGCCGGCGGCCCCCGCACCTGAGCGGCCCCGTCCCGGGCACCGCCGCGAGCGGTGGGGAGGACGGGGCCTCCCTCAGGTGCGCTCGGGGTAGCGGGCCCGGACGAAACAGAACGCGCCGAACGCGGCGATGCCGAGCGCGACCAGGGTCAGCAGCACCTGGCCGAACGGGGCGTCGAGGACGGTGCGCAGCGCGCCGTCCAGACCCGAGGCCTTGGCCGGGTCGAAGGTGACCGCCGCGTAGACCAGCAGCCCGCCGACCAGGCCGAGCGCGACGCCCTTGGCGGGGAAGCCGACCAGGCCCAGCTTCTCGACGAGCTGCCGGGTGCGGGTGGGGGCCTGGGCGAGGTCGATCTGCTTGAGGAAGCGCTTCGAGACGCCCTTGTAGACGTGGTACGCGCCGACGCCGATGACGACCAGCCCCACCAGGCCGACCAGCCACCGCCCGCCGGGCCAGCCGAAGACGCCGGCGGTCTGCTGCTGTTGCTCCCCGGCACTGGACTGCCCGCCCCCGGTGGCGAAGCGGAGGGCGAGCACCGCGAGGGCGGCGTAGACGACCGCCTTGGCCACCGACTTGACGATCTTGGTGACCGCCTTCTTGCGGGCGTCGCCGGACGCCGACAGGCCGCTGCGCCAGCGCAGCACCTCGGCGGCCTGCCACAGCGCCAGGGCGATCATCCCGATGGCGATCACCCACAGCAGCGGCCTGCCCAGGGGCTGCTCGGCCACCGTGGCGAGGGCGCCGGACTGGTCGGCCGACTCCCCGCTCCCGCCGCTCCAGGCCAGTTGGAGCGCCAGCCAGGCCAGCAGCACGTGCACGACGCCGTACGCGATCAGGCCCACCCGCGCCAGGTGCTCGAGGGCGTCGCTGTTGCCCGCCCGGTCGGCGGCCGATCCGACCGTCCCACGCCCGCTCATCGCCGGCTCCTTCCGCTCCGACCCCCGGGAGGGGAGCGTGGCACGGAAACCGCTCCACCGCTGGCCGGAGCGCTGCGGGGCCGTGACCGGTCGCACGGCGGCGGACCGGCGGGCGTGAGGGACACTGACACCCGTGGTAGACGGCGCATCGGTGTTGACGGCGGAGCGGACGACCCCCGAGGAGGCGCGCCGCACGTGGCCACGGTGGCTGGCCGGTGGGCTCGCGCTGGTGGTCCTCGCGGTGGTCGCGGTGTTCTGGGACGGCGGCGGAGCCCGCCTGCTGCTCGGCGCGATCGGCGTCCTCGCCGCCGGTCGCGGCCTGCTGCTGACCCGCGCCACCGGGCGCGCCCGGGGTACCGGTGCGGCGCTGGTGGTCGCCGGGCTGGCCGCCGTGGTCGTGGCCGCGCTCTGGGCGGGCGTTGCCGGCTGGGTGCTGCTGGTGGGGGTGCCGGCCGGCCTGCTGGCCGGGGCGCTGACGCTGCTCGCCCGCGGCGGCGCGATCCGCCGCAACGCCCAGGCCGCGCTGGTGTGGGGCGTGCTGGTCACCGCGCTGCTGGTCGTCACCGGCCTGGCCACCACCTGGAGCCGCGCCGCCGACGGCGCCGCGGTGGTGGCCGCGCTGGGCGTCGGCCTGCTCGGTGTGTTCCTGCTGGTCGGCGCGCTGAACCTGCGGACGCTCGCGGCCCGGCCGCCGGCGCCGGTCCGCCCGGCCGGGTGCGCCGGCTGCGCCTGCGGTGCCGGGGGCTGCGGCTCCGCCTGACCCGGGTCACCCGCCGGCGCGGGCCGGGCCGGGCCGGGCCGGTCAGCGGTCGGGCCGGTTCCGGTTACCGGGCGGCGCAGCGGGCAACCTCCGTTGCGTGAGCGGACACGTCTTCGTCGTGGGGGCGGACCTGCGCCGGCTGGTCTGCGACGACGTCCTGGTGCCGACCGACCGCTCGCTGCGGGTGGGCAGCGGCTGGCGCGAGCTGCTGCCGGCCGACCTGGTGCTCAGCGAGGACGACGCCGGTGTCTGCCTGGACCTGCGGTGGGACGGCGACGAGCGGGTGCGGCCGGTGCCCGGCGACAGCCCGCGGCGGCTGTGGCTGGTGGACACCGTCGACGCCGGCGAGCCGGACTCCGACGACGCGCTGCCGCGGCTGCTGGACGGCGCCCGGGAGGCACTGGCCGCGGTCGCTGACCGGGAGGTGCCCACGCCGGTGCACGGCCGGGCCCGCCGGCTGGTCGCGCTGCCCGCGCTGGGCACCGGCTGGGGCGGGGCGGCCGGCCGGCGCGGCACCCTGCTGCAGCAGCTGCTGCCCGTGCTGCGGGAGGCGGCCGCGGACCACGGCTTCGACGTGGCGCTGGTGCTGCACGGGCCGAGCGACCTGGCCGCCGCCCAGCGGGTGCGCCGGGGTGAGGAGGACTGCTGGGACCTGCCGCGGCACCTGCGGGAGCTCGCCGAGGACCTCGGGGAACGGGCGCGGCGGGGTCAGCTGGCCGCGTTCGTCGGCGCCGGGGTGAGCGCGGCGGCCGGTCTGCCGACGTGGGAGCAGCTGCTCGACGAGCTGGCCGAGCGGACCGGCCTGACCGGGGAGCTGCGCGAGGGTCTGGCCCGCCTGCCGGCCCAGGACGCCGCGGCGTTGCTGGCCCGCGAGCTGGGCCGCGAGCGGCTGGAGTCCTTCGTCAAGGAGCGGTTCGGGCCCGCCCGGTACGCGCTGGCGCACGCGCTGATCGCCGACCTGCCGGTGCAGGAGTTCGTCACCACCAACTACGACCCCCTGGTGGAGCTGGCCGCCGCCGACATCGGCCGGGACCTCTCGGTGCTGCCCTTCGACGAGGCCGAGCCCGGCCGGCCGTGGCTGCTCAAGCTGCACGGGGACGCCGCGCACCCGGAGAGCATCGTGCTGACCCGCGAGGAGTACCTCCGGTTCGGCGACTCCCGGGCGGCGCTGGCCGGGGTGCTGCACTCGCTGCTGCTCACCCGGCACGTGCTGTTCGTCGGCACCTCGATGCAGGACGACGACCTGATCCGCATCGCCCACCAGGTGCGCAGCGCCGCCCAGGGACGCAGCGCCACCCCCCGCCGGCGCAGCGGCACGGTGCTCGCCCTCCAGGAGGACCCGGCGCGCGCCCGGCTGTGGGAGCGGGACGTCGAGACCGTCGCCATGTCGCCCGCGGACGCGCCCGCCGCGGAGGCCGCCCGCCTGCTCGAGGTGCTCCTGGACCTGATCGGCTGCCTGTCCACCCCGCCGACCGGGTACCTGCTCGACCCGGCCTACCGCGGCCTGCTCAACGAGGAGGAGCGGGCACTGGCCGAGGCCCTGCGCGTGGTGGAGCAGGCGATGCCGCCGGAGGCGGGCACGGCCGCGACGCAGGAGGTGGCCGCGCTGCTGCGCCGGCTCGGCTCCCCGGACTGCGGCGCAGGCAGGGGACCGGCCCCGGCGGACGGCGCGACCGACGTCGATGACGACCGCCTGCAGCAGCAGCGCCCGGGGTGAGGTTGCGGCCGGCTCCCGACTGGGCACGGTGCCCCTCATGCGTCGCCCCCGCCTCGACAACAGTGTCCGGTTGCTCACCCAGGGCTACGCCTGGCTGCCCGACAAGCGGCGGCAGCTGGGCCGGCGCACCGTCGCCACCCGGCTGGGCGGGCTGCCCGCCTACGGCATCGAGGGCCCGGAGGCGGCGCGGTTCCTCTACGACGAGGCCCACGTCCGCCGGGCGCACGCCATCCCGGAGCCGGTGCAGGGCACCCTGTTCGGCAAGGGGGCGGTGCACACCCTCGACGGCCACGAGCACCGCGTGCGCAAGGCGATGTTCGTGGCCCTGCTCATGGACGACGCCCGCATCGGCCCGCTGGTCGACCGGGTCACCGCGGCCTGGGACGCCGCCGTCCCCGGGTGGGTGCACCGGGAGCAGATCGTGCTGTTCGAGGAGGCGCGGGTCGTGCTCACCCGGGCGGTCTGCGACTGGGCCGGCGTCCCGCTGGCCGATGACGCCGAGGTGGCCGCGGTCGCGCGGGACCTGACCGCGCTGGTCGACGGCTTCGCCACCGGCGGGCCGCGGCACTGGCGGGCCCGGCGCGCCCGGGGCCGGCGCGAGGCGTGGCTGGCCCAGCTGGTGGAGGACGTCCGCAGCGGTGCGGCGTCGGTGCCGGACGGGTCGGTCGTGTCCGTGGTGGCCCGGCACCGGGACGCCGACGGCGAGCAGCTGGACCCGCGCGTCGCGGCGGTGGAGATCCTCAACGTCGTCCGGCCGACGGTGGCGATCAGCTGGTTCGTGGCGTTCTCCGGGCACGCGCTGGCCCGGTGGCCCCGCTTCCGGGAGCGGCTGGCCTCGGGCGAGCCCGCGTTCGCCGAGGCCTGGGCGCACGAGGTGCGCCGGTTCTACCCGTTCGCGCCGTTCATCGGCGGGCGGGCGCCGCACGCGGTCGAGTGGGACGGCCAGCGCATCCCGGCGAACGCGATGGTGCTGCTGGACCTCTACGGGCAGGACCACGACGCCGAGCTGTGGGGCGACCCCTACGTCTTCCGGCCCGAGCGCTTCCTCGACCGGGAGATCGGCGCCTTCGAGCTGGTGCCGCAGGGCGCCGGCGACCCGCGCACCAACCACCGCTGCCCCGGGGAGCAGGTCACGGTGGCGGTGCTGGCCGCGCTGGCCGTCCGGCTGGCCCGCCTGCAGGTCGACGTCCCCGAGCAGGACCTCACCATCTCGCTGCGGCGCATCCCCGCCATCCCGGCCAGCGGCGTGGTCCTGCGGGTGCACGGCACCGCGTGACCGCCGCAGTCGTCCAGTGGCACAGCGTCACGGGCACGCCCGCGCCGGAACCGGGGCCGTCCGGTCCGTGGTCTGATCGGGCCCGGAGCGCCGGGGGAAGGCGCTCCCGGGGGAGGTCCGGGATGGGCAGGTGGCTGGTCGCGCTGGCCGGCGCGGTCGGGTTGCTGGTGCTCGTGGTCGGCCTGGTGTGGGCCGAGCTCGACGTCGCCTCGACCGGCGGCATGGGGCTGGTCGGCCTGGGCGTGCTCGTCCTCCTGGGCGCCGCCCTCGTCGCCGGCGCCGCCGAGGCCCTTCCGCACCTGACCCGGCGGCACCGTCCTGCCGGGCACCCCACCGTCCGGCGCCGCTGAGCCGGGGCCGGTCGACGCGGGAGGGCCTCAGGCCTCCAGCAGGCGGACGCCGGTGGCGCGGAGCTCCCGGACGGCCGGAGCGTCCGCGGGTGCGTCGGTGACCACCCCCGCGACCGCGGCGAGGGGGAGGACGGCGAACGGCGAGGCCGCTCCCACCTTCTCCCGGCTGGCCAGCACGTAGGTGTCGGCGGCCCGCCGGGCCAGCGCCCGCTTCATCGCGGCCTCCTCGGCGTCGCCGGTGGTGAGCCCGGCCTCGGCGTGCACGCCGGTGACGCCGAGCAGGAAGACGTCGGCCGCGACCAGCGCGGTGGCCTCGACGGCGGCCGCGCCGCAGGCCACCACGGAGTGCTTGAACAGCCGTCCGCCGATCAGGTGCACCTCGACGCGGGGGTGCTCCACCAGGGCGACGGCGACCGCGGGGCTGTGGGTCACGACGGTGGCCGCGAGGTCCCGGGGGAGCGCGCGGGTGACCGCGAGGGCCGTCGTGCCGCCGTCCAGGAGCACGGTGCTCCCCGGGCGGACCAGCTGCGCGGCGCGCGCGGCGACCCGCTCCTTGCTCTCGACGGCGATGCCGCGCCGCGTGGCGGAGTCGGCGACGGCGGGGGACACCGGGAGCGCGCCCCCGTAGACCCGCTGGCAGAGCCCGGCCGCGGCGAGCTCCCGCAGGTCGCGACGGACGCTGTCCTCCGACACCCCGAGCTCGGTGGCGAGTTCCTTGGCAACCAGGCGGCCGTCGGTGCGCAGGCGGTCCAGCAGCAGATCGCGGCGGTGGGCGGCGAGCATGCACGTTCCTCCTTGTTTCCGCACGATTCTGCACTATGGTCGGCGGCCATGACGACTCCCGTGCAGGTCCCCGGTGTCGACGTCCCCGACGCCCGCGGTCGCGTCGGCCTGGACCGGGTGGGGTGGGGGCTCACCGGCAACGCCGACGTCCGGGTCACCGATGTCGAGCTGCTCGCCACCGCCTGGCACGTGCTGCGGCGGACCACGTTCGAGTACCGGCACGCCGACGGGCGCTGGACCACCGAGCAGCGGGAGACCTACGACCGCGGCAACGGGGCGACGATCCTGCTGTACGACGTCGCGCGGGGCACCGTGCTGCTGTCCCGGCAGTTCCGCTACCCGGTCTACGTCAACGGCCACCCCGACGGCCTGCTGGTGGAGACGGCGGCCGGCCTGCTCGACGACGACGACCCCGAGACCGCGATCCGCCGCGAGGCCGAGGAGGAGCTCGGCGTGGCGGTCGGCCCGCTCGAGCACGTCTTCGACGTCTTCATGAGCCCCGGGTCGGTGACCGAGCGGCTGCACTTCTACGCCGCCCCGTACACCCCCGGGGACCGCACCGGCGCCGGCGGCGGGCTGGCCGAGGAGGGCGAGGACATCGAGGTGCTGGAGCTGCCGTTCCCCGAGGCGCTGGCCATGGTCGACGACGGCCGGATCGCCGACGCCAAGACGATCATGCTGCTGCAGTGGGCGGCGCTGCGGGGACCGTTCTCGCGGGGCTGAGCGGCCGGAGGGGCGGGGACGACCGTCCCCGCCCCTCGCGACCGGGTCAGGCCAGGCGGGCCAGCTCCGCGGGCAGCGCGCCGGGGGAGAGGACGCCGAGCCGCTGCGTGGAGCGGGTGAGCGCGACGTACAGGTCGTTGTGGCCGCGCACCCCCTCGTCGAGCACGCCCTGCGGGTCCACGAGCAGGACCGCGTCGAACTCCAGGCCCTTGGCCTCGGTCGGGGTGATGACCACCGGGCCGAGGGAGGAGTCGGCGTCGGGCCCCGAGGAGACGCCGTCCACCCGCTCGGCGAGGGCGGCGGCCACCTGCGCCACCCGGCTCGCGGGCACGATGACCGCGGTGGTGCCCTCGTGCTGCGCCCACCCGGCCACCACCTCGGCGGCCCGGTCGGCCAGGTCGGCGGTGCCGGTCACCTCGGCCCACGGGGCCTCGGTGCCGGGCCGGACCGACCGCGGCGCGGTCGCGCCGGTGCCGCCGGCGGCGAGCACGTCGGCGGCCACGGCCATGATCTCGGCCGGCGTGCGGTAGTTGACGGTCAGCTCCTCCAGCCGCCACGCGGCGCCGACGTGCGGCTCCAGCGTCGCGGCCCACGCCGACGCGCCGGCCAGGGTGCCGGTCTGCGCGAGGTCGCCGACGGCGGTCATCGACCGGGTCGGGCAGCGGCGGACCAGCAGCCGCCAGGCCATGGGGGAGAGCTCCTGGGCCTCGTCGACGACGACGTGGCCGAAGGTCCAGGTGCGGTCGGCCGCGGCCCGCTCGGCGGTGGTGCGGGTGTCGACCGCCTGGTGCCGCTCGGCCAGCTCCTCGGCGCCGATGAGGTCGCCGGCGCTGAGCACCTCGGCCTCGAGGTGCTCGTCCTCCAGGTCGACCGACCGGGAGCCGTGCAGCACGTCGAGGGTCTCCTGGGCCTCGGCCAGCCGGCGGCGGCGGTCCCGCTCGGCGCGGGCGCGCTGGGCGCTGTCGTCGAAGCCGAGCAGCTCCTCGGCCTCCTCCAGCAGCGGGACGTCGGCCGGCGTCCACGGTGCGGTGCGCGGCCGGTGCAGCAGCGCCCGCGTCGCGTCGTCCCACTCCGGGGTGGCGCGCTCGATGCGGGCCGGGTCGGCGTAGAGGTCACGCAGCAGCCGCTCCGGGGTGAGCACCGGCCACAGCTCCTCGACCAGCGCCCGGACGGCGTGGTCCTCGGCGACCTCCTTGCGCAGGGCGGAGAGGTCCTCGCGGTCCAGCAGGTTCACCCCGCCGCGGACGTCGGCGCCGATCTTCTCCGCGTAGCGCTTGGCGAGGGTGTCGACGATGCGGCGGGCGAACTCCGGACGGGCGAGGTTGTGCAGCCGGTCGGCCTTGCGGGCGGCGTTCTGCGCCCGCCGCACGTCGATGGGGCGCAGCCGCAGGACGAAGCCGTCGACGGTGAGCTCGCGCGGGCCGTCGGGCACGACCTGCCGGTCGGCGACGGCGGCCTGCAGCACCCCCACCATCTCCAGCCCGCCCTTGACGGCGGCCACCTCCGGCGCCTCCTCGCCGCGGGCGTCCAGGCCGGGGCGCAGCTGACCGAGCCCGGACAGCAGCACGCCGGTCTCGCCCAGGGAGGGCAGCACGTCGGCGATGTAGCGCAGGAAGGTCGGCGTCGGCCCCACGACGAGCAGGCCGCGGCGGGCCAGGCGCTCGCGGTGGGTGTAGAGCAGGTAGGCCGCGCGGTGCAGCGCGACGGCGGTCTTGCCGGTGCCCGGCCCACCCTGGACGACGAGGACGCCGCGGTCGTCGGCGCGGATGATGCGGTCCTGCTCGGCCTGGATGGTGCGGACGATGTCGGTCATCCGGCCGGTGCGGGCGGTGTCCAGCGCGGCCATGAGCGCGGCCTCGCCGGTGAGGTCGGAGCCGGCGACCCCACCGGTCAGGACCTCGTCGTCCAGCCGGACGACGGTGCGCCCGCGGGTGCGGATGTGCCGCCGCCGGGACACGCCGAGCGGGTGCACCGGGGTGGCGGTGTAGAAGGGCCGGGCGGCCGGCGCCCGCCAGTCGACGAGGGCGGGGTCGCCGCCGGCGTCGTCGGCGGCCAGGCCGATCCGGCCGATGTAGAGCGGGCCGTCCTCGTCACGGTCGATGCGGCCCACGCACAGGCCGGCCTCGGCGGCGTCGAGGGCGGTGACCCGCTCGGTCTGGAACCGCACGGTGGCGTCGCGCTCCTGCAGCGCCTGCGGGTCGACCGCGGGCCAGGAGATGGCCTGCTTGAGCCGGTGCGCGGCCAGGTCGCGGGCTGCGTCGAGCCGGCCGTAGAGCTCCTTCACGTACTGCTGTTCGGCGTCGATGTCGGGATGGGGAACGACCTCGGGCTGCGTCGTCGGCACTGCGCTCTCTCTGTCGGCGTCGTCCTGAACGGGAACAGGCACGGGACAAGGCAAACGCCCATGGTGCCCCCGCATTCCCGCCTCCGGTGGCAGGCGCCGCCGCCGACCAGGTCGGTGGGCCTGGCCGGCGGCGTCGCCGTGCCCGTCGTCGGGCGCTCAGCCCGCGAGCAGCCGGCGCAGCCAGCGGGTGCGGGCCGCCCGGGCCTCCCGCGAGATCGCCGCCTCCGGCGCGAAGCCGTCGAAGCCGTGGAAGCCGCCGGGCCACACGTGCAGCTCGGCCCGCCCCCCGGCCTGCCAGATCCGGGTGGCGTAGGCGACGTCCTCGTCGCGGAAGGTCTCCGCCGAGCCGACGTCGACGAACGCCGGGGGCAGCCCGGACAGGTCGGTGGCGCGCGCCGGTGCGGCGTAGGGGGAGACGTCGGGGCCGCCGCGGGCGGCACCGAGCAGCGCCGTCCAGCCGGTGTCGTTGGCGGTGCGGTCCCACACGCCGAGGCCGGCCATCTGGTGGGCGGAGACGGTGTCGTTGCGGTCGTCGAGCATGGGGCACAGCAGCAGCTGCCCGGCCAGCGCGGGCCCGCCGCGGTCCCGCGCCATGAGGGCCAGCGCGGCGGCCAGCCCACCGCCGGCGCTGACCCCGCCGACGACGATCCGCGCCGGGTCGATGCCGAGCTCCTCGGCGTGCTCGGCGGTCCAGACCAGCCCGGCGTAGCAGTCCTCGACCGGACCGGGGTGCGGCGTCTCCGGCGCCAGCCGGTACTCGACCGAGACCACCGCCATGCCGAGCTCCTCGGCGTGCTCGACGGCGCCGAGCACCCCGGAGCGGTTGTCGCCGATGACCATCCCGCCGCCGTGGGTGTAGAAGATCGCCGGCGTGGGGGCGGACGCGCCCGTCGGCCGGCAGATCAGCAGCGAGACCTCCGGCGCGCCCTCCGGGCCGGGCACCGAGCGCTCCTCGACGGTGAACGCACCGCCGCGGCGCAGGTCGTCGTCGGTGGGGCGCGGCATGAGCTCGGCCTGCCGCAGCGCCGGGATCACCTCGGCGGTCAGCGGGGTGGAGAACGCCTCGGCGAACTGCTCCAGCGCGACCGCGCACTCCGGGTCGAACGGGGGCGGCGGACCGATCTCGGCGGCGGGACCGGCGGGCTGCGACGTCAGTGTCACGGGACCTCCTGCGCTGGGGACGGCGGCCGGGTCTCGGCCGGCGCGCCCATCCTGGCGACCCGGGTCATCCCGCGTCGAGGTACGCGAGCAGCCGTCCGGCGAGCTCTGCCGGCCGGCTGAGCGCGACCAGGTGCCCACCGGGGACCTCGTCGACCGGCAGCCCCAGCCGTTCCGCGGCGACCCGCCGCTGGAAGGCCAGGGGGAAGAAGCGGTCGTCGCGGCCGGCCAGCACGCGGGTGGGGACGTCGGGCCAGCGGTCCAGCGGCCACGGCTCGGCGAACGGCGTCCCCGACTGGGCGGCCGGCGGCGGGCCGCCGGCCAGGACCGCGGGCGGGACGTCGTGGGTGAAGGCGTCGGCGAGGTCCCCGGGGTCGTACGGCCGGCCGTCGTCCCGGGCCGCCGCCGCCCGTGCCTCCTCCTGCCCGGTGGCCGCCCACCACTCCCCGCCGCTCTCCCCGGGCCGCGGCACCATCGCGTTGAGCAGGACCAGCAGGTCGACCGGGGCGCGGGTGGCCACCAGCGGCGCGGTGAGCCCGCCCATGGACTGGCCGACGACGACCAGCGGCCGGGTGGGGGAGTCGCCGATCGCGTCCAGGACCACCTGCGTGTACCGCCCGAGACCGGCGTCGTCGTCCCCCGCGGGCAGGTCGACCGGCACGGCGGCGCACCCGCGGCGCTGCAGCTCGGGCACCAGCCGGTGCCAGTACCAGGCCTGGCCGCCGGCTCCGGGCACGAGGACGAACGTGGCGCGCACACCCTCCCGACCGCCGGCGCGCCCCGATCTCATCGGCGCCCGGACCGGCTGCTGCTGCCGAGGTCACAGCGGGCGACCAGGACGGCAACCCGGAGGTCACCTGCGTGACACGTCCGCTACCTACCGTCGTCCGCGTACACCTGAGGAGGTAGCCATGACGACGCAGACCACCGCCCGCCGGACCCGTCGCACGACCGGGACGCGGACCCGCCCGCGCCCCGAGCGCAGCGCCTGGACCTGCTCCAACTGCCAGAAGGTCACGAACCCGCCGCGCAAGCGCTGCGCCGACTGCGGCACCTCCCGCTACTGACCGCGGGTCAGCGAGCGGGCGGCGCGCCCCGCAGCCGGACGACGGCGGCGCGGTAGCGGCCCCGGCCGGCCAGCCGCCACGCCAGGCGGGTGACCGGGGGGACGCCCGCGAGCAGGCGGGCGCGGTCGCCGGGGCAGGAGTCCTCGAGCGCGAGGCCGAGGACGAACAGCCGTTCGCGGCCGGTCAGCCCGCAGCGCGCGGTCCGGGCGATGGCCGCCCACGCCCCGGCGGGGAGCTCGGCGAGGAGGGGCAGCAGCTCCCGCTCCTCCGCCGCGGTCTGCGCGTCGACGGCGCCGGCGAGGTCGCGGCAGGCGACGGCGAAGGCGTCCCGCGCCGCGCCGGTGCCGGCGACAACCCACTGGCGGGCGGCGGTGGACAGGTCGCGCAGCCGGCAGTCCAGGCCCGCCGTCCGGGCCGTCCACTCGGCGACCCGCCGCCGGGCCACGGCGGACCGGTCGGCCGGCAGCGCCCGCAGCAGCGCCGGCCACAACCGGTCCCGCTCCGTCGCGTGGTGCTGCAGCAGCAGGCGGCCCACGAGGTCGGCGTGCCGGGTGAGGGCACGGGTGCGGTCGGCCTCGTCGGCCGGTGCCCAGGTGGCCAGCTCCGCCAGCAGGTGCAGCTCACGGCGGACCAGCTGGTGCAGCACGCGCTGGTGCGCCTCGGCCGGGCCGGGGGTGCCCGGGGCGGGGGTGGGCGCCGCTGCCGCGGCGGTCGGGGGAGCGGGGCGGGAGAGGACCGCGGCGGCGGTCATGGGGCACCTCGTCAGCGTCGGGCTCGTCGGGGACGGCGAGGAGCGTAGGGACCCCGCCGTCCCGGACGACAGGGTTTCCGGTCCCGTGCGGGCCGGGACAGCAGGATCTCCACCCCGGGGCGGACGGCGCGTCCGTCGCGGGACGGACGCGCCGCCTGCCCGAGGGGTCCGCCCCGCGGCGCGAGCGCCCGGGACACGGGGGCCCGTGGCCGGATACCGTCAGCCGGTGGGTGTGGTCACGCGCAACCGGGTCGGCGTCACCGGCGTCCCCGGCGGTCGCCCGATGGTCTTCGCCCACGGGTACGGCTGTGACCAGACCATGTGGCGGTTCGTCGTCCGGGAGTTCGAGGTCGACCACAGCGTCGTCCTCTTCGACCACGTGGGGTCGGGGAGGTCGGACCTCACCGCCTACGACCCGGTGAAGTACGGCTCGCTGCGCGGGTACGCCGCCGACGTCGTCGAGCTGTGCCAGGAGCTGGAGCTCACCGACGTCGTGTTCGTGGGGCACTCGGTCAGCGCGATGATCGGCGTCCTGGCCGCGCAGCAGGATCCCGGCCGGTTCGGGGCGCTGGTCATGGTCGGCCCCAATCCGCGCTACGTCGACGACGGTGACTACACCGGCGGCTTCTCCCGCGCCGACATCGTCGGGCTGCTCGAGTCGCTGGACAGCAACCACCTCGGCTGGTCGCAGGCCATGGCCCCCGTGATCATGGGCAACCCCGACCGGCCGGAGCTCACCGAGGAGCTGGCCAACAGCTTCTGCCGCACCGACCCCGACATCGCCCGCCAGTTCGCCCGGGTCACCTTCCTCTCCGACAACCGCGCCGACCTGCCCGGTGTCACCGTGCCGACGCTGGTGCTGCAGTGCACCGCGGACGCGATCGCGCCGGAGGTCGTGGGCCGCTACGTGCACGAGCACGTGCCCGGCAGCGTCTTCACCCAGCTGGCCGCGACCGGGCACTGCCCGCACCTGTCGGCGCCGGAGGAGACCGCGGCGGCGATCCGGGCCTTCCTCTCCCGCTGAGCCGCGGCCATGGACGAACGCAGCGAGCCGAAGCGACCCGACCACCCGTCCGGGCTGTACCGGCTGCTCGACGAGGACCCCGCGGACCTCTACGAGAGCGCGCCGTGCGGCTACGTCTCCATGCTCCCGGACGGCCGGGTGGTCAAGGTGAACCGCACCTTCTGCGAGTGGACCGGCCGGGACGCCGGGGAGCTGCTCGGCACCCGCCTCCAGGAGCTGCTCAGCATCGGCGGGCGGGTGTTCTACGAGACCCACATGGCACCCCTGCTGCGGATGCAGGGCGGGGTGCGGGAGGTGGCGCTCGACGTCGTCCGCGGGGACGGGTCGCTGCTGCCGTGCCTGGTGAACGTCGTCGAGGTGCGCGACGACGCCGGTGCGCCGGTGCTGCTGCGGGCCACGGTCTTCGAGGCCACCTCGCGCCGCCGGTACGAGCGCGCCCTGCTGGCCGCCCAGCGCGCGGCCGCGGAGTCCGAGGCGCGGTCGCACACGGTGCAGCAGGTCGTCTCCGAGCTGGCCGCCGCGACCACCGCCCGGGAGGTGGCCGACGTGGTCGTGTCCCGGGCGCGGCAGGCGGTCGGCGCCAGCGGCGCGGGGCTGTGGCTGGCCGCCGAGCGGCGCGCGGTCGACCGCCCGGGGACGTCGGTGCCGCCGGTCGAGCTGGTCGCCAGCGACGGGATCCCCGAGGACCTGCTGCAGGCGATGGGTGCGGCCGCGGCCGGGGGAGCGGAGCTGGTGCGCGGCGGCGGGGTGCACACGGTGCCGCTGGGCGCGGGCCTGCACGCGGTGTGGCCCGAGCTCGCCCGCGCCATGGACGACGCCGGCCAGGAGGCGCTGGTCGTCGTGGCGGTGAACGCCGACAGCCGGCACCTCGGGGCGCTGGTCCTGCTGCTCGGTGCGCTCGGGGACAGCGAGCTCATCGAGCTCACCGAGCCGGGCCGGCGCGGGTCGCTGTCCCAGGCCGACACGGACCTGCTGGACACGATCGGCCGGCAGACGGGGCAGGCGCTGGAGCGGGCCCGACTGTACGAGGAGACGGCCCGGCAGGCGGGGCGTTCGGCGTTCCTCCTCGACGCCGCCCGCCTGATGGCCTCCACCGTCGGGGTCGCCGAGACCGCCGAGCGGCTGGCCGAGCTGGCCGTGCCCCGGCTGGCCGACCTGTGCGTCATCGACCTCGCCACCGAGCACGGCCTGGTCCGGCCCGCGGCACGGCACGGCGACCCCCGGCGGCAGGCCGAGGTCGCCGAGCTGCAGGAGCGCCACCTGCCGCACCGCAGCACCCCGCACCCGAGCGTGCGGGCGATGACCGAGGGTCGGACGGTGTGGGTCCGGGAGGTCACCGACCGGTTCCTGGCCGAGATCACCGGCGACGAGCGGCACCTGGAGATCGCCCGGTCGCTGGACCTGAGGGCCCTGGTCTGCGTGCCGCTGATGGCGGAGGGGCGGGCGTTGGGCGTGCTGACCCTCGCCGCCGACCGCCGGCGCGGGCCGTTCACCGCCGCCGACGTCGAGGTGGCCGAGCAGCTGGCGCTGCAGGTGTCGCTGGTCGTGGACAAGGCCCAGCGCTTCGAGCGGGAGGCGCAGACGTCGCACACGCTGCAGCGCAACCTGCTGCCGCCGGTCCCGCCGTCGGTGCCCGGGCTCGCGCTCGCCGTCCGGTACCTGGCGGCCAGCCAGGGCGCCGACGTCGGCGGCGACTTCTACGACGTCGTCCCGCTGCCGGGCAGCGAGGTGGGGCTGGCCGTCGGCGACGTCGTCGGCCACGACATCACCGCCGCCGCGGTCATGGGGCAGCTGCGCAGCGTCTACCGCGCGCTGCTGGCCGACCGGCCGCCGCCGAGCGCGGTCATCGACCGGCTGCAGGCCGGGTGGTCGCTGCTGGGGTTGCAGCGGATGGCGACGGCGCTGTTCGCCGCGCTCGACCCGGCCACCGGCCAGCTGCGCATCGCCTCGGCCGGGCACCTGCCACCGCTGCTGGTCTCCGGCGGGCACGCCGAGCTGCTCGACGTCCGCCCGAGCCGGATGCTCGGGGCGCCTCCGGCGCCCGCGCCGGCGGCGGAGTGGGCCGGCGTGCTGCCGCCGGGGGCGACGCTGCTGCTCTACACCGACGGGCTGGTGGAGAGCCGCGACGCGGACCTCGACGTCGGCCTCGACGCGCTGCTGGAGGTGGCGGCCCGGGCGGACACGGCCGACCCCGACCGGCTGTGCGACCGGCTGCTCGGCGACCTCGCCGCTGGCGGCCGCGCCGACGACGTGGCGCTCCTGGCGATCACGCGGCTGCCCTAGCGCGGGACGCCACCGGCGCGCGACCATCGCGGGAGGGCACGTGCGGCGCGGGAGGCGGCCATGGAACGTTCCCCGAACCCGGTGACGGACGCCATCGACGGCGCCACCGGTGACATCACGATGTCCGGTGACGCGATGCGCTGGTCGCCCGAGCTGGCCGACGGGCACCCGCAGGTCGAGTCGACGGCGTTCCCCGGGGTGGACGTCGCGGCCGGCTTCGGCGCGCTCATCGGGCTGGACGGCGGCGGGATGCGGCGCCTGGTGACCGGCGCGGTGAGCTCGCTGGCCACGGTGGCCGGGGACGTCGTCTCCGAGCTGCGCCAGCTCACCCGCGCCCCCGACCCCGAGGACGACGCCACGACCGAGTGACCGCGGCCGGGGAGGCCGTCGCCGGCGGCGCCCTGTAGAACCGACGTCGGGAAGCACCACACCGACGTGGGGGGACGACCGCATGAGCAGCTCGCTGGGCCTGGCGCCCGCGCCGCCGTCCGAGGCCGCCGAACGGGTGCGCGCGGAGGTGCGGGAGTTCCTCGCCGCCGAGCTGGCCGCGGGCACGTTCACCACGCACGTCGACACCTGGCTGTCCGGCGTCGACCCGGCGTTCTCCCGGAAGCTCGGCGAGCGCGGCTGGCTGGGCATGACGTGGCCGCGGCGCTACGGCGGGCACGAGCGCTCGGCGATGGAGCGGTACGCGGTCACCGAGGAGCTGCTCGCGGCCGGGGCGCCGGTGGCGGCGCACTGGATCGCCGACCGGCAGTCGGGGCCCAACCTGCTGCGCTACGGCACCGAGGCGCAGCGGCAGGCGATCCTGCCGCGGATCGCCGCGGGGGAGTGCTTCTTCGTCATCGGCATGAGCGAGCCGGACTCCGGCTCCGACCTCGCCTCCATCCGCACCCGCGCCACCCGCGACGCCGACGGCGACTGGGTGGTCACCGGCGCCAAGGTGTGGACGTCGAACGCGCACCTCTCCCACTACGGGATCGTGCTGGTGCGCACCTCGCCCGCGGACCCGGCGAACCGGCACGCGGGGCTCTCCCAGCTGCTGGTCGACCTCTCGCTGCCCGGCATCACGGTCAACCCGATCCGCATCCTCGACGGCGGGCACCACTTCAACGAGGTGGTGTTCGACGACGTCGTCGTCCCCGGCGACATGCTGCTCGGCGAGGAGGGCGCGGGCTGGCACCAGGTGACCGCGGAGCTGGCGTTCGAGCGGTCCGGGCCGGAGCGGTTCCTGTCGACCTACCCGCTGCTCGCCGAGTTCGCCCGCCGCGCCTGCGACTCCGGGGACGCCGCGCAGCAGGCCACCCTCGGCCGGCTGTCGGCGCGGCTGCTGGCGCTGCGGCAGCTGTCCCTGCGCATCGCGGCGGCGCTGGACCGCGGGGAGCTGCCCGACATCCCCGCGGCGCTGGTCAAGGACGTGGGGACGACGTTCGAGGCCGACGTCATCGACGAGATCCGCCGGGTGGTGGAGGTGGTCCCGTCGCTGGACTCGCCGGACCCGCTGGGCCGGGCGCTGGCCGAGGCGCAGCTGCACGCCCCGGGGTACACGCTGCGCGGCGGGACCAACGAGATCCTGCGCGGGATCGTGGCGCGCGGGCTGGGGCTGCGGTGAGCGAGCAGGACCTGGTGGTCGCGACCGTCCGGGACATCCTCGCGCGGCACGAGCCGTTCGCGCTGTCCGCCGACCGGCCGTGGGACGCCGCCCTGTGGACCGACCTGGCCGACGCGGGGCTGACCGGCGTCGGGCTGCCCGAGGAGGCCGGTGGCTCCGGCGGCGAGGTGGCCGACGCGGTCGCGGTGGTGCGCACGCTGGCCGCCGGCGCGGCCGCGGTGCCGGTGGCCGAGCAGCTGCTCGTGGCCGGCCCCGCGCTGCTCGCCGTCGGCCTGGACCTGCCCGCGCCGGAGGAGCCGCTGACCATCGCCACGGGCGGGGTGGTGCACGCCGAGCCGGTCGACGACGGCGACGGGCCGGGGCGCTGGACGCTCACCGGCACGACCACCGACGTCGCCTGGTCGGGGGTGGCGCGACACGTCGCGGTCCTCGCGGCGGCACCGGCGGGCATCGAGGGCGCCGTCCTGGCCCTGGTGGACGCCGAGGGGCTGGCGACCAGCGAGGCGGCCAACCTGGCGGGGGAGCCGCGCGGGTCGCTGGTGCTGGGGGGCGCGCCGGCCAGTGGCGCGCTGCTGACCCCGGCGCGGGCGGCGGAGGTCCGAGCCCGGTTCGCGCTGGCGCGGGCGGTGCAGCTGTCCGCGGCGCTGGAGCGGGTGCTGGACATGACGGTGCGGTACGCCGGCGAGCGGGAGCAGTTCGGCCGGCCGATCGCGCGGTTCCAGGCCGTCCAGATGGAGCTGGCGGAGATGGCTGGGGAGGTCACCGCGGTCACCGCACTGACCGACGCCGCCGTCCAGGCGCTGGCGCGCGGGCAGGACGTCGTCCTGGCGGCCGCGGCGGCGAAGGTGCGGGCCGGTGCGGCGGTCGAGGTGGTGGCCCGGCTGGCACACCAGGTGCACGGGGCGATCGGCTTCACCCAGGAGCACGCGCTGCACCACCTCACGCGGCGCCTGTGGTCGTGGCGGGACGAGGCCGGCTCGGAGCTCACCTGGTCCACGGTGCTGGGGGTCGGGCTGCTGGCCGACGGCCCCGAGGGCCTCTGGCCCGCCCTCACCCGCGTCGTGTAGTCGAGCGGGGCGGGGGCCGGCGGCCCCCGCCCCGCTGCGGCCCGTCCCGGGCCTGCGAG
Organism: Geodermatophilus sp. SYSU D00079; assembly: GCF_054050635.1. Taxonomy (NCBI): domain Bacteria; kingdom Bacillati; phylum Actinomycetota; class Actinomycetes; order Geodermatophilales; family Geodermatophilaceae; genus Geodermatophilus; species Geodermatophilus sp. SYSU D00079. The sequence goes on along the minus strand of NZ_JBJGZS010000033.1, from coordinate 866 downwards.
GGCTTCCCTCAGACGGTCTCGGGGACGCGCAGGTGGTGCAGGACCAGCTCGAACTCGGCCACCTCGAGGATCTGCGCGCCCATCGCGGCGGCGAACTCCTCCCGGACCGCCGTCGCGTTGGTGCGTGACTGCTCCATCGTGGCCCGGTCGGCGTAGGTGACCGCGCCGGCGCCGCGGCCCTCCCGCCGGTCCATCATCAGGCTGGCGCTGCAGAAGCCGTCCATGTCCTCCAGCCGGGGCAGCAGGCTCATCTTGTAGGCGTCGACGACCCGCTCCACGTTCGACGGGTCGGTGCGGCTCCAGGTGACCCGGGTGCAGGCCCCGTCGGGGGCCTGGTGCGCGCGGTGCAGGACGGCGATCTCCCAGGTCTGCACCTCCGGCTGGCCGCCGAGGATCTGACTGGCGCGGTCCCGCATGGGTCCCACCCGGTCCATGGTGGCCCGCATCGCCTCCTCGCTCTGCCAGGCGCTGGTGACGATGCAGCGACCGGAGTCCCGGTCGGCGAGCATGGACAGGCCGATGCAGCCCTCCATCTGCTGGACCCTCGGCATCACCTCGTCGCGCATGTAGGCGGTCGCCTCGTCGATCGCCCCCGGGTTGCCGCGGACGGTGGTCGTTCGGGCGTACATGCCACCACTCCTCTCCGGAGGCGGCGGCGCCCCTGCGGCGTCGCCGCGGACGTGAGCCTCCTCGCCCTCCCGCGGGGAGGCAACGGTCCGGGGGGGGGGGGGGGGGGGGGGGGGGGGGGGGGGGGGGCGGGGGGGGGGCGGCGGGGGGGGGGGGGGGGGGGGGGGGGGGGGGGGGGGGGGGGGGGGGGGGGGGGGGGGGGGGGGCGGGGGGGCGGGGGGGGGCGGGGGGGGCGCGCG
>NZ_JBJGZS010000032.1:0-49129 GCF_054050635.1 Geodermatophilus sp. SYSU D00079 | reverse complement strand
CCCCGCCGCCCCGCGGCCCCGCGCGCCCCCCGCCCCCCCCCCCCCCCCCCCACCCCCCCCCCCCCCCCCCCCCCCCCCCCCCCCCCCCCCCCCCCCCCCCCTGCCGGCTGCTGCTGGTCGACGGCGTACCGGTCGGGGAGCCGCGATGAGGGCGGGGGCGGCCGTCCCCGCGATCGGGGAGGGGACATGAGCGTGCTGGAGCTGGACCCGGCGCTGGTGGCGCGGGCGCGGGAGCTCGCCGTCCGCGCGGCGCAGCCGGTGGTCGACCTCGCCCGCCGGCACACCACCGTCTCCGTGGAGCGGGCCGTGCTGCGGCTGGCCGGGCTCACCGGCACCGACCCGGTCACCGGGGACGGCGCGGCCACCGACCGGGTGCCGTGGGTGAACCGGGTGGTGGACGCCGTCCGGGAGCAGGTGGGCCTGGAGGCCGGCGTCGCGCTGCCGGTCTGGCACGCGCTGGCCGGCGGCGGCACCCTGGCCGACCTGGCCGAGCAGGTGGGGGCCGGGACGGCGCGGTTCACCGTGCCCGCCGGCGCCGCCGCCGAGCGGGCCCGGGACGCCGCGCGGGACGCCGTCGCCGCCGGCATCGCGCGGATCGACGCCCAGCGCGCCCGACGGGAGGAGCTCGTCGCCCGGCTCGGGGACCCGCCGCGGCGGCCGTGGATCTACCTGATCGTGGCCACCGGCGACATCCACGAGGACATCCCGCAGGCCCAGGCCGCCGCCCGCGCCGGCGCCGACGTCATCGCCGTCATCCGCTCCACCGGCCAGTCGCTGCTGGACTACGTGCCCGACGGCGCCACCCGCACCGGCTACGCCGGCACCTACGCCACCCAGGAGAACTTCCGGCTGATGCGGGCCGCCCTGGACGACGTCGGGGCGGAGCTGGGCCGCTACGTGCGGCTGACCAACTACGCGTCGGGCCTGTGCATGCCCGAGATCGCCGTCCTGGCCGGGCTGGAGCGGCTGGACATGATGCTCAACGACGCGATGTACGGGATCCTCTTCCGCGACATCAACCCGCAGCGGACCTTCGTCGACCAGCGGTTCAGCCGGATGGTGCACGCCCGCGCCGGGATCATCATCAACACCGGCGAGGACAACTACCTCACCACCGCCGACGCCGTGGACGAGGCGCACACCGTCACCGTCAGCCAGCTGCTCAACGAGACCCTGGCGCACGAGGCCGGGCTGGCGGACTGGCAGCTGGGCCTGGGCCACGCCTTCGAGATCGACCCCGACCGGCGGGAGTCCTTCCGGCTGGAGCTGGCCCACGCGCTGCTGGCCCGGGCGCTGTTCCCTGACGCGCCGCTGAAGTGGATGCCGCCGACCAAGCACATGACCGGCGACGTGTTCCGCGGCTACCTGCTCGACGGCTTCTTCAACCTGGCCGGGGCGCTCACCGGCCAGGGCATCCTGCTGGTCGGGATGATGACCGAGGCCGTGGTCACCCCGTGGCTGTCCGACCGCGACCTGGCCCTGCGCAACGTGCGCTACGTCCTGGACGCCGCCGGCGGCCTGGTCGAGGACTTCGCGCCACCGCGGGGCGGGTTCATCGACCGCCGCGCGCACACCGTGCTCGGCGAGGCGGTGCGGCTGCTGGAGCGGATCGCCGACGAGGGCCTGCTGCAGGCCATCGCCGACGGCACCTTCGGCATCACCCGGCGCCCGCCGGACCGCGGCCGGGGCCTGGACGGCGTCGTGCGGCTGGGCCCGGAGGCGTACAACCCGGCCCTGGAGCTGCTGGAGCGGGAGGCGGCGCGTGCCTGAGACCGGCCGTAGTGGCCACGACGGCCGGATCGTGCGCCCGTACGGGGACACCACCGGCGACGGGATGGTGCAGCTGTCGTTCACCCTGCCGGTGGCCCCCGGCCCGCGGGCGGACGGCGCGGCGCTGCAGCTGGCGCAGAAGATGGGCCTGGCCCCGGCGATGGTCGTGCACAGCCACGGGATGGGGGAGGGGTTCACCTTCTTCGTCGTCTACGGCAGCACCCGGCACCTCGTCGACCTCGACGCCGTGCAGGTCGAGGAGCGGGCCTACCCGCTGCTGACCCCGGCCGAGGTCGACACCGCGATCCGCACCGGGCTGCGCCGCAAGCTCGTCGTCCTCGGCGCCTGCATCGGCACCGACGCGCACACCGTCGGCATCGACGCGATCCTCAACCTCAAGGGCTTCGCGGGGGAGAAGGGCCTGGAGTACCACCGCGAGTTCGCCGTCACCAACCTGGGCGCGCAGGTCGCCGTCCCGGAGCTGGTCACCCGGGCGCGGGCCGAGCGGGCCGACGCCGTCCTGGTCTCCCAGGTGGTCACCCAGCGCGACGCGCACCTGCGCAACACCCGCGAGCTGGCCGCCGCGTTCCGCGAGGCGATGGGGGGGTCCCGCCCGCTGCTGGTGGTCGGCGGCCCGCGCTTCGACCCCGCGATGGCCGCCGACCTCGGTGTCGACAAGGTCTTCGGCCGGGGCACCACCCCCGGCGAGGTCGCCAGCTACCTCGTGTCCGCCCTCGTCCCCGCAGGAGCGCCCTCGTGACCGACGACCGCCTCGGCCTGACCGTCACCCACCGCCGCTACGTGCCGCACGCGCACGCCCACTACGGCGGGTCGCTGGTCGACGGCGCCTACACCCTGGGCCTGTTCGGGGACGTCGCCACCGAGGTCGCCATCGTCATGGACGGCGACGAGGGGCTGCTGGCCGGCTACACCGAGGTCCGCTTCCTCGGGCCGGTGCACGCCGGCGACGTCCTGGAGGCCACCGCGGAGGTGGTGCGGATCGGGCGGCGCAGCCGCGAGCTGCGCTGCACCGCCCGCGTCACGGCGCGCGCCGAGCCCGGGCGGGGCCCGTCCGCGGCGCGGGTGCTGCAGCCGCCGCAGACCGTCGTCGAGGCCACCGCCACCCTCGTCGTCCCCGGGCCCGCCACGCCGTAGCGGGCCCTCCCCGGCGCCCCGGGATCCGGCGAGCCGGCCCGGCGTGCGGCAGCGGACCACGCCCGTCGCGGCGGGCGGCCGGGGAACGGCTCCGGGATGGGATGCTGGGCTGCGACCGACCGGCGCGCGCCGGTGGTCGCAGGCCCCGTCCGACCGGCGCGGGGCGGGTCGCGCGCGGGAGCGCCGGGGTGCACGGGAGGCGACGGTGGGTGCAGCCCCGGACACGCTGGAGCGGCCGTCCGGCGCACCGCACCCCACGCCGGGCCGCGGTGCCCGGCGCCGCCGGCCGTGGCGCACCCTGCTGGCCGCCGCCGGCGGCCTCCTGCTCCTGCTCGCCTTCCCCGGGTACGGCCTCTGGGCCCTCGCCCCGCTCGGCCCGGCGGCCCTGGCGCTGGCCGTCCGGGGACAGCGGGCCCGCGGCGGGGCGTGGCTGGGACTGGTGTTCGGGCTGGCCTTCTTCGCCCCGCTGCTGTCGTGGAGCGGCATCTACGTCGGCGCCTTCCCCTGGCTGGCGCTGGCCGGCTGGGAGGCGGTGCACCTGGCGCTGCTGGGCGCCGCGGCGGCGGCCACCTCACGCCTGCCGCTGTGGCCGCTGTGGGGCGCGGCGCTGTGGGTGGCCGACGAGGCGCTGCGCGGCCGGTTCGTGCTGGGCGGGTTCCCCTGGGGCCGGCTGGGCCTGAGCCAGACCGAGGGGCCGTTCCTGTCCCTGGCCGCCTACGGCGGCGTGCCGCTGGTCTCCTTCGCCGTCGCCCTCACCGGCACGCTGCTGGCCGCGGCCCTGCTGGCGCTGCGCCGGCGCCGCCGCGCCGCCGCCCTCGCCGCGGCCGGCGCGGTCGCGGTGCCCCTGCTCGGCGGGCTGGCGTGGCTGCCGCTGCCCGGGCCGTCGCTCACCGAGGGCGGGCCCACGGCCACCGTCGCGGTCATCCAGGGCGACGTGCCCCAGCCCGGCCTGGAGTTCAACGAGCGGCGACGGGCGGTCCTGGACAACCACGTCGCCCGCACCCTCGAGCTGGCCGAGGCGGTGGCCGCGGGGCAGCAGCCGCGACCGGACGCGGTCATCTGGCCGGAGAACAGCTCCGACATCGACCCCTACCGCAACGCCGACGCCGCCCGGCAGATCAGCCGGGCCGCCGAGGCGATCGGCGCGCCGGTCCTCGTCGGCGCCGTCGTGGACGGGCCGGGCCGGTTCATCAGCAACACCGGGATCGTCTGGGACCCCCGGGACGGCCCGGGCGACACCTACGTCAAGCGCCACCCGGTGCCGCTGGCCGAGTACGTGCCCGCCCGTGACTTCTTCCGCTTCTTCAGCGACAAGGTCGACCTGGTGCGCCGGGACTTCGTGCACGGCACCGAGGTCGGCGTGCTGGAGATGGGGCCGGCGCGGGTCGGCGACGTCATCTGCTTCGAGGTCGTCTACGACGGGCTGGTGCGCGACGTCGTCGAGGCCGGCGCCGGGATGATCGTCGTCCAGACCAACAACGCCACCTTCGGCTACACCGACGAGAGCGAGCAGCAGCTGGCCGCCAGCCGGCTGCGGGCGGTCGAGTTCGGCCGCACCGTGGTCGTCGCGGCCACCAGCGGCATCTCCGCGGTCGTGGCGCCCGACGGCTCCCTGGCGGCCCGCTCGGAGCTGTTCGAGCCGGCCGTCTTCGTCGAGGACGTCGCCCAGCGGGACTCCACCACGCTGGCCGAGCGCCTGGGCGCGGCGCCGGAGTGGGCGCTCACCGCCCTCGGCGCCGGTGCGGTGCTGGCCGTCGTCGTCCCGGGCCTGGCGCGGCGCCGGGCCGCCCGGGGGGCGCCGTGAGCCCGGTGCTGGTCGTCGTCCCGACCTACGACGAGGTGGACAACCTCGAGCCGATCCTCGAGCGGCTGCACCGTGCCGTCCCCGACGCGCACGCCCTCGTGGTCGACGACGGCTCTCCCGACGGCACCGGGGAGCTCGCCGAGAAGCTCGCCGCCCTGGACCCGCGGGTGCACGTGCTGCGCCGGACGGCGAAGGCGGGGCTGGGCCCGGCCTACGTCGCCGGCTTCCGCTGGGGGCGGGCCCGCGGCTACCCGGTGCTGGTCGAGATGGACGCCGACGGCTCCCACCACCCCGAGCAGCTGCCGGACCTGCTCGCCGCCCTGGCCGACGCGGACCTGGCGCTGGGCTCCCGGTACGTGGCCGGGGGCCGGGTGGAGGACTGGCCGGTGCACCGGCTGCTGCTGTCGCGGGCGGGCAACCTGTGGACCCGGTGGGCGCTGCGCCTGCCGCTGGCCGACGCCACCGGCGGCTACCGGGCCGTGCGCGGGGACCTGGTGGACCGGCTGCCGTTCGGGGACGTCGCCAGCCAGGGGTACTGCTTCCAGGTCGACTGGGCCTGGCGGGCCGTGCGCGCCGGCGCCCGCGTGGTCGAGGTCCCGATCACCTTCACCGAACGCCGGTTCGGCAGGAGCAAGATGAGCGGCTCGATCGTTGCAGAGGCATTGGTACGGGTCACCTGGTGGGGGCTGCAGGACCGGCTGGCCGATCGGCTGCCGGGCCGGGTCTCCCGCCCCGTACCGGGACGGGTCCGCGGTGGCGGGCGGTCGCGCACGGCCCGGTAGGCGGGCCGGGACCGCCGGCCCGGGCGGAGCGAGGAGAACCGTGGGTCGCCGCGTGCGGATCGCAGCCGGGCTGCTGGCCCTGGCCGAGCTGGTCGTCTTCGTGCTGGTCGCCGGGTGGATCGGCGTCGGCTGGACGCTGCTGGCCACCCTGGCCACCAGCGCCCTGGGCTGGGCGCTGCTGGCCCGGCAGGGCACCCGGGCACTCACCGAGCTGCGCGACCGGGCCCGGGAACGCCGCCCCTCCGGCCGCGCCCTGGGCGACGCCGGGCTGATCGCGGTCGGCGGGCTGCTCATGGTCCTGCCCGGCTTCCTCGGCGACGTCCTCGGCCTGCTGTGCCTGCTGCCGCCGACCCGCTTCCTGGTGCGCGGCGCCCTCGCCCGGGTGCTGGTCACCCGCCTGCCGGCCGAGCTGCGCGGCCCGGTGCGGGTGCGCAGCCGCCGCGCCGAGGGGGTGCCGCACGCCGGGCCACGCGCCGGGCGGCCGCTGGTCATCGAGGGCGAGGTCGTCGCCGAGGACCGCCCCCGGCCCGGCACGCGGTAGGACGGGCCGGTCCGCGGACCGACGTCTCTGCCGCCGCCGGCCGCACCCCGGACGCGGAACGGCCCCGGTGGGATCTCCCACCGGGGCCGTCCGTGCCGTCGACCCGCCCGCAGCGAGGCGGGGTCCCTCTCTCAGCTGGCGCGGGTCCGCCGGCCGCGCAGCACCTCGAGGCGCTCGGCCAGGACCTCCTCGAGGTCCTCCACCGAACGGCGCTCGAGCAGCATGTCCCAGTGGGTCCGCGGGGGCTTGACCTTCTTGGGCGCGGGCTCGGCGCCACCGACCAGCTTGGCCGCGGAGCCGTCGAACTTGCACTCCCAGGTGTCGGGGAGCTCGGCGTCGTCAGCGAAGGGCACGGTGAACAGGTGACCCGAAGGGCACCGGTACTCCGCGTACTGACGCTCGATCGGCGCGGTGTTCCGCTCGGTCTCGTAGCTCACGCTGCCCAGTCGGCTGCCCCGCAGGGAACGCTCGCCCATGGCACACCGTCCTCTCGTGCTGGTGGTGTCGGTCGGATCTCGTCGTCGCAGGCGGGGATACCCACCGGATGACGGGGTCGAAAGAACCAACGACGGATTTCGCGGAGAGATTCCGCTGAGTCGGTTCACAATCATCGCATGGGGTGGTAAACCCGCCGCCGCCCACCCCCCGAGGGGTGAGGTCAGGGGAGGGCGAGCTGCCCCGGGCCCACCGCGGCGGGCCCCAGCTGGCCCAGCACGTGGTGGCGCCGGCACAGCACCTGGTAGTGCACCTCGGGCTCGGGGCCGGCGTCGTCCGGCGCCGGGGTGGGCGCAGTGTCGGCGACGACGACGGTCTCGCCCTCCCGCACCATCGCGCCGTCCACCACCCGGGCGTTGAGCAGCCCGGGCAGCCCGCACCAGCACAGCACCTCCACCTGGATGCGCTGCACGTCGTCGGCGACCTCCAGCAGCCGCTGGGTGCCGGGGAACAGCCGGGCGCGGAAGTCGGTGGTCAGCCCGAAGGCGTAGACGTCGACGTGCGAGTCGTCGACGAGCTCGGCGAGCTGGTCGACCTGCGCCGCGGTGAGGAACTGGGCCTCGTCGACGATCAGGTAGTCCACCCGGTGGCCCTCGGCCCAGTGCGCGCGGACCAACAGCCGCAGGTCGGTGGCCGGCCCCACCTCGATCGCCTCCCGGCACAGCCCCACCCGGGAGCTGATCAGCGGCCGCGCCGACCGGTCACCCTGGGTGAGCAGCAGCCCGCGGCGTCCCTGCCGGCTGTGGTTGTGGTCCACCTGCAACGCCAGCGTCGACTTCCCGCAGTCCATGGGCCCGTGGAAGAACCGCAGGTGCGCCGGGGCCGGGTGCCGGCGGCGGTCACCGGCCACCGGGACCACCGCCGCCCGCCGCTCGGTGCCGGCATCGAGGTCGGGCAGGGGACTCACAGGCGCTCCGGAGGGGTGTTGCCGGCCGCGAGGACGGCGCGGCGGACGGGCAGCGCGGCCAGGGCCACGAACCCGGCCACGAAGAACACGACCAGGCTGACGATCGCGTACCGGTAGGAGCCGGTCAGCTGGTAGGTCAGGCCGAACGCCAGCGGTCCCAGCCAGCTGGTGCCCCGGTCGCTGATCTCGTAGAAGCCGTAGTACTCGGCCTCCTTGCCGGCCGGGATCAGCTGGCTGAACAGCGACCGCGACAGCGCCTGCGTGCCGCCCTGCACCAGGCCGATCACCGCGGCGAGGGCGTAGAACTGCGCGACCGCCCCCTCCTGGAGGAAGAAGGCGGCCAGCAGCACACCGATCCAGGCCACCAGGCTGCCCAGCACGACCCGCTGGGCGCCGTACCGGGCGGCCAGCCGGCCCAGCCCCAGCGCGCCGGCGATCGCCACCACCTGCACCATGAGGATGGCGCCGGTGAGGACCGACTGGTCCAGGCCCAGCTCCTCGGTGGCGTAGGTGGCCGACAGCGCGATGACGGTCTGGACGCCGTCGTTGAACAGCAGGTAGGCGCCGAGGAACCACAGGGTCAGCGGGAACGCCCGCATCTCGCGCAGGGTGGTGGCCAGCTGCCGGAAGCCGCTGCGCGAGGCCGCGGCGGACTCCCGGACCGGCCGGTTGCGCAGCCGCGACACCGTGAAGACGGTGAAGGCCCCCCACCACAGCCCAGCGGTGGCCAGGCAGATCCGGACGGCCTCGCCGGTGGTCAGCCCCAGGGACGGCGCCCCCAGCACCAGCCCCAGGTGGACGGCGAGCAGCAGCGCCCCGCCGACGTAGCCGAAGGCCCAGCCGCGGCTGGACACCGCGTCGCGCTCGTCGGGCCCGGCCAGGTCGGGCAGCCACGAGTAGTAGACGACCGTGGCCGCGCCGAAGCTGATGTTGGCCACGACGAACAGCAGCGCCCCCAGCAGGTAGCGGCCGTCGGCGACGAAGAACAGGCCAGTGGTGGCCACCGCGCCCAGCGCGGCGAACCCGGCGAGCAGCTGCCGCTTGGCGCCGGTCCGGTCGGCCACCGCGCCGGTCAGCGGCAGCACCAGCACCTGCAGCACGACCGACAGCGACAGGACGTAGGAGAACCAGCTGCCCGGCGGGATGGACAGCCCCAGCACGCCCAGCCGGCCGTCGGGGCCGGCGGCCTCCTCGGCCACCGAGGTCAGGTAGGGGCCGAGGAAGACGGTGGTGACGCTGGTGTTGAACACCGACATCGCCCAGTCGTAGGAGTACCACCCGAACCGCTCGCGGCGCAGGGCCGGCTCGGCGGCGGGGGCGGTCGGGGAGGCGGCCGTCGTCACGGGCGCAGGGTGTCAGCCGGGCCCGTGACCGTCCAGCACGAGGTGGTCACGGGATGTCGTCGGGGACGATGCCGCCGGGGAAGGCCGCGGTCGCCGTCGTCGGCCGGGTCGGGTCCACGTAGGCGGGGCGGTCGGCCGGCTCCCCGGCCCGCAGCGGGACCAGGCCGCGGGTGATCGCGGCGGCGATGCGGGTGCGGGCGCGGTTGGCGTCGCCCACCCGGCCCGGCTGCAGGTCCTCGAAGAACACCGGCGGGCCGATGTGCACCCGCAGCGCGGGCCGCCGCCACAACGCCCGCAGCAGGGTGCGCAGCTTGCCCCAGTCGTTGGCGTACTGCAGCACCTCGTGCGCGCCCCACTGGCTGACCGGGATCACCGGGACGTCGGCGGCCAGCGCCATGCGGGCCAGCCCGGTGCGGCCGCGCTCGGGCCAGCCGTCGGGGGAGAGCCCGACCCGCCCCTCGGGATAGGCGACGACGTGCCCGCCGTGGGCCAGCGCCACCCGGGTCACCGTCAGCGCGTGCGCGGCGACGTCGGTGCCGCGGTCGACGCGGATGCCGCCGGCCCGCTCCAGCAGCGGTCCGGCCACCGGTGAGCGCATGATGCCGCCGGTGGCCAGGAACCGCGGCGTGACGCCGGCCCGGTGCAGCGCCACCGCGACGACGAACGTGTCGAAGTCACCGATGTGGTTGACCGCCAGCAGCAGCGGGCCGCGCAGCCAGTCCTCCCTGATGGAGCCGGTGACCTGCAGCCGGCCGAACACGCCGGGCAGCCACGACAACCACCGCAGGGCGAACCGCCAGAACCACCACGGCGGGCTCGCCGCGATCGCCAGCTCCCGGGCGAACCACTCCGGGTCGTCCGGGCCGACCAGGTGCGCGACGTCGTCGGGCAGCCGCGGGGGCCGGGGCCGCCACTGCCGGATCCGCCGTCCCAGCCCGCTCACCGCGGCGTCCACTGCCCGCGCTTCTCCAGCAGCTCGCGCAGCATCGCCGGCCGGTCGGTCATGACCCCGTCGACGCCGAGGTCCAGCATCGCCGTCGTCTCCTCCACGGTGTTCACCGTCCACACGTGCACCTGCAGGCCGCGGGCGTGGGCGGCGGCCAGGAACCGCTCGTCGACCAGCGCCCGGCCCCCCAGCTGCAGCGGCACCTGCGCGCAGCCGGCCTGGATGCGCACCAGGCCGGCGGCGCGGGGGGAGTAGGAGGACAACCGCAGCGCGGCCACCCCGCGCGGGCCCAGCGCGGTGCACACCGCGGGCCCGAACAGCCGGCGGGCCGCGGCCACCCGGGCGTCGGAGAACGAGCCGAGGCAGATGCGGTCCTCCACCCCCAGTCGCCGCACCGTGCGCACCAGGGGGGCCAGCACCCCCGCGGCCTTGATGTCGAGGTTGAAGCGGACGTCGGGCCAGGCGCCGAGCAGCTCCTCCAGCCGCAGGATCGGCTCCCGCCCGCCGATGCGGGCGGCGGAGACCTCCGCCCAGGGCAGCTGGTCGACCCGGCCGGTGCGGTCGGTGACCCGGTCGAGGACGGCGTCGTGGAAGACGATCGGCACGCCGTCGGCGGTCACCCGGACGTCGGTCTCCAGGTACCGGTAGCCCAGGGCCACGCAGGCCTCGAACGCCGGCATGGAGTTCTCCAGGTGCTCGATCGCGCCGCCGCGGTGGGCCATGGCGATCGGGGTCGGCCCGTCGAGGAACGCGTACCGGGCGGGGACCACGCCGACACGCTAACGCCGGGCGTCGCCGGGCTGGTCAGGGCCTCGGTGCACCGGCCCCACCCGTCCCCTCCGCACCGTGCGCCCGACCGGCGACGGCGTCGGCCATGCGCTCGACGATCGTCTGCAGCACCGGCCGCGGGGTGGCCAGGTTCAGCCGGACGTGCCCGGCGCCCGGCGCGCCGCACTCCGGCCCGTCGACGAGGGCGACCCCGGCCCGCTCGAGGAAGAAGGCGCCCGGCGAGGTCGGCAGGGCCAGGGCCCGGCAGTCCAGCCAGGCGAGGTAGGTGCCCTGCGGTGGGGTCCACCGCACCCGGGGGAGGAGCCCGGCCAGCAGCTGCTCGAGCCGTCGCCGGTTGCCGTCGAGGTAGGCCAGGACCCCGGCCAGCCACGGCCCGCCCTCGGTGTAGGCGGCGGTGGCGGCGAGGACGCCGAGGGTCGAGGCGCCGTGCACGCCGAAGAAGCCGACCCGGGCCCAGTGCGCGGCGTCGGCCTCGTTGGACAGCAGCAGCTGGGCGGCCTTGAGACCGGGCAGGTTCCACGCCTTGGACGCCGACGTCGCGGTGATCGTGTGCGCCGCGGTCGCCTCCGACAGCGACGCGTACGGGCGGTGCACCGCGCCCGGGTACACCAGCGGGGCGTGGATCTCGTCGGCGAACACCCGGGCACCGGCCGCCTCCACGACGTCGGCCAGGGCGCGCTGCTCGGCTGCGGTGAAGACGCGGCCGGTCGGGTTGTGCGGGTTGGTGTGCACCACCAGCGCCCCACCGCCGGCGCAGGCGGCCGCGATGCCGTCGAGGTCGTAGGTGGCCACCCCGTCCCGCTGCACCATCGGCACCTGGACCAGCCGCCGGCCGAGCAGCCCGGGCACCGTCAGGAACGGCATGTAGGCCGGCGTGGGCAGGACGACGGCGCCGCCGGGTGGGGTGAAGTGCTCGACGGCCGCCTGCAGCCCGGCGATGACGTCGGACAGCGGCGTGATCCACTCCGGCGGCGGCGACCAGCCGTGGCGGGTCCGGTACCAGTCCGCGCACGCCCGGGCCATCGCGGCCGTCGCCTGCGGGGTCAGGTAGCCCAGGGCGCCGCGGTCGACGGCCTCGTGCAGCACCCGGCGCACCGCCGGCGCGGTCCCGAAGTCCATCTCGGCGACGAAGGCCCCCAGCGCCGTCCCGTAGGCCGACCACTTCAGCCCGCCGGCGGCGCGCAGGGCCTCCACGGTCACCGCGTCGAACCCGTTCGTCCCGTCCTCGGCCACGGCGTTCCTCCCACCCCGCGTGTCGGGCGTGTCCCTCCGTGCTGTCGGTGGTGCCGTCTACCGTGCGCACCGTGGCCAAGCAGCACACCACCCAGGTGACCGACGAGGAGGCGACGACCGGCACCGGGCTCCCCAGCCCCCGGCAGGGGAGCGGAGCCGAACGCCGCTGCGGCTGGTGCCGCCGAGTGCTCCCGCAGCAGGGCTCGGTGGGCCGCCCGCGGCAGTACTGCGGCCAGGCGTGCCGGCAGCGGGCCTACGAGCAGCGGTCGGCGACGGCGAAGGCCGGCCTGTCCGGCGACGTCGTCCTCGTGACCCGGGCCGAGCTCGACGGCCTGCAGGACCGGCTCTACCAGCTGCGCTGCGCCCTGGAGGACGTGCAGACCCTGCTGACCGAGCGGCCCACCAAGGCCGAGCTGGAACGCTCGCTGTCCGACCTCGTGCGCTCCACCGGCCGGCTCGACCGGCTCTGGGTCACCGAGCGCGCCGGCTGACGTCGACGGCTCGTCAGCCGTCCTCCTCCTCGTTGCCCTCGCCCTGTTCGGCACCGTCCTCGGGGTCGCTGAGGTCGGGCACGTTGTCCTGGGACTCGTCGGACTCGTCGTTGGTCTCGGTGTTGACGCTCTCGTCGTCGGTGGTGCCGTCCCGCTGGTCCTGCCCGGATGCCTGGCAGGCGGTCATCGTCGCACCGCCTCCGAAGAGCGCCAGGGCGGTCAACAGTGCGGCGATCGGGCGTCGGAGTTGCATGTCTCCGACCCTATGCAGCACCCGGGGACACCGCCCGTCGAGACCGCAGACCCACCCATCATTGCGTCACTGTGACGCAATGATGGGTGGGTCTGCGGGTCGGGGAAGGGGTGGCGGCGGGCGTCTCGGGCAGGGGGTCGAGGCGCCGGAGAGCCCGGGAGGCGGCCGGTGGCGCCGGGCGCCGTCGCGCCGGTCATGATCATCGCGGGCGCCGCCGGGACGAGCAGCACAGCGGCCGGCCGCCGACGCCGCCCGCCGGAGCCGACGTGCACACGCCGAAGCTGACGTGCACCGGGGCGCCACGGGCCGCGACGCCGCGGGGAACCCGGACCGGCGACGGCCCGGACGCGCCGACCCGTGGACGTCGACAGCCGGCCGACTGGACGGGTGACGACGGGCGGGCCAGCCAGTGCTCCAGCCCTCCCGGTCCGCTCGATATCAACCGCCGATAATGCACATTATGTCAACTAGGGCGCTGCGGGGCCGCCCTACCCGAGCACCGGCACGTCGTAGTCGCCGAAGCGACGGTCCGCGGTGACGACCACCAGCCGCCGCCGCGCGGCCTGAGCGATGAGCATGCGGTCGAACGGGTCCTCGTGGTGACGCGGCAGGCGGCCGGCCGCCAGGCCGTCCTCGACGGTGATCGGCAGCGGCTCGAAGCCGTGGTGGGCCAGCTCCGCGGCGAGGTCGTCCGGGGCGGACAGCTTGCCGAGCGCGGCCTTGATCGCCATCTCCCACGCCGACGCCGCCGACACCGCCACCGCCGTCCCGGGATCCGCGATCGCCTCGCGCATCGTCCCGGTCATCCGGGGTCGTCAGCGAGCCACCACAGCAGGACGTGCGTGTCGAGCAGCAGCGTCACGAGTCGCTCTCGCCGCGGAAGGCGGCCAGCACGCTCTCCGGCGTCTCGTCGAAGTCGTCGGCGATGACGACCCGCCCCCGCCAGGTGCCCGGGACACGGGGCTCGCGGCGGACCGCCGCCGGGACCAGCCGGGCCACCGGCTTGCCGGCCCGGGCGATGACGACGTCCTCCCCCGCCTCGACCGCCTCCAGCAGCCGGGAGAGCTGCGTCTTGGCCTCGTGGACGTTGACGGTCCTGGTCATGCCACCCAGCGTATGGCTAAGTCTGGCTAGGTCAATCGCGGCCGAGGTCGCCGCCTCTCGTATTACGTCACAGTGACGATGACTTCCGGGTGCCCCGACCCGTCGGACCAGCGACAGCCACCGGACCACGAGGAGGCCCCGTGCCCAGCACCGTCCGCCCGATCATCGTCACCGCCGACCTCGACCGGCTCCTGGCCTTCTACACCGGCCTGCTGGGCGCCACGGAGGTGATGCGCTTCCCCGGGGAGGGGCCGGTCTCCTACGTCGGCCTGGCCCTCGGCGACTCCGAGCTCGGGCTCTCGGCCGACGCCTCGGTCGTCCCGGGCGACCCGGTCGCATGCTGCTGAGCATCGAGGTGGACGACGTCGACGCCCGTCTGGCCCGGGTCCAGGCGCTGGGCGGTGCGGCACCCGGGCCGGCCAACGACATGCCCTGGGGTCAGCGGGTCGCCCACGTCCAGGACCCCGACGGCAACGCCGTCAACCTCACGCAGACCCTCTGACGGCCCGCGTCGCCGGTGCCGTCCCGTCCCGCACGTGTCCTCCGGGCCCGGCGGCGTCCGGGGTCACCGGTCCGATCCGGTCCCGGGCCCCGACGGCCACCGCCGGCGGCCCTGGCTACCGGCTGGAGACGGCGACCCGGACGCCCAGCGCGACGAGCACCGTCCCGCTGACCGCCTCCAGCCGCCGCCGGATCCGCGGCTGGCGGAACCAGGCCCCGGCCCGCGCCACGCCCGCGGCCAGCCCCAGGTACAGCCCGGTCTCCAGGGTGATCTGCAGCAGCCCGAGGGCCGCGGTCGTGGCGAACACCGGGCCGTCGGCCGGCACGAACTGCGGATAGAAGGCGAGCATGAACACGGCGGCCTTGGGGTTGGCCAGCTGGACGACCAGCCCCTCACCGAAGGCCGTGCACCACCGCCGCCGTCCCATCGGAGCGGGAGGGGGCGTCGGGACGTCGGGTGCCCGGCGGTCCCGCCACGCCGTCCGCCAGGCCTTGACGCCGAGGGCCAGCAGCACGGCCGCACCGAGGATCCGCAGCACGAGGTAGGCGACCTCGGAGGCCGCGACGAGCGCGGCGAACCCGGCGCCGGCGACCAGCGCCCAGACGTAGAGGCCCAGCTCCAGGCCGAGCACGGTCGGCACCGCGCCGCCGAGGCCGCGCAGGGCCGCCCGGCGGAGGATGAGCGCCATCGCCGGCCCCGGCGAGGCCGAGATGAGCGCGACGGCCAGCACGAACGCCGGCAGTGACCCGAGCAGGTCCACACCGGGATGGTGTCAGCCCGCCGGCCGCCCGGGCGACCTGTTTGCGCTGCCGGCGACCACGCCGGCCACCCCGTCGAGGTAGCAGGCCAGCGCGAAGGCGAAGCCGGCGTCGAGCTCCCCGCCCAGCTCCCCGGCGTCCCCGGGTGGGGGGCCGTCGAACACGCCGGCAGCCACGGCCCGGGCCAGGGCGGGGAAGCGGTCGGGGTCCAGCAGCGGTCCCAGGGTGGCCCCGTAGCCCCGGCCGGCCGATCCGGGGTCGGCGGCGTACCCGCGCTCGAGGTCCACGGCGAGCCGGGCGTGGCCGTGCACCAGGGACAGCAGGCCCATGAGGACGGCGAGCCGCTCCTCGTCGTCCAGTCCCGTCTCCTCCAGCGCGGCCAGCCCGCGGTCCAGCCAGGCCAGGTTGCCCGGTCCCATGGGCGGGCCGCTGATGGGGACGTCGCGGAACCACGGGTGCCGGCGCAGCACCGCCAGCACACCGCGCGCCCAGGCGCCGAGCCGCCGGCGCCAGTCCCCCTCCTCCAGGTCCGCGGAGGGCCGCTCGTAGGCGGCGTCGGCCATGAGCAGCAGCAGCTCGTCCTTGCTGCGCACGTGCCGGTACAGGGCCATGGTCGCGTTGCCCAGCTCGGCGGCGACGCGGGCCATCGAGACGGCGGCGAGGCCCTCGGCGTCGGCGACGCGGACCGCCGCCCGGGTGATGTCGGCCAGGGTCAGCGTCGGCCGGCGGCCGCGGCGGGCGGCCGGGCGGCGGTCCCAGAGCAGCGCGACGTCGTCGGGGAGCGGGTCGGCATCCGTTGCCACGCGTTCAGCGTATGCCATACGCTCTTTCGCGTATGACATACGCAGTGACCGTCCCCCCGATGGAGGCACCCGTGATCGTCGAAGCCCGAGACCTGGTCAAGAGGTTCGGCACCCACCGCGCGCTCGACGGCGTCGACCTCGCCGTCCCGGAGGGGTCGGTGCTGGCGCTGCTCGGGCCCAACGGCGCCGGCAAGACCACCACCGTGCGCGTGCTCACCACGCTGGCCCGGCTCGACGGCGGGCGGGCCACCGTCGCCGGCGCCGACGTCACGACCGATCCCGCCGCGGTGCGCCGCGTCGTCGGCGTCACCGGTCAGTTCGCCGCCGTCGACGCCCAGCAGACCGGCCGGGAGAACCTCGTGATGATCGGCCGCCTGCGCCACCTGGGCCGCGCCGCCGCCCGCCGCCGCGCCGGCGAGCTGCTCGAGCGCTTCGACCTGACCGCCGCCGCGGAGCGCCGGGTCGCCACCTGGTCCGGCGGCATGCAGCGCCGGCTGGACCTCGCGATGAGCCTGGTCGTGCCCCCGCGCGTGCTCTTCCTCGACGAGCCGACCACCGGCCTGGACCCGGTCAGCCGGACGGCAGTCTGGACGGCGGTCACCGCCCTCGTGCGCACCGGGACGACGGTCGTGCTGACCACCCAGTACCTGGAGGAGGCCGACCGGCTGGCCGACCGCATCGTGCTGCTCGACGGCGGCCGCGTGGTGGCCGAGGGCACCGCCGAGCAGCTCAAGGCCCGGGTCGGCGGCGAGCGACTGGTCCTCACCCTCCCCGAGCCGGCGGCCGCGGCCCGCGCCCTGACCGTCCTCGCCGCGGCCGGCGCGGTCCCCGGCGACCGTCCCTCCACGGTGACCCTGCCCTCGGACGGCGGCGCCGAGCACCTGCGCCGGGTGCTCGAGGACCTGCACACCGCCGGCGTCCCGGTCACCCGGGTGGCCGGGGCCCGGCCCACGCTCGACGACGCCTTCCTCGCCCTGACCGGCACCCGCGCGGCCGCCTCCGCCGCGACCCCCGTCGCCGTCCCCGCCTGAGGCCGGAGGAGACCGATGACCACCCTCTCCCCCACCGCCCGCCCGACCTCCCGGGCCGCCGCGGCCCTCACCGAGTCGCTGACCCTCGTCGGCCG
The DNA here is from genome assembly GCF_054050635.1 of Geodermatophilus sp. SYSU D00079. NCBI lineage: Bacteria > Bacillati > Actinomycetota > Actinomycetes > Geodermatophilales > Geodermatophilaceae > Geodermatophilus > Geodermatophilus sp. SYSU D00079. The sequence goes on along the minus strand of NZ_JBJGZS010000032.1, from coordinate 32,327 downwards.
CTGCATCCGGCTGTCCCGCCGCGACGTGGAGGCGCTGGTCATGGCCGTGGTGCTGCCCCTGCTGATGATGGCGCTGTTCGTCTACGTCTTCGGCGGCGCCATCGCCGGGCGCGCGGCCTACGTGGACTACGTCGTGCCCGGGATCGTGCTGCTGTGCGTCGGCTTCGGCGCGGCATCCACGGCGACGGCGGTCGCGGCCGACATGACCAGCGGCATGGTCGACCGGCTGCGGGCCATGCCGATCGTCGGCTCCGCCTTCCTGACCGGGCACGTGGTGGCCAGCGTCGCGCGCAACGCGGTGGCCACCGCCGTCGTCCTCGTCGGCGCCCTCGCCATGGGGTTCCGGCCCGACGCCGGTCCCGTGGAGTGGCTGGCCGCGCTCGGCCTGCTGCTGCTCTACGTGCTGGCGCTGTCCTGGCTCGCGGCCGGCCTGGGCGCCATCGCCTCCAGCGTGCAGTCGGCCGGCGCGCTCAGCTTCGCCATGCTCTTCCTCCCCTACCTGAGCAGCGCCTTCGTGCCGACCGACACCATGCCCGCCGTCCTCCGCGCGGTCGCCGAGCACCAGCCGATCACCCCGGTCATCGAGACGGTCCGCGGCCTGCTCACCGGCACCCCGATCGGCGCGACCGGCCCGGTCGCGTTCGCCTGGTGCACCGGCCTGCTCGCCGGGGCCGTCGTCCTCGCCGTGGGGTTGTTCCGTCACCGTGTACGTGGTTGATCGTTGGGGATAACGGTGGAGTGGTGGCGCGTTCCCCGGCCGGCTCCCAGGCTCGTGCGGTTGACTCCCGGCCGTGGACGTCGTGGGCGGGTTCTGGGCGCGCGTCACCACCCCGGTCCCCGACCTCCCGACGCCGGTGCTGCTGGCCGCCCTCGTCGCCGCCGCCGTCGTCATCGGCACCCCGGCGCTGTGGCGGTACGCCCGGAACGTCGTGACCATCGCCCACGAGGGCGCGCACGGGGTGGCCGCCCTGGTGACGGGGCGGCGGCTGGCCGGCATCCGGCTGCACTCGGACACCTCGGGGGTGACCGTGTCGGCGGGCCGGGCGTCCGGGCCGGGCATGGTGCTGACCTGCGCGGCGGGTTACCTGGGCCCGGGCCTGTTCGGCCTGGGCGCCGCCGCGCTGCTGGCCGCCGGGCACGCCGTCGGGCTGCTGTGGGCGCTGCTGGCCCTGCTCGCGCTGCTGCTGGTGCAGATACGCAACTGGTTCGGCCTGTGGTCGGTGCTGGCCACCGCCGCGGTGGTGGTCGCCGTGACCCGGTGGCTGCCGCCCGACGGGCAGGCCGCCTTCGCCGCCGCGGGCACCTGGTTCCTGCTGCTGGCCGCGCCGAGGACGGTGGTGGAGCTGCAGCGGGCCCGGCGGCGCCGCGCCGCGCCGGACTCCGACGCCGACCAGCTGGCCCGGCTCACCCGCCTACCGGCGCTGCTGTGGGTGGGGCTGTTCCTGCTGGTGGACGTCGGCGCCCTGCTGCTCGGCGGGTGGTGGCTGCTCGGCGCGCGCTGGGTCGGCTGAGCCGGCTCACTTCCGCCCGCGCCGCCGGGGCTCGGCGCCCGCGGGCTGGCACACCGGCTCCACGTGCGGCGCCGGCGGGATCTCGGCGACCACCTCCTGCTCACCGACGGTGATCCGCCGGCCGTGGTGGTGGACGTCGAGCGGATCACCCTCCGAGAGCCGGTAGGTCGTCTCGGTGGGGCTCACCGACACCAGCAGGCAGCGGCCCTGGTAGTTCAGCCGGAACCGCAGCCGGGTGATCCGCTCGGGCAGTCGCGGGGCGAACTGCAGCCGCCCGTCGTGGTCGCGCATGCCGCCGAACCCGGCCACCGCCACCGTCCAGCCCCCGGCCAGGGAGGCGATGTGCAGCCCGTGCCCGGAGTTGCCGTGCAGGTTCTGCAGGTCGGTGAGCGTCGCCTCGCCCCAGTAGTCGTAGGCCAGCTCCAGGTGCCCGGTCTCGGCGGCGACCACCGCCTGCTGGGTGGCCGACAGGGAGGAGTCCCGCACCGTGCGCGCCTCGTAGTAGGCGAAGTCGGCGACCTTCTCCTCGTGGGTGAAGGCGTCACCGCGCAGGTGCAGGGCCATCACCAGGTCGGCCTGCTTGACCACCTGCTTGCGGTAGATGTCGAAGTACGGGTAGTGCAGCAGCAGCGGGTAGCACTCCGGCGGGGTGTTCTCGAAGTCCCACTCCTCGTGGTGGGTGAAGGCGTCGGACTGCATGTGCACGCCGCGCCGGGTGTCGTACGGCACGGCCATCAGGGAGGCGGCCCGCAGCCACAGCGCGACCTCGTCCTCGGTCACCTGCAGCCGGCCGGCGACGTCGGGCTGGCGCTCCACCGCCGCGGCCGCCTCGCGCAGGTTCCGCTGGGCCATGAGGTTGGTGTAGACGTTGTTGTCCACCACCGCGGTGTACTCGTCGGGGCCGGTCACCCCGTCGATGCGGAACCCGTGCTCGTCGTCGAAGTGCCCCAGCGAGGCCCACAGCCGCGCGGTCTCGATGAGCAGCTCGGCGCCGTGGTCCCGGTCGAACTCCTCGTCGAGGGTCGCGTTGTGGTAGCGCACGACGGCGTCGGCGATGTCGGCGTTGATGTGGAACGCCGCCGTCCCCGCCGGCCAGTACCCGGAGGTCTCCTCCCCGCGGATGGTCCGCCACGGGAACGCCGCGCCCTGCAGCCCCAGCACCCGCGCCCGCTCCCGGGCCAGCTCCAGGGTGGAGTGCCGCCACCGCAGGGCGTCCCGCGCGGCGTCCGGGGCGATGTAGGTCAGTGCCGGCAGCACGTAGGTCTCGGTGTCCCAGAAGGTGTGCCCGTCGTACCCCGGGCCGGTGAGCCCCTTGGCGGGGATGGGCTGGCGCTCGGCCCGCAGGCCGGCCTGCAGCAGGTGGAAGACGCCGACCCGCACCGCCTGCTGCAGCTCGTCGTCGCCCTCGATCTCGACGTCGGCGTGCAGCCAGTGGGCGTCGAGCACCTCACGCTGCTCCCGCAGCAGCCGCTCGAAGCCGGCCAGCTTCGCCGTCGCCAGCGCCCCCTCCACCTGGTCGCGCAGCGCGGCCGACGAGCGCCGCGAGGACCACCCGTAGGCCAGGTACTTCACCAGGCGCACCGCCGACCCCTGCGGCAGCCGGGCGGCGAGGGTGAAGCGGGCGAGGTCCTCCCCCGCCTCGATGTCCTCGGTGTAGGTGTCGGGCACCTCGACGACGTGGTCCATGCCGGCGGCCATCCGCAGCCGGCTGCGGCGGGTGCGGTGCACCAGCACCGCCCGCTGGCCGCGGCCCACGGCCAGCTCGCTGACCAGCGGGCGGGCCAGCGCCGCGGCGGCGCGGGGGTCGTCGCCCTCGCTGCCGCTGTCGACCGGCTCGTTGGCCAGCAGGTCCGACTGCAGGGCGATGTAGAGGTCACCGAGGCCGTCGGTGCACTCCACCGCGTACTCGATGGCCGCGATCGAGCGCCGGCGCAGCGAGACCAGCCGGGTGCTGGTGACCGTCACCGTGCGCCCGTTGGGCGAGCGCCACTCGGTGGTGCGGCGCAGCACGCCGCGGCGCAGGTCCAGCGACCGGCGGTGGGAGACGATCTCCCCGTAGTCCAGGTCCAGCGGGGTGTCGCCGACCAGCAGCCGGATCAGCTTGCCGTCGGTGACGTTGACGACGGTCTGGCCCTGCTCCGGGAAGCCGTACCCGGCCTCGGCGTAGGGCAGCGGCCGCTCCTCGAAGAAGCCGTTGAGGTAGGTGCCGGGGACGACGACCGGCTCGCCCTCCTCGAACGAGCCGCGCATTCCGATGTGCCCGTTGGCCAGCGCGAACACCGACTCGTGGACGGCCAGCGAGGCGTGGTCCAGGCCGATCTCGGTCAGCGACCACGGCTCGACCGGGAAGGTGGGGCGGCCCTCGGTCACGGCTGGTCCTCCAGCAGCTGCTCCAGGTCGGTGACCACCACGTCGGCGCCCGAGGCCGCCAGCGCCTCGGCCTGCCCGACCCGGTCCACCCCGATGACGAAGCCGAACCGCCCCGCCCGGCCGGCGGCCACCCCGGCCAGGGCGTCCTCGAAGACCGCGGCCGCGGCCGGCTCGACGCCCAGGGCCTGCGCGCCGGCGAGGAAGGTGTCGGGGGCCGGCTTGCCGCGCAGGCCGCGCTCGCCGGCGACCACGCCGTCCACCCGGGTGTCGACCAGGTCGGCGAACCCGCCGGCGGCCACCACCTGCCCCCCGTTGGCCGAGGCGGTCACGACCGCCGTCGCCAGCCCGGCGTCCTTCACCGCCTGCAGGTAGCGCACGGAGCCGGGGTACACCTCGACACCGTGCTCGGCGAGCTCGGCGAGGACCAGCTCGTTCTTGCGCAGCCCCACCCCGTGCACGGTCTCGGCGTCCGGCGGGTCGCCGTCGGTGCCCTCGGGGAGGGTGATGCCGCGGCTGGCGAGGAAGTCCCGGACGCCGTCCAGGCGGGGCTTGCCGTCGACGAAGCGGTTGTAGTCGTCCTGGGTGAACTCGGCGGCGGCGGGGTCGCGGCGGCGGAGGAACTCGTCGAAGGTGCGCTTCCAGGCCGCCATGTGCACCGTCGCCGTCCGGGTCAGGACGCCGTCGAGGTCGAACAGGCACGCGCGGATGGAGGCGGGGAGTCCGAGCACGGTGCGACGCTACCGGCGCCGACCGCCGCCCGCCGGGCCGGGAAACGTGCTGTTCACCGACGCGCGGCCGGGGTCCCCGGTGCCTAGGGTCGGGAGCGGGGGTGCCGCGCGCGCCGCCCGCGGGGATGCCCGTGTCCCGCCGTCCCGAGCCGAGGAGAGGACCACCATGGCCGAGCGCCCGACGCCGCCCAGCCCGTTCGACTTCCTGCCGCAGGTGCCCGGTTTCACGGTCACCAGCACCGACTGCGCCGACGGCCGGCCGCTGGACACCCCGCACGTGAGCGGCGTCATGGGCGCCGGCGGTGAGGACCGCTCACCGCAGCTGTCGTGGTCGGGCTTCCCCGAGGGCACCCGCAGCTTCGCCGTCACCGTCTACGACCCCGACGCCCCCACCCAGAGCGGGTTCTGGCACTGGGCGGTGGCCAACATCCCGGCCACGGTCACCGAGCTGCCCAGCGGGGCCGGGGACCAGGGCGGCACCGGTCTGCCCGAGGGGGCGGTGCAGCTGCGCAACGACGCCGGGTTCCCCGGGTACGTCGGGGCCGCTCCCCCGGCCGGGCACGGTCCGCACCGGTACCTCATCACCGTGCACGCGGTGGACACCGACGCCCTCGACGTCACGCCGGACACCACCCCCGCCGTCCTCGGGTTCAACCTGTTCGGCCACACGCTGGCCCGGGCCACGCTGGTCGCCACCTACGAGCAGACCTGACCCGATCGGGCGACGCGGACTCGACGCTGCGCGAGCCCGCGGACGCGGTGGGTCACCGACACGCCCTCTGTGCTTGAAGACTGAAGTTCCTGGCCGCCGCGTGGGCACCATGGCCCCATGGCGACTGCCCGGTCGCACCGGCGCCGCCCGCGGACCGCGGGCGCGCTGGCGGCCGTCGCCCTGCTGCTCCTGCTCCCGCTGCTGCTCCCCCCGCCGGCCGCGGCCGGCGGTCCCCCGGCCGCGCCGGTGGACGTCGTCCCCGCCGTCACCGGCGCCTACGGGACGACCGGCACCCTCGCCGTCGTCCTCGCCGCCCAGGAGGCCCGGGCCACCGGGCTGTCCCCGCGCGCCGCCGAGGCGCGCAGCGCCCGGGTGGCCGCGGCCACCGCGGGCAACGACCAGGCCACGCGACCGTTCCCGACCGCCTCCCTGGTCAAGCTCTTCGTCGCCGAGGACCTCCTGCACCGGGCCCGGCAGGGGACCCTTCCCCTCACCGAGGAGGACCGGCGGCGCATGGCGGAGATGGTCCGCGGCTCCTCCGACGCCATCGCCTCGGACCTCTGGGGCCGCTTCGACGGCGACCGGATGGTCCGCGACGTCGCCGCCCGCTACGGCCTGCGCGGCACCGCCCCGCCCCGCGTGTGGGGCGAGTGGGGGGAGACGACGACCACCGCGCAGGACCTCGCCCGCTTCCTGGCCCGGCTGCCGGTGGTCGCCCACCCGGACGACGCGACCACCCTGACCGACTGGATGCGCGGGGCGACGGCGACCGCGGCCGACGGCTTCGACCAGCGGTTCGGGGTCCTCGGCGCCGTCCCCGGGGGCGCGGCGGTCAAGCAGGGCTGGATGTGCTGCCTGGGCGGGATGCGCCACCTGCACTCGGTGGGCCTGGTCGGGACGCAGGTCGTGGTGCTGCTCAGCGAGGTGCCCCTCACGGTGGGGTGGGACGCCGCGCGGGCGTCGCTCACCGCCGCCGCGGCCGCGGTGCCGGCCCCACCCGCCCCCTGACCCGACGCGGCCGCGCCGCGCTCAGCCGGGCAGGCCGGTGGCGGTCGCGACGGCGGTGGACGGCTCACCGTCGGCCAGGTCGGCCACCCCGACGGTGGCCAGCCGGGCGAAGCCGATCCGCTCGTAGACGCGGGCCACGTCGTCGTCACCGGCGACGAGGAAGACCAGGTCGGCGGTCTCGCGGGCGTGCGCGGCCAGGGCCGAGGCCAGCCCGGCGCCCAGGCCGCGCCCCCGCAGCCGGGGCAACGTCGCCACACCGGTGATCTCGCTGACCTCGGTGCCACCGACGTCGACCGGGTGGTGGGCGCCCACGGCCACCGGCTCGCCGCCCTCGACGGCCACCATCATCACGGTGCGGCCGGTGGCGATCCGCTCCCGCAGCAGCGCCGTCTGCGGGGACTCCGGCACGGCCCCGACCGCGGCGTCCCCGACGTCGGCCCGCGGGCCGGGGTGGGCGAAGGCGATCGAGGCCAGCCGCTGGTAGCGGGGCAGCTCGGGGTCCTCGGCACCCACCAGGTACAGCCGCACGCCGTACGGGAGCAGCAGGTCCACCGGGTCGGCGGCGACCAGCAGCGGCGACTCCTCCACCACCAGCCCGGCCTCCCGCACCGCCGCGGCCGCCGACGGCGCGGACTCGCACACCCACTCCAGCGCGACCGGCAGGCCGGCCCGCCGCTGCACGCCGACGGCGGCGCGGACGTCGTCGGCGGTCACCACCACCCCGGGCCGCGGGCGGGCCGGGTAGGGCCAGTCGGGGCTGCCCACCGGGACGTCGAGGGCGCCGGCCTCCTCGATCCGGGCATCGGGCAGCGGCGCGGCGGCGAAGTACCGCTCGATGCACTCGAGCAGCCCGGGAGACGTGGGCACACGGGCACCCTAGACGGGGAGGGCCGCCGTACCGCCCCGCCCGGCTGCGCGGACCCCCGGGCGGGTGAGCCCCCCGGAGTGACCGGCACGATGGGCCCGTGACGGCAGGCACACGACCCCAGGTCTCGCCCTACGCGGTGTTCGACCGCGACTCGTGGCGGGCGCTCGCCGCCGGCGCGGCGCTGCCGCTGGACGAGGGGCAGCTGCGGGGGCTGGCATCGCTGGGCGACCGCATCGACCTCGACGAGGTCGCGACGGTCTACCTGTCCCTGGCCGGGCTGCTCGACCTGCACGTCGAGGCCAGCCGCCGGCTGTGGGCCGCCCGCAGCCAGTACCTCGGCGACGCCACCGCCAAGGTCCCCTACGTCATCGCCGTCGCCGGCAGCGTGGCGGTCGGCAAGAGCACCACCGCCCGGCTGCTGCAGACCCTGCTGGCGGCCGGTCCCAGCGCCCCCCGGGTGGACCTGGTGACCACCGACGGCTTCCTGCTGCCCAACGCGGAGCTGGAGGCGCGCGGGCTGCTGGGCCGCAAGGGCTTCCCGGAGAGCTACGACCGGCGGGCGCTGCTGCGCTTCCTCGCCGCGGTGAAGTCCGGGCGCGGCGCGGTCACCGCCCCCCTCTACGACCACCAGACCTACGACATCGTCCCCGGCGGCCGGCAGGTGGTGGACGGGCCCGACATCCTCGTCCTGGAGGGCCTCAACGTGCTGCAGGCCGGCCGGCGGGCCGACGGCAGCACCGCGGAGGTGTTCCTGTCGGACTACTTCGACTTCTCCGTCTACGTCGACGCCGCGGAGTCCGACATCCAGCAGTGGTACGTCGACCGGTTCCTGGCCCTGCGGCGGACGGCGTTCCAGGACAGCTCGGCGTACTTCCACCGGTTCGCCGACCTCACCGACGAGCAGGCCCGGGAGACCGCGCTGGGCATCTGGGCGGCGGTCAACGAGCCCAACCTGCGCAGCAACATCGCCCCCACCCGCTCCCGTGCCCGGCTGGTGCTGCAGAAGGCCGCCGACCACAAGGTCCGCCGCGTCCTGCTGCGCAAGATCTGAGCGCACGGCCGCCCTGGCGAGTCCTGACGACCCGATCGGGTGAGGTCGTGAGGTTCGTCACCTGACAGCGCCGGCCGCGCCGCCCACACTCGGGAACGTCCGGTCACCGGACCGCCACCCTCAGTGAAACCGGCGCGCCCCGCCGGGTCGATCGGAGAGAACCCGATGTGCTCCCACGTATCCCCCTGCCCTGACGCCACCAGCGACCTGCGCGACCTCGCCGCGGTGGTGAGCAGCCACCCCGAACAGGGCTGGAGCCTGCTGTGCAACGGCGTCGTCCTGTTCGACGACGACGGCGAACTGCTCCCCGACGGCCGCGTCGTCGCCGACCACCGCGCCTGGCTGGCGCCGCAGCTCGCGGCCCACTGACCGCCGGCCGGCGCCCGGCACCGCCCGGGCGCCGGCCCCTCCCCTCGTCGCTGCTGTTGTTCCCGTGCGCGGTTCGAGCCGCGTCGTGTTGGGGATAACGGTAGTACGGGCGGCGCACGACCGCCGAGGGCGTGCTGGCCGGGGGCCGGCGGCCGCGCTGCGCGGCCGCCGGCCGCGCGTCAGGCCTGGGCGCCGGCGGGCAGCGCGTCGGCCGCGGTGCCCATGTCGTCCGGCGAGCCCTCGGCCCGCCCGGGCACCCGTGCCCGGACCGCCGGGGCGGGCGCCGGCTCCTCGAAGGCCTCCGGCGGCGGGCACGAGCACACCAGGTTGCGGTCGCCGTAGGCCTGGTCGATGCGCCGCACCGGCGCGAGGTACCCGCGCCCGCGCAGGGCCGGGACGGGGAAGACGGCCTCCTCCCGCGGATAGGGCCGGTCCCACTCCCCCGCGAGCATCGCCAGCGTGTGCGGGGCGTTGCGCAGCGGGTTGTCGGTGCGGTCGTACTCGCCGGCGGCCACCCTCCCGATCTCCTCGCGGATGGCGACCATCGCGTCGACGAACCGGTCCAGTTCGCCCTTGTCCTCGCTCTCGGTCGGCTCGACCATCAGCGTGCCGGCCACCGGGAAGCTCATCGTCGGGGCGTGGAAGCCGAAGTCGACCAGCCGCTTGGCGATGTCGTCGTTGGTGATGCCGGTGGCCTTGGTGAGCGGCCGGATGTCGAGGATGCACTCGTGGGCGACCAGCCCACCGGCGCCGGTGTAGAGCACCGGGTAGTGCTCGCGCAGCCGCGCGGCCAGGTAGTTGGCCCCGAGGATGGCGTGCTCGGTGGCGCGGGTCAGCCCGTCGGGGCCCATCAGCCGCAGGTACGCCCACGAGATGGGCAGGATGCCCGCCGAGCCCCACGGCGCCGCCGACACCGCCGGCCCCCGCGCGCCGGTGTCGACCAGCGGGTGGCCGGGCAGGAACGGCACCAGGTGCTCCCGGACGCCGATCGGGCCCACCCCCGGGCCGCCGCCGCCGTGCGGGATGCAGAACGTCTTGTGCAGGTTCAGGTGGCTGACGTCGGAGCCGAACCGGCCCGGCCGGGCGAGCCCCACCATCGCGTTGAGGTTGGCGCCGTCGACGTAGACCTGGCCGCCGGCGTCGTGGACCGCCGCGCAGATCTCCTGGATCTCGGTCTCGAACACCCCGTGCGTCGACGGATAGGTGATCATGATCGCGGCCAGCCGCGCGGCGTGCTGGTCGATCTTGGCCCGCAGGTCGGCCACGTCGACGTTGCCCGCCTCGTCGCAGGCGACCACGACGACCCGCATGCCGGCCATCACCGCGCTCGCGGCGTTGGTGCCGTGGGCGGAGGAGGGGATGAGGCAGACGTCGCGGTGCGCCTCGCCCCGGGAGTGGTGGTAGCCGCGGATGGCCAGCAGCCCGGCGAACTCGCCCTGCGACCCGGCGTTGGGCTGCACGCTCACCGCGGCGTAGCCGGTGATCTCGGCCAGCGCGGTGCACAGCTCGTCGATCAGCTGCCGGTAGCCGCGCGCCTGCTCGGCCGGGGCGAAGGGGTGCAGCTGGGCGAACTCCGGCCAGGTGATCGCGGCCATCTCGACCGCCGAGTTCAGCTTCATCGTGCAGGAGCCCAGCGGGATCATCGTGCGGTCCAGCGCGAGGTCCTTGTCCGCGAGGGACCGCAGGTAGCGCAGCAGCGCGGTCTCCGAGCGGTGCGCGGAGAACACCGGGTGCGTGAGGAACGGGGTGCGGCGGCGCAGCCCCGGCGGCAGCGCGTCGGCACCGCCGTCCTCCAGCGCCGCCCGACCCTCGCCGGTGCCGTCCGCCGGGACGCCGAAGGCCGCGGCCACCACGCGCAGCGTGTCCGGCGTCGTCGTCTCGTCGCAGGCGACGCCGACCGTGTCGGCGTCCACCAGCCGCAGGTTGACCCGCCGCTGCGCCGCGGCGGCCACCACCTCGGCCGCGCGGCCGGGCACCCGCGCCTGGACGGTGTCGAAGAACCGGTCGTGGACGACCTCGACCCCGCCGGCGCGCAGCCAGGTGGCCAGGGTCTGCGCGCTGCGGTGCACGCGGGCGGCGATCGCGGTCAGGCCCTCGGCGCCGTGGTAGACCGCGTACGCGCCGGCCATGACCGCGAGCAGCACCTGGGCGGTGCAGATGTTGCTGGTCGCCTTCTCCCGGCGGATGTGCTGCTCGCGGGTCTGCAGCGCCAGCCGGTAGGCGACGTCGCCGTCGGCGTCCACCGACACCCCGACCAGCCGGCCGGGCAGCTGGCGGGCCAGGCCCTCGCGCACCGACAGGTAGCCGGCGTGCGGCCCGCCGTAGCCCATGGGGACGCCGAAGCGCTGGCTGCTGCCGCAGGCGACGTCCGCGCCCCACTCCCCCGGCGCCTCCAGCAGGGTCAGCGCGAGCAGGTCGGCGGCGACCACGACCGCGGCGCCGGCCTCGTGGGCGGCGGCGGCCAGGGCCCGGTGGTCGCGGACGGCGCCGCTGGCGCCCGGGTAGGACAGCAGGACGCCGAACGCGCCGGCCCCGGGCAGGTCGGCCGGCCAGCCGCCGGACAGGTCGGTGACGTGCAGGGGGATGCCGAGCGGCTCGGCGCGGGTGCGGAGGACGGCGAGGGTCTGCGGGAGGGTGTCGGCGTCGACGACGAAGACGGCGTCGGCCGTGGCCCGGCCGGCGCGGCGCACCAGCGTCATGGCCTCGGCGGCCGCGGTGGCCTCGTCCAGCATCGAGGCGCCGGCGACCGGCAGACCGGTCAGGTCGGCCACCATCGTCTGGAAGTTGATCAGGGCCTCGAGGCGGCCCTGGCTGATCTCCGGCTGGTACGGGGTGTAGGCGGTGTACCAGGCCGGGTTCTCCAGGATGGTGCGCTGGATGACCGCCGGGGTGACGGTGCTGGAGTAGCCCAGCCCGATCATCGAGGTGTAGACGTCGTTGGCGGCCGCGCGGTCCCGCAACAGCCGCAGCACCGTCGCCTCGTCGGCGGCCGCGGGCAGGTCCAGCGGCGTCCGGTCGTGCACCCCCTCGGGCACCGCGGCATCGACCAGCGACTGCAGCGAGGGGTGTCCGACGGCCGCGAGCATCGCCTCGGTCTCGGCCGGCCGCGGGCCGATGTGCCGGGAGGCGAAGGACCCCGACGGGTCCAGCGCGGAGAGTGCGGGCAGGGACTCAGGGGCACGGTCCGCCATTACATCGACGCTACCAGCGCTCCGGCCCCCGGCCGGATCGGCGATCGCACCCCACGGGGCGCACCGCGCGGGATGCCCGTGGGGGGAGGCGTCCCCTCAGACGGCCGCGCGACGGCGGCGGCGCAGCGAGAGCTCGTCGTCGGCGGGGTGCACGGTGCCGCCGTCGATGCGCTCGGCCGGCAGCTCGGCGAGCTCACCGGAGAGCTCGCGCAGCGCACCGGAGACGGCGATGCCGAACACCCCCTGCCCGCCGGCGAGCAGGTCGACGACCTCCTCGGCGGAGGTGCACTCGTACACCGTGGCACCGTCGGAGAAGAGGGTGACGTTGGCGAGGTCCTTGATGCCGCGGTTGCGCAGGTGGTCGACGGCCTTGCGGATGTTCTGCAGCGAGACCCCGGTGTCCAGCAGCCGCTTGACGACCTTGAGCACGAGGATGTCGCGGAACGAGTACAGCCGCTGGGTGCCCGAGCCGGTGGCGCTGCGCACCGAGGGTGCGACCAGGCCGGTACGGGCCCAGTAGTCCAGCTGGCGGTAGGTGATGCCGGCAGCGGCACACGCCGTCGGGCCGCGGTACCCGACCAGGTCGCTGTCGACCTCGTCGTAGGACGGCGCCCCCACAGCGGCGTCGCTGAAGAGCTGACCCTGGGAGCCGTTGCTCTGGTCGCTCACGTCAGCGTCCTCCTCTGCGTCCCGCAGCGTTCGCCGCGGCGACCCGGCGGGCGCACCGTCGTCCGTGTCACTGCACGTCCCAGGTGTCACACCGGTGTTGTTCGCCGACCGTAAGCCGGGCCCAGGGGTCGGTCAACTGAGGCGGGCGGCGTGTCGCCGCACTCATCCTTCCGAGGGGTATCGGCAGGTGGCGCACCGGACTTGAGCCGTTCCGGTACCTCCGTGGCCGGTGTGACGGGAGTGACCACGGAGGTGCGGAGGCCGGGTCAGGGGGTGCCGCCGGAGCCGGAGCCGGCCCCGAAGTCCTCCGGGGAGATCTGGTCGAGGAACTCGCGGAACTTCTCGACCTCGTCCTCCTGCTCGTCGGGGATCTCGATGCCGACCTCGTCCAGCAGGTCCTCGGCGCCGTAGATGGGCGTCCCGGTGCGGACGGCGAGCGCGACGGCGTCCGACGGGCGGGCGCTGACCACGCGGTCGTTGCCGAAGACCAGCTCGGCGATGTAGATGCCGTCGCGCATCTCGGTGATGTTGACCGCCTCGAGGGTGGCGCCCAGCGCGCGGACGACGTCCTTGAGCAGGTCGTGGGTCATCGGCCGCGCCGGCCGCACCCCCTGCTGCTCGAAGGCGATCGCGGCGGCCTCCACCGCGCCGATCCAGATCGGCAGGTACCGCTCCCCCTGCGTCTCCTTGAGCAACAGGATCGGCTGGTTCCCGGGCAGCTCGACCCGGACCCCGACGACTCTGAGTTCCTGCACGATGGGGCTCCCTCAGCTGCGGGCCCGCTAGGGGCGGTGGATCGGTCGGGCGGCTGGTGGACGGGTCGGGTGCCGAGCCCTCCGCGGGGGCCGACGGCGACCACGGTACGCCGGAGTCAGGGGCGCAGGAGGTCCCGGAGCCGTGCCTCCAGCAGCGCGCCGTGCAGCTGCGCCGACAGGGTGGCCAGTTCCTGGAGCTTCTCCGTGGCGCGGGTCCGGGCCTCCTCCGACCGCGCCCGCAGCACCGGTGCGACCAGCTGCTCCACCAGCCCGGCCTCGCGCTCGGCGCCGTTCTGGTAGACGCGCAGGTGCCGCGGCTCGATGCCGTGCCGGGCCAGCCCCGCCGCCGCCCGGGCGATGGGCAGGTCCGCGGCCGGGTGCCGGCCGTCGGCGTCGGGGGCCAGCAGGCCGAACTGCACGCAGTCGGCCAGCTGCCCCGGCTCCAGGCCGGCCGCCCGGGCGAACTCCTCCGCCGGCAGGCTGCCGGCCGCCCGCTCCGCGGGCGCTCCCCCCGACGGCGCCGGTGCCGAGCCGGGCAGCGGCTCGCCCCGGTCCAGCGCGTCCAGGTGCTCCTTGATGACCTTCAGCGGGAGGTACTGGTCCCGCTGGGCGGCCAGCACGTACCGCAGCCGGGCGACGTCGGCCGAGGAGAACTTCCGGTAGCCCGACGGCGTGCGCTGCGGGTGGACGAGGTCCTCGGACTCCAGGTAACGGATCTTGCTGATCGTCACGTCGGGGAAGTCGTCGCGCAGGACGGTCAGCACCTCGCCGATGGTCAGGCGGGGGGCGTGCTGGTCGTCGGCGTCCCCGAACGCGCTCGCGCGCGAGGCCACCGCGCTCACGCCGCCGTCGGCGCCGGGGACGACCCCCGGGAGGGGCGTTCCCGGGGCTTCACGGGCGAGGAGCGGGCTCGCCCGTGCGCGGACCGGTGAGGTACACGAGCCGGAACTTGCCGATCTGCACCTCGTCGCCGCCGGCCAGGGAGGCGACGTCGACCGGCTCGCGGTTGACGTAGGTGCCGTTGAGGCTGCCGACGTCGTGGACGGAGAAGCCGCCGCCCTCGCGGTGGAACTCCACGTGCCGGCGGCTGACGGTGACGTCGTCGAGGAAGATGTCGCTGTCGGGGTGGCGGCCGGCGGTCGTCACGTCCTGGTCGAGCAGGAAGCGGCTGCCGGCGTTCGGGCCGCGCTTGACGACCAGCAGCGCCGAGCCCGCGGGCAGCGACTCCACCGCGCCGGCGTGGGCCTCGCTCTCGGTGACCTCGGGGGTCTCCGCGGAGTCCTCGCCGCCCACCTTGGGGATGACGCTGGTGGACTCACCGATGCGCTCCTGGGACAGCGCCGCGCCGCACTGCGCGCAGAAGCGACTGCCCTCGGGGTTGTTGTGGCCACAACGAGTGCAGTGCACGTCTGTCTCCTCCGGTGCAAGGGGTGGCACCGCCGCGGGCCAGGTCGAGTGGCCGCGGGCGGCCGGCGGACGACGGGCCGGACAGCCCGTCGTGGGTCGACCGCCGTGTGGGTCACGGCGGGCCGTGGGTCATGGAACCAGCGGCTGACCCGAGGGTCAACCGGACGTTCAGGGTGGGCTCGCGGCGCCCACGAGGGTGCCGCGGGATCCCGCCCCGGGTGAGCATAGTGATCGCCCGCGGGGGCTCCGGCGGGGTCGTCCCGCGGCTGCCGGGCCGGCCCCGCTCGCCGCCGGGCTGCTCCCCGCGCCGGCGTCAGCCGGCGTCGACCAGCGCCTGGTAGGCGGCGGCGTCCAGCAGCCCCTCGGTGGGGTCACCGGCGCCGTCGGGCAGCTGGATCTCCACCAGCCAGCCGGCGCCGTAGGGGTCGGCGTTGATCGTCTCCGGGGCGTCGGTGAGCGCCTCGTTGACCGCGCTGACCACGCCGGACACCGGCGAGTAGACGTCCGACACCGACTTGGTGGACTCCACCTCGCCGATCGGGTTGCCCGGGCCCACCTCCGTGCCGACCTCCGGCAGCTGGACGAAGACGATGTCGCCCAGCGCGTCCTGCGCGTGGTCGGTGATCCCCACCCGGACGACGGCCGCCCCGCCGCCGTCCTGCAGCTGGGCCCACTCGTGCTGGTCGGTGTAGCGGCGGTCGTCGGGGGTGGCCATGCGGCGTCGTCTCCAGTCACGGGTGGGAAGAGCGGGCGTTTCAGTCGTCGCCGTCGTCCGGCGCAGCGTATTGAGGCGTGTCCAGCGGCCGCAACGCGTCGACGACGACGTCGTCGGACTGCTGGATCTCCACGGTCCCGCCCTGGCGGCCCACCCGGTCCACGACGCCGCCGGGGATGTTCATCGCCGTCTGGAGGTCCTGCGGGGAGCCGATGACCAGCACCTCGTAGGGGCTGCTCACCTCCTGGCCGTCGACCCGCAGCTGCCCGGGCTCGCCGGTGACGGCGGTGGAGACCCCGACCCGGACGCCGTCGATCTGCATCGTCTCCGCGCCGGCGCCACGCAACTCCTGGACGGCGTCGAGCAGGTCGGCGACGCGGACCCCGCCCTCCGGGTCGCGGATGGTCATGACCAGCCCGGGCCCCTGGGCGGCCACGGTGCCGTTGAGGATGCCCAGGGCCTCGGCCCGGTCCCGGGCCTCCTGCAGGGCCGCCTCGGTCTGGCTGTCGGTGTTGGTGAGCTCCCGCAGCGCGGCGCGCTGGTCGGCGATCTGGGCCCGGAGGCGGTCCTCGCTGGCGTTGAGCTCGTCGAGGATGCGCACGAGGTCCTCCTCGCGGGCGCCGGCGAGGTCCTCGCCGGTGCCGGTGCTGCGCACCTGGACGGCGAAGGCGAACCCGAGCAGCAGGGTGAGCACCGTGATGAGCAGCGCGGCCAGCGGGTCGCGCCGCCGGCGGCGGGCCGGGGCGGCCGGGCTCCCGGCTCCAGCGGACGCCGCCGGCCCGCCGTCCGCGGCGGCGGGCGCGGGGGGGTCGCCGTCCGGGGGTGCGGCGTGGTCCGTCGCGGGGGTGTCGCCGCCCGCCTCGGGGGCCGGCGCCGGCGCGTCGTCGCCGGGCGGTCGGGGGGTCTCCTCCGGCGGGTCCGCCGGCCGGTCCTGGGCGCTCATGCCCGGAAGACGTGCCGCCGGATCGCGGCGGCGTTGCCGAAGATGCGGATGCCGAGGACGACGACGACGGCGGTGGACAGCTGCGCGCCCACGCCGAGCTGGTCGCCGAGGAAGACGATGAGGGCGGCCACCACCACGTTGGACACGAAGGAGATGACGAACACCTTCGCGTCGAAGATGCCGTCGAAGCGCGCCCGGACGCCGCCGAAGACCGCGTCCAGGGCGGCGACGACGGCGATCGGCAGGTAGGGCTGCAGCCACAGCGGCACGGTGGGGTCGAAGACGAGGCCCAGGACCACGCCCACCGCCAGACCGATGACGGGGATCACGGCTCAGCCTCCGGGCGTGGGGTCGGGTGCCGGCGCCTCGGGCTCCTCGGACAGGGGCGCGGCGGATCGGAGCTGCGGGGAGCTCCCGGCGGGCAGGGACAGCTCGTCCTCCTGGGCGAAGTCGAAACGGAGTCCGAAGGACTCGGAGTAGCCGGCGAGGGCGACCACCTCGGGGCTGGCCAGGAACCGGGACCGCAGGGTGTCGGGGTCACCGATGGCGCTGACCAGGTAGGGGTTGGCGACCGGGCGGAAGTCGACCAGCACCGCCTCGCCGGCGAACCGGATGGCGGTGGTGGGCCCCAGCCGGCGGCCGTTGATGCCGACCGCCTCGGCGCCGGCCGCCCACAGCGCGTTGACCACCACCTGCAGGTCCCCGTCCAGCACCTGGCCGCGGGGGTCCTCCTCCCCCGCCCCGCCCACCGGGTCGGCGTCGGCGTCGGGCTCGGCGTCGGCCAGGGTGACCAGCAGGCCCGGGCCGGTGACCGGCTCGAGGGCGGCGGCCAGCTCGGCGTCGGCGAGTTCCTCCAGGGCCCGCTGGCCGACGGCGGTGGCGGCCAGGGCGTCGTCCCGGGCGGTGCTGACGTCGCGGCGCAGCTGCTCCAGCTCGGCGGCCAGCCCGTCGGTCAGCTCGGACTCCTCCTCGATGTCGGCCACCAGCGCCTCGCGCACCTGCTCGCGGCCCTGCGCCCCGGCGGCGGCCTGGTCGTAGGTGACCGCGGCGAGCACGCCGGTGACGGCCATGACCAGCGCGACCGCGCCCTGCCCCCAGCGGCGACGGCGCGGGGAGCGCTCCTCCCCCGCCGCGGCGCGGGCCGCGGCGGCCTCGGCGGCCTGCCGGTAGGCCGGGTCGAGCGTCTCGGCCAGCACCTGGTCCAGCAGCGAGGCGCCCAGCGAGCGCGGCCCCCCGCCGCGCTGCAGCGTCGAGGTCACGGCCCCGTCCCGGCGCGTTCGGCGCGGAGGATGCCCACCACCTGGGCGACGTAGAAGACCCCGGCGAGGACGTAGAGCACCCCGCCCCAGATGGTCAGCGCCCAGGCCAGCGGCTGGGCCACCGCGGCGACCGGGCCCTCGCCGTCGGCGAGCAGGAGCAGGGGGAAGGCGTAGAGCAGGATGAACGTGGCCGCCTTGCCCAGGTAGTGGACCTGCAGCGGCGGGTACCCGTGGCGGCCCAGCAGCAGCATCATCAGCCCGAGCACCAGCTCCCGGCCCAGCAGCACGGCCACCACCCACAGCGGCACGACGTCGCGCAGCACGAAGGCGACCAGCGTGGCGATGATGTAGAGGCGGTCGGCGGCCGGGTCCAGCAGCGCCCCGAGCCGGCTGGACTGCCCCAGGGCGCGGGCGAGCTTGCCGTCGGCCCAGTCGGTGACGCCCGACAGCGCCAGCACCAGCACCGCCCAGCCGTCGGCCTCGGGGCCCAGCAGCAACCACAGGAACAGCGGCACGCCGAGCAGCCGCAGCACCGACAGCGCGTTCGGCAGCGTCCAGACCCGGTCGGGCAGCTCGTTGCGGTCGGAGACGACCGGGCCCGGCCGGCCCCCGTCGGCGAGGGGTGCCGGGACCGCCGCCGAGGAACCGTTGGACGACGTCACGAGACCTCCAGCCTGCTGAACACCGCCTGCGAGGCTAGTGCCCCCACCGGACACTGCTCGCAACGGCGCACCGGGCTGCCCCGTGCCCCGCCCGCGTCCAGGAGCGGCCCTGGACGCGGACGGGCCCGCCTACGCGGGCACGGCGGTCAGGGAGGCCGGCGCCGGCTCGTAGCCCATCGGCCGGCGGGTGAAGCTGCCGGTGCCGTGGGAGACCGAGCGCAGCGCCCCGGCGTAGGTGAGCAGCTCCACCTCGGGCACCTCGGCGCGCACCGTCGTCCGGTCGCGGTCGGGGTCGGCGTCGCTGCCGGTGACCCGCGCCCGCCGTCCGGACAGGTCGCTCATCACCGCCCCGACGTACTCCCCCGGGACGACGACCTCGACCTCGCACCACGGCTCCAGGACGCGGGTGCCGGCCGCGGCCACCGCCTCCCGGAGGGCGAGGGCACCGGCGGCCTGGAAGGCGGCGTCGGAGGAGTCGACCGAGTGCGCCTTGCCGTCGACGAGCGTGACGTGCACGTCGACGATCGGGCGGTCACCGGACACGCCCCGCTCGGCCTGGGCCCGGACGCCCTTCTCCACGCTGCCGTGGAACTGGCTGGGCACCGTGCCGCCGACGATCCGCTGCTCGAAGACGATGCCCGAGCCGGGGGCGCCCGGCTCGGCCTCGACGACCACGATCGCGTACTGGCCGTGCCCGCCGGACTGCTTGACGTGCCGGCCGGTGACGCGGGCCGGGCCGGCCAGGGTCTCCACCATCGGCACCCGGACCGGCACGGTGGTCACCGAGACGCCGTGGCGCACGCGCAGCCGCTCCAGCAGCACCTCGGCGTGGGCCTCGCCCACGCACCACAGCAGCAGCTGGCCGGTGTCGGGTCGGCGCTCCAGGCGCACCGTGGGGTCCTCGGCGACCAGCCGGGTCAGCGCGGTGGCCAGCCGGTCCTCGTCGGAGCGGGACGCCGCCTCGAGGGCGACCGGCAGCTGCGGGGTGGGCAGGTCCCACGGCGGGACCAGGCGCGGGTCCTCCGGTGCGGAGAGGGTGTCGCCGGTCTCGGCGGAGGCCAGCCGGGCGACGGCGCAGATGTCGCCGGCCGGGCAGGCGGCGACGGGGCGCAGGGTGGAGCCCAGCGGGGAGGACACCGCGCCGATGCGCTCGTCGACGTCGTGGTCGGGGTGCCCGCGGTCGGCCATGCCGTGTCCGGAGACGTGGACGGGGGTGTCCGGGCGCAGGGTGCCGGAGAACACCCGCACGAGCGAGACGCGGCCCAGGTAGGGGTCGGTCGTGGTCTTGACCACCTCGGCGACCAGCGGGCCGTCGGGGTCGCAGGACAGGGGCGGCGCCGGGGCGCCGTCGGGCCGGGTGACCGGCGGGCAGCCGTGCTCCATCGGGCACGGGAAGCCGTTGACCATGAGGTAGAGCAGGGAGTCGATGCCGATGCCGGCCAGCGGGGCGGCACAGAGCACCGGGTGGAAGTGGCCACGGGCGACCGCGGTCCCCAGGTCGCTCATCAGGTCGCCCTGCACGAGCTCGTCGCCGGCGAGGTAGCGCTCCATGAGCGCCTCGTCCTCGCTCTCGCCGATGATGCCCTCGATCAGCTCGCTGCGGAGCCGGTCGGCGTCGGGGGCCCCCGCACCGGGCTCGAGCAGGTTCACCAGGCCCGAGACGGACCCGTCCGGCCCGCGCTCGACCAGGTGCACGGGGTAGACGCCCTCGCCGAGCATCGTCTGGCACAGCCGGACGGTCTCCTCGACGTCGGCGCGGGCGCGGTCGAGCTGGGTGATGACCACCGCGCGGGGCATGCCGACGGCGGCGCACTCCTCCCACAGCTGCACGGTCCCGGCGTCGACCCCGGCCACCGCGGAGACCACGAACAGGGCGGCGTCGGCCGCCCGCAGCCCGGCGCGCAGCTCACCGACGAAGTCCGGCGAGCCCGGCGTGTCCAGCAGGGTGATGCGGTGGTCGGCGTGCTCGACGGTGGCCACGCCGAGGGAGACCGACCGCTGCTGGCGGACCTCCACCTCCTCGTTGTCCAGGCAGGTGGTGCCGTCCTCGACCCGGCCGGCGCGGGGCAGCGCCCCGGTGGCGACCAGCAGCGCCTCGGCGAGGGTGGTCTTGCCTGCTCCGGCGTGGCCCACCAGGGCCACGTTGCGCACTTTGCTCGCCGGTCGCGGGGCCGGCGCGGTCGCGGTCTCCTTCGCCACCGGTCAGCCGTTCGCCGGCTCGGGGACGACGGCGCAGGACCCGGCGGCCGGGTGGAAGACCCCGGTGTGCCCGTCGGGGTCCCACTCGACGACGTAGGGCGGCCCGCCACCCTGGCCCCGCACCTCGACCACCCTGCCGGTGCGCTCCGGCTCTCCCTGGTGGGTGGAGTGGACGACGATCCTGTCCCCGACTCGAGCTTGCACGGCGGCCTCCCGGCGGTCCCGGTCTGTGGTGTGGCTCACAGCCTGCCCGCGGTGCGGGGCCCGATCAAGGGCCCGCCGCCCGCGGCCGCCGGACCCTCCCCCGGCGGCCGCGACCCGGCCCGCGCGGGGCCCGGGCCGCGGCGGTCAGCGGCCGAGGAGCTCGGCGAGGGTCAGCCGGCCGGCGCGGTCGCGGTCCACCACCAGCGCCGGCTGCCGGCCCGCGGCGCGCCGCAGCGCGGCCCACCGGGCGGTGTGCCGCCGCATGGAGCGGGCGGGGATGCGCCGGCCGCGCGCCACCTGCCCGTGCGCGGCCAGCTCCGGGGCCACGTCGAGCAGCACCAGGCGCACCTCCCGGCCGGCCCGCCGGGCGGCCCGCAGCACCAGGCCGCGCCAGCGCGGGCGGGTCCAGGGGTCGGTGAGGACGACGACGGGGACCGGCCCCCGGATGCTCCGCAGCACCCGCCACCGGTGGCGGGTGTGCACCCACGGGCGCAGCAGCCGGTAGGGGACGCGCGACCCGGCCGCACCGGGGACCTGCTCGGAGTCCAGTCCCACGACGCCGGGCACGTCCCGGGCGAGCAGCCGGCGCAGCAGCGTGGTCTTGCCGCTGCCGGGCAGCCCGCCGACCACGACGAGCAGCCGGCCGCCGTCCGCGGCCGGCGGCCGGTCCTCCTGCACGAGTGCTCCGGTGCGCACGCCCACCTCCCTACCTGGACCCGCCAGGGTGCGCCGCCGGCCTCGGTGTTCCCGGGGCGTCGGCTGTGGGCTCCCTGGGAGCGCCGCCGTGGCGCCCCGGCGGCGGCGAGCGGCTGGTCCCGTCCGGGTCAGGCGGTGGGCGGCACCACGCGGTCCAGCCAGCCGAGCAGGTCGGCGACGACCTCGTCACGGTTGGTCTCGTTGAACACCTCGTGCCGGGCGCCCTCGTAGACCCGCAGGGTCACGTCGGTCAGGCCGGCGTCCCGCAGCCGCTGCACGAGCCCGTGGACCAGGGCCAGCGCGCCGCCGACCGGGTCCTGGTCGCCGACCGCGACGTACACCGGCAGGTCACCGCGCAGGCCGCCGAGCCGCGCCGGGTCGGCGAGCTGCCGCGCCGAGACGAACATCTGCCGGCCGTCGGCCTGGGACAGCCCGAAGCCGCACCGCGGGTCGGCCACGTACGCGTCGACCTGCGCCTCGTCGCGGGTGAGCCAGTCGTAGTCGGTGCGGGCCGGGGCGAAGGCGGCGTTGAACGCCGAGAGGTCCAGGGGCGCGTCGAGGTCCAGGGCCGGCTCCAGCAGGTCCAGGGCCGCGGTGCCGGTGAGGACCAGCCCGGCGAGCTCGTCGCCGTGGTCGAGCACGTACTGCTGGGCGGCGAAGGAGCCCATGCTGTGGCCGAGCAGCACCAGCGGCAGGCCCGGCAGGTCGGCCCGGACCCGGTCGGCGACCCGGCCGATGTCGCCCACCAGCTCGTCCCAGCCGCCCGGGCCCAGCTCGCCCCACCGCCCGTCGCGGGCGGTGGCGCCGTGCCCGCGGTGGTCCTGGCCGACGACGACGAACCCGGCCGCGGTGAGGTCGGCGGCCAGCGGCTCGTAGCGCAGCAGGTGCTCACCCATGCCGTGGGTGAGCTGCACGACACCCCGCGGCGGGCCGGCGGGGTCCCAGCGGTAGGCGGTGACGGCGACGTCGGGCGCCGAGGGGACCTGCAGTTCCGTGGGTGGCATGCGCGGAGGCTACGGCCGACGGCGCCTCCGCCGCGCCGGGAGCGGGCGCCGGGACGACGGGCGGCGCCACCCCTGGGAGGTGGCGCCGCCCGGTGCTCTCGTCGCGGGTCAGTCGTCGGCGTCGTCGCCCGGCCCGGAGCCCGGGCCCGGGCCGTGGGAGCCCGGGCCGGTGCGGTCCACCAGCGCCTCGATGCGCTCCCCCAGCTCCGCCAGCCGCTGGTCGGCCTCCTGCTGGCTCAGCCGGCCGTCCTCGACGGCGGTGGCGATGCGCTCCCGCGCCGCCTCCGTCAGCGCGGTCACCAGCGTGTCCCGGTCGACGCCGCGGTCCGCAGCGACCGTCGCGAGGGTGGCGCCGTCGGCCGCGAGGGCGGTGCGCAGCTCCTCCTCGGTCGTGCCGAGCGCCGTGGCGGCCGCCGCGAGACCCGGCCGGCCGCCGTGGTCCCCGCGGCCGCCGAGGCCGGCCTCGCCCAGCGTGCTGGCGACCTCGTCGGCCTGCTCCTCGCTGAGGGAGCCGTCGGAGACCAGACCCGAGAGCGCGTCCCGGACCCGGTCCACCGCGGAGGACGAGGCCGCCCCGGTGCCGTCGGTGTCGGCCAGTGCCGGCACGGCCACGGCCAGGCCGGACAGCGCCAGCACGCCGGCCGTGGTGGTGGTGATGACGAACGTCCTGCGCACGGGGGTCTCCTCGCCGGTGGGTGGTGGGTCGTCCCGAGCGTCGGGGGCGCGCCTGTGGTGGCCCTGGGAGGCGCCCCCGGCCTTGCTGTGGGTCCGGGGGATCCGTGTCGTCGGCGCGGTTTGTTAGGGATAACGGTCGTACGCGCCTCCGGGGTCGACCCCGCCCGCGTGCCCGGCGGGGGCAGCCCCCGTGGCCGCTGCGTGCCGGACCGACCCGGCGCCCGGGGGCATGTGCCCCCGGACGGTGCCGCTCAGGGGGCCGGATCGCCCACCCCGGCGTCCACGGCGGCGGTGTGGGCGGCGATCAGCTCGCCCAGCGGCCCGACGACGGCGGCCGGCAGCGCGTGCCCCATCCCCGGCACCGTGGCCAGCCGGGCCGAGCCGATCACCGCGGCCAGGTGCGCCGCGTGCGGCGGCGGGTTGACCGGGTCCTCCGGCGCCTCGACCACCAACGTCGGCACCCGGACGGCGGCCAGCTCCGCGCCCCGGTCGAGGCCGGACTGGTCGGCCAGCGCGTGCGCCACCGGGCCGCGCGGCGTGCCGCTGTGGGCGATGACCCGCTCCTCCAGGGCCCGGAACTCCGCGGGGTCGAACGGCACGCCGTCCCCGTTGAGCAGCCGCCAGTGCTCGACCCGCCAGGCCAGCTCGGCCTCGGCGTCCCGCTCCTCCCCCATGGACGCCCAGTAGGCCACCACGTGCTCCGCCGGTCCGGGCAGGTCCGCACTCCCGCCGGCCAGGCCGGTGCCCAGCGCGCAGGTGCACAGGAGGGTGGCGCTGCGCAGCCGGTCCGGGGCGTCGAGGAGCAGCAGCTGGACGAGGATGCCGCCCATCGACATGCCGACGACGTGGGACCGGTCGATGCCGAGCGCGTCGAGCACCCGGACGGCGTCGGTGGCGAGGTCCCGGACGGCGTAGGGGCGCTGCTCGAAGGCGCGGGTGGAGCGGCCGGTGTCGCGGTGGTCGTAGCGCACCACCCGGTGCTGCCGGGCCAGCCGGTCGACCAGGGCCTCAGGCCAGGTCAGGCCGCTGGCGTTGGCCCCCATGACCAGCAGCAGCGGCGCAGCGGCGGGGTCGCCGCGCTCCTCGGCCCAGAGTTCGACGCCGTCGTCCACGGGGATGCGGTGGTCCATGCCGCCACCGTGACCCGCGGGCGGGCGCCGCGTCGACCGGTTTCCCGAGGCGGTCATGCTGGGGCCATGACGAGCAGCGACCACGTGGCCGGCCGGGAGCAGGAGACGGGGCGGGCGCACGCCGTCCCCCGCGCCGACGCCGACGGACCGCCGCCGTGGGTGGCGGTCTGCGGCACGCCGGTCGCCGTCGTCCAGGGCAGCTGGAGCGGGCGGCGCGGACTGGGGTCCGACGACGTGTGCCCGCGGTGCCGGGAGCAGGCCCTCTCCTGAGGCCGCCGCACACCCGAGCCGGCGCCCCTGCCATGGCCCGGGCGCCGCTGGACCTCAGTCCTCCGGGGGCGGCGGCTTGTACGGAGCGGTGGCGCCGGCGTCCACCGTCAGCGTGAGGCCGGTGACGTACCGGGACTCGTCGGAGGCGAGGTAGAGGACGGCGTTGCTGACGTCGACCGCGTCGATCCACGGCACCGGCAGCGCGTTGACCGCCCGGAACGCCCGGCTGGCGTCCTCGCGGCCGGCGCCGCCCAGCCCGAACAGCTCGTAGGTCGCGGGGTTCTGCACCATCGGGGTGTCCACGGTGGTCGGGTGCACGGAGTTGACCCGGATCATGTGCGGGGCCAGCTCCATCGCCATCGCCCGCATCAGGCCGGTGACCCCGTGCTTGGCACTGACGTAGTGGGCGAACCCCAGGTACGCCACGAGCCCGGCGACCGAGCTGGTCAGGATGATCGACCCGCCCTGCCCGCGCTCCACCATCGACGGCGCGGCCGCGCGCACGGTCTTCCACACGCCGGTGAGGTTGACGTCGACCACCTCCTGCCAGACGTCCTCGTCGAGTTCGAGCACCCCGCCGAAGCTGAGGATCCCGGCGTTGGCGACGACCACGTCGATGTGGCCGAACTCCGCCAGGCCCTCCTCGACGACGCCCTGCAGTGCGGCCAGGTCGCGGACGTCGGCGCGCCGGGCGAGGATCCGCCGGTCGAGCGCCTCGACCTCCTGGACCGTCTCCGCCAGGTCCTGCTCACCGGCGCCCGGGTAGGGCACCGAGGGCAGGTCCTGGCAGACGTCCACCGCGATGACGTCGGCGCCCTCCTGGGCCAGCCGGACGGCGTGGGAGCGGCCCTGCCCCCGCGCCGCCCCGGTGATGAACGCGACCTTCCCCTCGACTCGTCCCACGGTGCGTCTCCCTCTCGACGGGAGGGCGCCGGAGCGCCCTCGGTGGCCGCTCGGGCCGTCGCCGGCCCCGCGGGCCCGGTCCGCCGGCGCCGGGCGCCGTGGGCTCCGGGGTTCGGGGTGCGACGCCGGTCATGGTGCTCCCGACCGGGCGGGCGAGGGTCCCTCCGGTGCGCGGGCGCTCAGGCGGGGGCGGCGTCGTCGGGTGCGGCGGGGCCGCCCGCGCCCAGCCGGGCGGCGACGTCGGCGCGCAGCGCCTTCTTGTCGATCTTGCCGACGGTGGTGGTGGGCAGGGCGCCGACCAGCTCCAGCCGCTCGGGCCAGGTGGTGCGGGCGACGCCCGCGGCGGCCATGGCGGCCCGGACCTCGTCGAGGGTGAGCGTCGTGCCGGGCCGGAGGACGACGTAGGCGCACACCCGCTCCCCCAGCTCGGCGTCGGGCATGGCCACCGCGGCGACCTGGGCGACCTGCGGCAGCCGGTAGACGAGGTTCTCCACCTCCTCGGCGCTGATCTTCTCGCCGCCGCGGTTGATCATGTCCTTGTCCCGGCCCTCGACCACCAGGTTGCCGTCGGGCCGGCGGCGCACGACGTCGCCGCTGCGGTACCAGCCGTCGGGGGTGAAGGCGCGGGCGTTCTGCTCGGGGGCGCGGTAGTAGCCCCGCGGGGTGTACGGGCCGCGGGTGAGCAGCGCGCCGGGGGTGCCGTCGGGCACGTCGCGGTCGGACTCGTCGACCACGCGCACCTCGTCGCCAGGGCTCAGCGGCCGGCCCTGGGTGGTGCAGACGACCTCCTCGGGGTCGTCGAGGCGGGTGTAGTTGAGCAGCCCCTCGGCCATGCCGAACACCTGCTGCAGCGTGGCCCCCAGGACCGGGCGCACCTGCCGGGCGACCTCGTCGGCCAGCCGTGCCCCGCCCACCTGGAGCAGGCGCAGGCTGCCCAGCTGCGCCGCGCCGTGCTGCAGCCAGCGCTGGGCGACGGCGGGCACGGCCGCGGTGACCGTGACGCCCTCGGCCGCGATGGTGGCGAAGGCCCGCTCCGGCTCGGGCGAGGCGAGCATGACCACCCGGCCGCCGGCCAGCAGCGTGCCCAGGATGCCGGGGCAGGCCAGCGGGAAGTTGTGCGCGGCGGGCAGCGCCACCAGGTAGACGGTGTCCTCCCCGAGGCCGCACAGCTGCGCGCTGGCCCGGGCGTTGTAGGCGTAGTCGTCGTGGGTGCGGGCGATCAGCTTGGGCAGGCCGGTCGTCCCGCCGGAGAGCAGGAACACCGCGACGTCCCGGCTGTCGGGCGGGTCGGCGTCCCACCGGTCCCGGCCGGTGTCCCCCGCCGGGTCGCAGAGCCCGGTCAGGCCGGTGCCGCCCGGTCGCACGTCGTCGCCGGCGACCAGCACGTGCCGCAGCGCCGGGGCGCCGGCCGCCAGCTCGGCGGCCATCTGCTGGTGGTCGAAGCCGCGCAGCACGCCGGGGACCGCGAGCGCGGCGGCCTCGCTGTGGTCGACCAGGTACGACAGCTCGTGGCGGCGGTGCCCCGGCAGCGCCATGACCGGCACGATCCCGGCCCGCAGACAGGCCAGCGTCAGGACGACGAACTCCCAGCAGTTGGGCAGCTGCACCACGATCCGGTCGCCGCGGGCCAGGCCGAGGTCGTCGACCAGCCGCGCGGCCAGGGCGTCGGCCCGGGCGGTCAGGGACCGGTGGGTCAACCGGACGTCGCCGTCGACGAGGGCGACGGCGTCCGGACGGGCGTCGGCCGCGGTCCACAGCTCCGCGCCGAGGGACTGCCCGCGCCACCAGCCGCGCTCGGTGTACTCCCGGGCGAGCTCCTCGGGCCAGGGGACGACGCCCTCACGGACCGGGGTCGCGGTGCCGTGCTCGGCCATGTCGGTGCGCCTCCTCGCGGACGGGGTCAGGACGCGCCGACCGGCACGCCGACCAGGTCGGTGCGCCCCGACAGCACCGCGGTGGTCGCGGCGTCGTCGTCCGGTGCGTCCTCGACGGTCAGGGTGGGCGCGCCGCGGCCCAGGCGTGCCTCCTCGCCGAGCAGGCGGCGGGTCAGCGGGCTCCCGCCGCGGACGGCCACCAGCGCCGCACCGGCCGCCAGCCCCGCGGCGAGGACGTCCAGCGCGGCCGGCAGGCCCGTCTCGTCGTCCGGGGTCGGCACGGCCAGGGCCCACGGCCCGCCGGCGGAGGGGCCGGTGCGCAGGGGCAGCCGGCCGGTGGGCAGCCGGACGGCGTCCGGCTCGACCGCCACCACCCGCCCGGGCAGCACCTGCCCGGCGACCTCGAGGGGGCTGTCGAGCGGCTCGGCGCCGTGCTCGGCGCGCCAGCGCGCGTGGACGGCGTCGACGAAGCCGTCGTCGCGCCGTCGCAGCCGGGCGTCGGTGAGCGACCGGGTGAAGAAGTGGTAGGCGAACTGCCAGGGCGGCAGCGCGTCGTGGCTGCGGCCGAAGTGCTCCCACCACGACAGGCTGGGGCGGGCGGAGTCCTGGATCCGCGCCGCCTGCGGCTGCCGGACCGCCTCGTACTGCTCGAGCGCGGCGTCGACGTCGTCGCGGTGCTCGTCGAGGGCCGCGACCAGCGCGACGGCGTCCTCCATGGCCATCTTGGTGCCGGAGCCGACCGAGAAGTGCGCGGTGTGGGCGGCGTCGCCGAGCAGCGCGATCGCGGTGCCGCCGACGCGGTGGTGCCAGCGCCGGGTGCGGCGGGTGCGGAAGTTGCCCCACCGGGAGTTGTTGACCAGCAGCGGGTGCCCGTCGATCTGCCCGGCGAACAGCTCCTGCAGGTAGGCCCGGGTCTTCTCGTCGCTCGGGCCGGGGGGCGCGGTGACGTCGAACGCGTCGAGGCCGGCGGCGCGCCAGGAGTCCTCGTCGGTCTCGACGATGAAGGTCGAGACGCCGGTGCCGATCGGGTACCCGTGGACGGCGAACACCCCGTGCGGCCCGCGCTCGTGCACGAAGGTGAGCCCCTCGAAGGGATAGGTGGTGCCCAGCCAGACGAACTTGGCGGTCGCCGTCTCGGCCGAGGGCCTGAAGACGTCGGCGAAGCGCTCGCGCACCCGGGAGTTGGCGCCGTCGGCGGCGACCACCAGGTCGTAGCCGGCCGCCAGGACGTCCTCCGGGTGGACCTCGGTGGAGAAGCGGACGTCGACGCCGGCCTCGACCGCCCGCCGCTGCAGCAGCGACAGCAGCGTCCTCCGCTCCACGGCGGCCATCCCGTTGCCGCCGCAGCGCAGCCGCTCCCCGCGCAAGCGGACCTCGATCGGGTCCCAGTGCACGCCGTGCTCGGTGAGGGCCGTGCGCAGCACCGGGTCGGCGTCGTGGATGCCGGCCAGCGTCGCGTCGGAGAAGACCACCCCGAAGCCGAAGGTGTCCTCGGCCCGGTTGCGCTCGAGGACCGTCACCTCGCGCGACGGGTCGGCGCCGCGGGCCAGCGTCGCGGCGAACAGGCCGCCGGGCCCGCCGCCGAGCACCGCGATCCGCACCCGGCCTCCCCTCCACCCGGGGTCCCCACCCCACATCCGGCCCCACCCTGGCACGACGGGGCGCACGCCACACCACGCCCGCGCCCGCCGTCCGGGGAGGTGGCCCGCCGCCGGGCCGCGGGGCGGGGACGGCCACACTGCCTCGGGTGGAGCACACCCCGACGACCCCCGCCGCCGTCCTGGTGCACGGCCTCTGGCACGGCGCGTGGTGCTGGGACGCCGTCCGCACCGCCCTGGCCGCGCGCGGCGTCGACAGCGTCGCCGTCGACCTGCCGCTGACCGACCTGCCCTCCGACACCCGAGCGGTGCTCGACGCCCTCGACGACCTCGGCCGGCCGGCGGTGCTGGTCGGCCACTCCTACGGCGGGGCGGTCGTCACCGGCGCGGGCACGCACCCGCTGGTGCGCGAGTTGGTCTACCTCGCGGCGTTCCAGCTCGACGAGGGCGAGTCGGTCAGCCGCACCCGCGCCGGGGAGGGCCTGCCGGACACGCGGCTGGGCGAGGCGGTGCGGGTGTCCGGCGAGGAGGTGGGCCTGGACCCCGAGCTCGGCCCGCGGCTGCTGTACGGCGACGCACCGGCCGAGGTCGCGGCGGCCGCCGCGGCCCGGCTGCGCCCCGTCGCCCGGGCGGTCTTCCGCGGGGTGCCCGCGGCGATCGCCTGGCGGACGGTGCCGTCGACCTTCGTGGTCTGCACCGCCGACGAGGTGGTGCACCCCGAGCGGCAGCGGGCGATGGCGCGGCGGGCCACCCGCACGGTGGAGTGGGCGTCCGGGCACAGCCCCGCCGCCTCCCGGCCCGAGGCGGTCGCCGACCTCGTCGCCGAGCGGGTTACCGCCGCGGGCCGGGCGGGGTAGCCCGGGAGCCCACCGCCCGGGATCGGTGCCACGCTGCACGGCATGACCGACCTCGACGACGTCTCGGCGCTCGCCGCCGGCGACCACCACCTCGCGGTGGTCGCCACGCTGCGGGCCGACGCCACCATCCAGGCGTCGGTGGTGAACGCGGGGCTGCTCCCCCACCCGGCCACCGGGCAGCGCGTGGTGGCGTTCGTGACCTACGGCCCGGTCAAGCTGGCCAACCTGCGCGCCCGGCCGCAGGTGGGCCTCACCTTCCGGCACGGCTGGGAGTGGGCGACGGTGGAGGGCCGCGCGCAGCTGGCCGGGCCGGACGACCCGCAGCCGTGGCTGGAGGGGCCCGACGCGCTGCGGCTGCTGCTGCGCGCGGTGTTCACCGCGGCCGGTGGCCGGCACGACGGCTGGGAGGAGTACGACCGGGTGATGGCCGAGCAGCGGCGCACCGCCGTCCTCGTCGACCCGGCCCGGGTCTACAGCAACCGGTGACCGCCGCCGGCGACCCTCACGCCCGGCCGGCGACGGCGGCCGGCTGCCGCGTCGGCTCCCGGTCGGCGGCCTGCGCGGCCCGGTGGGCGAAGGCGATGATCGGGCCGAGGGTGGCCCCACCGGCCCAGTAGGCCTGACCGGAGGCGGAGGCGACGCAGTTGCCCACCCCGTACAGGCCGGGGACCGGCGTCCCGGTGTCGTCGAGCACCTGGCCGTCGGGGGTGGTGCGCGGGCCGCCCTTGGTGTCGAGCGTGCCGCCGGTGACGAGCGCGGCGTAGTACGGGCCCAGGTCGCTGATCGGCCACATGGTGGGGTTGGATCGGCCCGGCTCGTCCGCGACCGGCCCGTTGAACAGCAGCTGCACCGCCTTCTCGCCGCGGTGGAAGTCCTCGTCGACGCCGCGCTCGGCGAAGCCGTTGAACCGCTCGATGGTCCTGCGCAGGGTGGGGACGAAGTCGGGGGCGAGGGTGAGCCCACCGGTCACCGCCGCGTACCGGCGCAGCCGCTCGCCGATGGCGTCGGCGAGCGCCTCGAGGGTGTCGCCCCGGATGACGTGCGAGTCGTCGGTGCCGGGCGGCACGATCAGCCGGCCGTACTCGTCGCTGGCCGAGTGGTCCTGGCTGTGCTGGTCCCAGATCTGCACCAGCACGAGGTGGGGGTACTCGCCCCTGCCGCCGTCCCAGGTGGAGAAGACCTGGGCCAGCTCGTTGTACTGCAGCTTCTCGTTGACCACCCGCCGGCCGGTCTTGTCGACGAAGAGCATCGAGTCGCCGGCGACGGAGAACATGCCGATCAGGCCCGGGTCCCGCGCCACCGCCCGCTCCAGCGGGATCGGGCACATCCAGGCGCGGTTCATGTTCCGCAGCTGGGCGCCCAGCGGCGCGGCGATGGCGAGGAAGTCGCCCTCGTTCGTGGTCGCGGCGCACCCGCCGTAGACCCCGGCGGGCAGGTGGGCCCGCCGCAGCTCGACGTCGTGGGTGAACCCGCCGGTCGCGAAGACGACGGCCTTGCGGGCGGCGACGCGGTGCGTGCGGCCGTCCCTCGTGGTCGCCTCCACGCCGACGACCGCGCCGTCGCGGACCACCAGGCGCTGCACCCGGTGGCCGGTGCGGACGTCCACGCCGTCGCGGCGGGCCGCGGCGCTCATCGACTCCACCGCGACGACACCGCCGTCGGACATGCTCTCCCGGGCGCCGCGCGGGACCAGGACCCGCCCGGTGGGCGCCTTGTCCTCGGGGAGCTCCGACCAGTAGTCCGGGACCTCCGCGCAGTGCCGGTACTCCAGGGCGCCGCGCTCGGCCAGCAGCTCGGCGGCCGGCGAGGCGCTGGCGTAGACCGCCCGGCACGCGTCGTACTCCCACTGCGCCAGGCCCAGGGTCGGTGAGGTGGGGTCGTAGGCGGTGGGGCGGGACAGCCGGGCCACGTACCGCAGGAAGTCCGCCTCCTCGTCGACGGTGCCCGCCGCCCGCATCGGCTCGTTGGCCGGCACCCAGTACCAGAAGGCCGCCTTGCGGGCCGTGCCGCCGAGCTCGTCGGCCTTCTCCAGCAGCACCACCTCGTTGCCGAGCCAGCGGCTGAACAGCGCGGTGGGCAGACCGGCTCCGCCACCGCCGACGACGACCACGTCGGCGACGGCTTCGGGGGAACGGTCGTCGGGGACCGGAGCGGCGGACTCCCGGGCCGGCGACGCAGCCGTCGCCTCGGTGCGGGGGGCGGGGATCTCGTCGGGGAGAGGCATGGGGGCCTCCGGTGCGGAGGGGGTGGGCGACAGCCCAGCGCGTCCGGCGCTCCCGGTCAAGGCGTGCGGCCGCGCCGTCCGGACCAGGCGTCCGGGGCGCCGACCGCGCGGTCATCTGCCACGGTGGAGCCCCCGCAGCCGTCCGGGCTGCCTCCCTGAGGAGTTGGGTTGAGCAACCACGTCTACCGGATGAGCGAGATCGTCGGCAGTTCCCCCACCAGCGTCGACGACGCGATCCGCACGGCGGTGCGCAAGGCATCGCAGACCGTGCGGAACATCGAGTGGCTGGAGGTCCAGCAGATCCGCGGCATGGTCGAGAACGGCGACGTCGCGTACTTCCAGGTCGAGATGAAGATCGGCTTCCGCGTGGAGGACTAGCTCCCGAGGCCGGGGGGGGGGGGGGGGGGGGGGGGGGGGGGGGGGGGGGGCGGGGGGGGGTGTGCTGGGGGGGGGGTGGGCGGGGGGCGCGGGGGGG
>NZ_JBJGZS010000031.1:0-49459 GCF_054050635.1 Geodermatophilus sp. SYSU D00079 | reverse complement strand
CCCCCCCCCCCCCCCCCCCCCCCCCCCCCCCCCCCCCCCCCCCCCCCCCCCCCCCCCCCCCCCCCCCCCCCCCCCCCCCCCCCCCCCCCCCCCCCCCTCGCCGCCCCGTCCCTCCCGCGGGCAGGATGCCCGCGTGGAGACCGCGGACCTGCTGGTGCACGACGCGGAGCTGCTGGCCACCGTCGACGACGCCCGGCGGGAGATCGCCGGCGGCTGGGTGGCGGTCACCGGCGGCGTGGTCAGCGGGGTGGGCGGGCCGGCGGACCCGCCACCGGACGCCGCCCGCCGGATCGACGCGCGCGGGTGCCTGGTCACCCCGGGCCTGGTCAACACCCACCACCACCTCTACCAGAACCTGACCCGCGCCTTCGCGCCCGCGCTGACCGGTGGCCTGTTCGAGTGGCTGGTCACCCTGTACCCGCTGTGGGCCCGGCTGGACGAGGAAGCGGCCCACGTCAGCGCCTTCGTGGGGCTGACCGAGCTCGCGCTGTCCGGGTGCACCACGTCCAGCGACCACCTCTACGTCCACCCGCGCGGCGCCGGTGACCTCATCGCGGCGGAGGTGGCCGCCGCCCGCGACGTGGGGGTGCGCCTCACCGCCACCCGCGGCTCGATGTCGCTGTCGGTCGAGGACGGCGGCCTGCCGCCGGCGTCCGTCGTCCAGGACGACGACGAGGTCCTCGCCGACTCCGCACGGCTGGTCGCCGCGCACCACGACCCGTCGCCGCACGCCATGACGCGGATCGCGCTGGCCCCGTGCTCGCCGTTCAGCGTGTCGACCTCGCTCATGACGCGCACCGCCGAGCTGGCCGAGGCGCTGGACGTGCGGCTGCACACGCACCTGGCCGAGACCCGCGACGAGGACGCGTTCTGCGAGGCCACCTTCGGCCGCCGTCCCGTGGAGTACCTGGCCGACGTCGGCTGGCTCACCGGCCGGGCGTGGCTGGCGCACGTGGTGTGGCCCTCGGCGGCCGACGTGCTGCGGCTGGGTGCCGCCGGGGTGGGGGCGGCGCACTGCCCGTCGTCCAACATGGTCCTGGGCAGCGGCCTGGCGCCGGTCGCCGAGCTGCGCGCCGCCGGCGTGCCGGTCGGGCTGGGCGTGGACGGCTCCGCCTCGGCCGACTCCGCCTCGCTGTGGCTGGAGGCCCGGACGGCGATGCTGCAGGGCAAGCTGCGGCACGGCGCCGGGGCGATGTCGGCCCGCGACGCGCTGGAGATGGCCACCCGCGGCGGGGCGACCTGCCTCGGCCGCGGCGGGGAGGTCGGTGAGCTGTCGGTCGGGGCGTGCGGTGACCTGGCGGTGTGGCCGCTGGACGGCGTCCGGTTCGCCGGCGCGCTGTCGGACCCGGTGGAGGCCTGGCTGCGCTGCGGGCCGGTGTCGGCGCGGCACACCGTCGTCGCGGGCCGGCCGGTGGTCGCCGAGGGGGTGCCCGTGCACCCGGCGCTGGAGGAGCGGCTCGCCGTCCACCGCCGGGTGTCGGCCGCGATGCAGGCCGCGGCGGGCTAGAGGGCGGCGGCGAGGGCCTCCAGGTCGTCGACGGTGGCGTCCAGGTGCGGGGAGATCCGCAGCACCGGGCCGGTCATCTCCCCGGGCGCGCGCTCCGGGCCGATCGCGGTGGTCACGATGCCGTGCTCGGTGAGCAGCCGCGCCCGCGTGGTGACGACGTCGACGCCCTCCGGTGGCCGCAGCGTGGTCGTGGCGGTCGGCTCCTCCAGCGGCTCCACGACCCGCCAGCCGGCCACCCCCTCCAGCACCTCCCGGCTGGTCCGGCCCAGCGCCGACAGCCGGGCCCGCACCCGCTCCGGCCCGGCCGCCAGGTGCTCCCCGACGGCCAGCACGAGGCCGACCCGGCCCGCGACGTGCGCCTCGCCGGACTCGAAGGCCCGCAGCGGCGGGACGTCGGCCGGCTCGGGCAGCACCGGGGTGAGCTGCGCGGTGGTCGCCGGGCGGACGCACAGCACGCCGACCCCGCGCGGCCCGGCCAGCCACTTGCGCGACGTCGAGTAGACGACGTCGGCGCCCAGGTCGGTGTCGACGTGCCCCAGCGACTGCGCGGCGTCCAGCACCAGCGGCACGCCGGCCTCGCGGCACAGCGCGGCGACCTCACGGGCGGGCTGGACGATCCCGCGGTGGCTGCCGATGTGGGTCAGGTGCACGAACCGCGGCGGCGCGGTGGCCAGCAGGCGGGCCACGCCGTCGAGGTCGGCCCGGCCCAGGTCGTCGACCGGCAACGGCTCCGGCGTCAGCCCGGCCGCCCGCAGCTGGGCGACGTTCGGCGCGTACTCGCCGGGCAGGCAGGCCACCCGCGTGCCCGGCGGCAGCCGCCACCCGGACAGCAGCGCGACGAGCGCGGCCTGCGCCGACTCCACGAAGGCGACGTCCGCGGCCGCCATGCCGACCAGCCCGCCGAGCACCGACCGGCCCTGCTGCAGCAGGTCGTCGGCGGTCGCCTCGGCCACGTACCCGCCCAGCTCGGCCTCGTGCCGGGCGTGGTGCGCGACCGCCTCCAGCACCCGGTGGCTCTGCCGGCTGCAGGCCGCGGAGTCCAGGTGCCGGCCGGCGGGGCGGGGTCGGGCGGAGCGCCAGGCGGCGCCGAGGTCCTCGTGGACGAGGTCGGGGTCGAGCAGGGTCACGGAAGCCTCCTCGCTGGCGCTCGTCGGCTCCGTGCCCGACGGTGCTCTGCTGCTGCGTGACCGCGCACGCCCGGTCACGGGCCCCACGTTAGGCGCGCGTTCCGTCGGGCGGCGGTCAGGTCTCGAGCAGGCCGCGCGCCACCGAGTCGCCGGAGTGCGTGGGGTCGCCGTCCAGGGGCTCGACGGAGACGTCGACCACCGGGTACTGCCCGAGGTCGATGCCGGCGGGCAGCGGCAGCGCCACCCGGCGGCCGCCCTGGACGACGCCGACGGACACCATGTCCTCCACGGCCTCGTCGATCAGCCAGACCTCGTAGAAGCCCTCGCGCAGGGCCGCGGCGGTGAGGTCCACCTCGAGCACGAGGGTGCCGTCGTCCCGTTCGACGACCCGCGCCTGGCCGGAGGCGCCGCTGCCGCCGAGGGGGTCGAGCGCGGTCGCGGCCACCGCGGAGCCGCCGTCGTCCCGGCTGCCGAGGGCCACCGCACCCGCGCCGATGCCGACACCGACGACGAGCGCCGCGGCGGCGGCCAGCAGCAACCGCGACCGTCGGGGTCGCAGCGGGGTCACGGTCGCCGCAGGGGCCTCCGGCGCCGGGGACGGCGGTGCGGCGGCGGTCGCGGCGACGACCTCGGGTCGCGGTTGCGCGCTCACGCCGGTGGCGGCGGCGATCGCCGCCCAGACCGCCGGCGGCGGGGGCACCGGGGCGCCGGGTGCGGCCAGCGCCGGGACGGCGAGGGCGTCGACGCCGCGCTGCAGGGACGCCACCTCCGCCTGGCACCGTGCGCAGCTCTCCAGGTGCGCGGCGTCGACGGCTGGCAGCGGCTCGCGCAGCGCGGCGAGGGCCAGTTGGTCAGGCGTGCAGTGCGGCACCGTCCACCTCCAACCGGGTCCGCAGGCGCTCCAGGGTGCGCCGGATGTGGCTCTTGACGGTGCCCAGGGGCAGCCCGGTGCGGGCGGCGATCTGGCTGTGGGTGAGGTCCTCGAAGAAGGCCATCTCGATGATGCCCCGCTGCGGTTGGCCGAGCTGGTCCAGCTCGCCGAGGAGCAGGACGCGGTCGGCGACGGCGGTGTCGACCGGCGGCCCACCGGCCTGGGGCGCCGCCTGGGCCTGGGCGACGGCCGCCTCGGCGGTGCGGCGCTGCCGGTCGCGGCGGGCCCAGGCATCGGCGATCTTGTGCCGGCAGACGCCGACCAGCCAGGCCGGCAGGGGACCCTGGTCCGGGCGGTAGCCGGCGCGGCCGGTCCAGGCCGAGACGAACGTCTGCTGGGTGACGTCCTCGGCGTCCGGACCGGGGCCGAACGCCCGGACCGCCATGCCGTGCACCTGCCCGGCGAAGCGTTCGTAGGCCCAGGCCAGGGCCTGCTCGTCGCCGGCGGCGAAGCGGCGGCCCACCTCGGCGTCGTCCGGCTCGGGAGCCGGCGTCACCGGGGCGGGGGGCACGCGCCCGACCCTAGGCCCTGCGGCGCCGCGTTCCAGGGTCCCGGTCACGGGGAGGGCTCCGCGACGACGACGACGTTGTCCCGGTAGCCGCGCAGCTCGGGGAGGAACGGCCCGCCGCAGGTGACCAGCACCAGGCGCGGGGGACCGGTGCGGGTGAACAGGCGGTCCAGCGGCAGCACCTGCTTCTGGACGGTCTCCCGCGACACGACCCGCCACCGGGTGACGGTCCCCGCCGCGTCGGTGACCAGCACCTCGACGCCGACGGCGGCGTCCCGGAGCCGTGCGAGGACCCCCAGGCCCTGCTCGCGGTCGTCGACGTGCGCGGCGACGACCGCCGCCCCCTCCGCTCCGGGGACGGGCCCGAACCGGTACCAGCCCACGCGGTCGACGTCGTCGGGGATGGCCATCTGGCCGTCGTCGCGCACGCCCACCGGGTCCACGGGGGCGGCGATGCCGGCGTCCGGCACGGCCAGCGCGACCGGCGGTGGCGCGGCGGGGACCGCGGCCGGGGTGGCCGGCCGCGCCGTTCCGGCCGGCAGGGCGGGGACTCGGGCCGGTGCCGTCGCCGGGCTGCTCGACGACGGCACCGGCGTGGTCGTGGCGGGGAGCGCCTGGTCCAGCCGTGCGCCCGCCGCCGCCGTGTCCCGGGTGCCCAGCCAGGCGGCCGGCGCCCCGACCGCCAGGGCCAGGCCCAGCACCACGCCGGCGGCGGCGGGGCGCACCATCGGACCGCTCCCGCTGCCGGTCAGGCCCGTGAGCCGGCCAGGCGGCGGGCGGCCAGACCGGCCGCGGCCAGACCGGCCAGCGACAGGGCTGCCAGCGGCGCGGGGAACGAGCCGTCGTCGGCCAGGCCGGCCGACCCGCCGGGGATGCCGGAGGGTGCGGAGTGGGCGCCGGCGATCGTCTGGACGGCCAGCTGGTAACCGGCCTGCTCGGAGCCCCAGGCGTAGACGACCGTGGTCGCGCCCTCGGTCAGGGACAGGTCGGCCGGGCCGATCGCGACGGTGTCGGTGCCGGCGAGCACGACGTCGGCGCTCACGGTGCCCGCGGGCACGGTGAGGGCGGCCTCGTCGGGGTTGGTGAGGCCGGGGGCGACGACACTCCCGCCGGCCCGCACGTCGACGGCCGGGGCGGCGGCGGTGTGCCGCACGACGGCGCGCGCCTGGCCGGCCGGGACGGGCGAGGTGTCGTTGACGAAGGGGGTCAGCGCGGGCGCGCCGCTCGCGTCGAGGTGGGCGACGACGGTGGCGTTCGCCCCCGCGGGGACGGCGACCCCGTCGGCCGACAGCAGCGGGGCGCCGGAGGCGTCGGGCGCGTCGGCCGGGTACAGCGCGAGGTCGTAGTCGCCGCCGGGCAGCTGCAGGGGGTCGGTCAGGGTGCCGGGCTGGAAGTCGTCGATGAGCCGCTCGCCGTTGGCGTAGACGTCGACCGGGGTGGCCGGCACACCGTGCAGGACCGAGACGGTCGCGGTGTCGGCGGCCAGGGCCGGGGCTGTCCCGAGGGCGAGCAGGGTGCCGGTGGTGCCTGCGGCGAGCACGAGGGCGGTGCGGGTCCGGATCACGGTGCGGTCCTCTCGGTGGTGCGCTGGGGTGTCTGTCACCCCTCCCTTCCAGGCCACCTGCGCAGCCGGATGCAGGTGAGGGCGGTGCGGCTCCCGGTCGGGCCCGGAGCGACCCCGGCACCGAGCACCTGTCTCCTGGGGAGCTCGTGCTCTGCCCGTCCACGTGGGCAGAGCACGAGCGTGCGGCGCGGGAGGTGGGGATGCGCTGCTCGTGCTGTGCCCGTCCACGTGGGCAGAGCACGAGCGTGCTCGGGGAAGGTCCCCGGGGGCGGCGGACGGTGGCCTGGGAGCGCCCGGCCCTCAGGCGGGGACGGACAGGGAGAGGGCGAAGTCGCCGTCCGGGTCGGTCCACCAGTGCGCCAGCCGCAGGCCCGCGGCGGCCAGCTCGGCCTCGACGCCGTCCCGGCGGAACTTCGCCGACACCTCCGTCCGCAGCTCCTCACCGGCAGCGAACGGGACGTCGAGGTCGAGCGCGGCCACCCGCACGACCTGGTCGACCCGCGACCGCAGCCGCATCTCGATCCACTCCTGCTGCTCGTCCCACACGGCCACGTGCTCGAAGGCGGCCGGGTCGAACGACGCCCCCAACTCCCGGTCCAGCACCGCCAGCACGTTCCGGTTGAACGCCGCGGTGACCCCCGCCGCGTCGTCGTAGGCGCGCAGCAGCCGGTCCCGGTCCTTCACCAGGTCGGTGCCGAGCAGGAAGGAGTCCCCCGGTTGCAGGGTGCCGGCGAGCTCGGCCAGGAACGCCGCGCGCGGCCCCGGTTCGAGGTTGCCGATCGTCGAGCCGAGGAAGGCCACCAGCCGCCGTCCGGACCGCGGCAGCTCGCCCAGGTGCCGGGTGAAGTCGCCGACCACCGCGTCCACCTCGACCCCGGGGTACTCGGCGGTGACCGCGGCGGCGGCGTCCTGCAGCACCGAGGGGTCGACGTCGACGGGCACGAACCGGCGCAGCGTGCCCGCGTCGCGCAGTGCGGTGAGCAGCAGGCGGGTCTTCTCCGACGTGCCGCTGCCGAGCTCGACGAGCACCTCGGCACCCGACGCCGCGGCGACCTCCCCCGCGCGCGCGGTGAGGATGGCCCGCTCCGCGCGGGTCGGGTAGTACTCCGGCAGCCGGGTGATCCGGTCGAACAGCTCGCTGCCGCGCGCGTCGTAGAACCACCGCGGCGGCAGCCACTTCGGCGTCGCGGTCAGCCCGGCCAGCGCGTCGGCGCGCAACGCGGCCGCGGCGTCGCCGGGGGCGAGGTGGCTGGTCAGCGAGTTGGGCACGGGGCTCCTCGGGCGTCAGTCGAGCGGGGTCAGGGTCAGGCCGTCGGGGGTGGCCTCGACCAGGCAGCGGTCGGGGACGTCGGTCCACGCCGGGTCGTCGTCCCACGGCTCGCTGGCCAGGGCGGTGCCCTCGGCGGTCACCAGCGCCGAGAGGGTGTCGCCCCAGGTGGTGGCCAGCAGCCGGGTGCCGTCGGCGGCCAGCAGGTTCAGCCGGGCGCCAGGGTCGGCCGCGGCGACCTCGCGGACCGTCGTCCCCAGGGCGTCCAGGCCACGGGCGAACACCAGGGCCGCCAGCAGGGCGCTGTCGACGGTGGACTCGGCGTCCCGCACCGGCGGCAGCACCGCGCGGTCGACGCGGCCGTTGTGCGAGACCAGCCACCGGCCGTCGGTGAACGGGGCGACCGCGCTCTCCTCCAGCGGCATGCCCACCGTCGCCGACCGGACGGCGGCCACCACGCACCCCGAGCTGAGCACCGGGGCGACGGAGGCGAACGACGGGTCCGCCCACAGCGGCCGCGACGACCGCCAGCGCGCCGGCTCCGCCCGGCCGGGGGAGAAGAAGCCGACGCCCCAGCCGTCGGCGTTGACCGTGCCGTAGCGCTGGCGGCGGGGCGCCCAGGACTGCACCAGCAGCGACGACGGCGGGTCGAGCACCAGCGAGGCGAGCGTGCGGGGCCGGCCCAGCCAGGCGAGGTGGCGGCACATCAGGCGTCCCAGGCCAGCCGGAACCCGCTGAACAGCTGCCGGCGGACGGGGTGGTCCCAGTTGCGGAAGCCCGGCCGCAGGATCGACGGCGCCACCGCCCACGACCCGCCGCGCAGCACCCGGTGGTCGCCGCCGAAGAAGGGCGCGGAGTAGTCGGCGTAGAGCATCGGCCGGAAGCCCGGCCACGGCTGGAACGACGACGACGTCCACTCCCAGACCTCGCCCATGAGCTGCTCGGCGCCGTAGGCGGAGGCGCCGGCGGGATACGCCCCGACCGGCGCCGGGCGCAGCGCCGTCCCGCCCAGGTTGGCCAGCGCGGGCGTGGGCTCCGCGGAGCCCCACGGGAAGCGGCGGCGCCGGCCGGTGGACGGGTCCCAGACCGCCGCCTTCTCCCACTCCACCTCGGTGGGCAGCCGCGCCCCGGCCGGGACGACGCCCGTCGCGCCCGCCCACGTCGCGTACGCCTCGGCCTCGAAGAACGTGACGTGCTGGACCGGTTCGTCCGGAGGCAGGGCCTCGACCACGCCGAAGCGGGTGCGGGTGCCGTCGGGGCCCCAGAACTGCGGCCGGGCCAGGCCCGCCTCCACCCGGTGCGCCCAGCCCCGGGCCGACCACCACCGCCGCTCGGCGTAGCCCCCGTCGGCGACGAAGGCGGCGTACTCGGCGTTGGTCACCGGCACCCGCCCGAGCCGGAAGGCCGGCACGTCGACCCGGTGCGCCGGGCGCTCGTTGTCCAGCGAGAACGGCTCGTCAGCGGCGTCCACCCCGAGGACGAACTCCCCGGCCGGCACGGCCACCGACGTCCCCGCCACCCCGGGACGGCCGGGCGGCAGCGCGGTGCCGGAACCCAGCAGTGGCGGCCCGGGGCGCAGGTTGAGCGCCTGCAGCATCGTCTCGTCGTGCTGCTGCTCGTGGCTGACCACCATCGCGACGTCGAAGGCGTCGTCGTCCGGGTGCCGGCGCTCCAGCCGGTCGAGCACCCGGCCGCGCACCTCCGCGCAGAACGCCCGCGCCTCCACCGGCGGCAGCAGCGGCAGCCGGGCCCGGACGGCGCGCGGCTGGGTGAACGCGTCGTAGAGCACCTCGACGTCCGGCGGCAGCAGGCCGGGGCACGAGGCGTCGCCACCGCGCAGCAGCCAGAGGTCCTCCTGCTGACCGATGTGGGCGAGGTCCCAGACCAGCGGGCTCAGCAACGGCGTGTGCTGGGCCAGCAGCTCGGGCTCGTCGTGGTCGGTGAGCCGCAGGGTGCGGTCGCGGGCGGCGGTCAGCTCACGGGCGAGCAGCTCCCGCAGGTCGCTCATCGGGCCTCCGGTGCGGTCGGGGCGGACAGGGCGGGCGCCGTGGCGGCGAGCAGGGCGGCGACGGGGCCGCCGGCGCGGGCGGCGGCGAGCAGGGCGTCCCCGGGGCTGCGCCCGCGGTCGACGAGGTCGGCCAGCGCCTCCACCTCCGGGCGCATCGGCGCGGGGACGGCGTCACAGGCGGCGGTCAGGCAGGCGCGCGCCGCCCGGTGCAGGGCGGGGTCGGCCAGGCCGGCGGAGGCCGCGCGGTCCCACATCCCGGCCACGGGGGCGCTGGCCGCCGCGGCCCGCTCCGCGGCGGCGGGGGAGTCGACGAGCGTCGCGGTCACCGCGGCGAGGGCCGGCCACCACGGCTCGGGGGCGGCGTCCAGGTAGCGGATCTCGAGGTAGCCGCGGGGGCGGACCGGTGGGAAGAGCGTGGTCAGGTGGTAGGCGAGGTCCGCCGGGGTCGGGCGCCGGCCACCCAGCAGCGCCTCGCCGCGCACCCACGCGGCGAAGGGCACCCGGGCCCGCACGGGCGCGGCGCCGCCGTCGACGGGGTCGCGGACCAGCATCACCGGGGCGGCCAGGGCGTACTCCGCCCACTCGCCCGCGGGGTCCGCGCCGCCCAGCAGCGGGCCGCACCGGGCCTGGTCGAGGTCGCCCCACACCTGCTGCCGGTGAGACGCCCAGCCGGTGACCCGCCCCCCGGCCAGGGGTGAGCAGGCCGCGACGGCGACGAGGACGGGGCCCAGCTGGTGGACCAGCGCGACCCGCTCGCTCCACCCGCTGCCGGGCCCGGCATCGAGGTTGACCTGCAGGGACGCCGTCCCCGCCATCATCGCCGTGCCCGCCGCCGCGCAACCCACGGCGGCGAAGTGCTCCTCCATCGCGGCGTAGCGGGCCGCCGGGTTGACCCGCCGCGGGGCACGCAGCGGATCGG
Source organism: Geodermatophilus sp. SYSU D00079 (assembly GCF_054050635.1). Lineage (NCBI taxonomy): Bacteria > Bacillati > Actinomycetota > Actinomycetes > Geodermatophilales > Geodermatophilaceae > Geodermatophilus > Geodermatophilus sp. SYSU D00079. Next base: position 39,628 of record NZ_JBJGZS010000031.1, on the reverse strand, counting down.
CACCCAGCGGGGCCAGGCCCAGCCGGTCCGCGGCCAGCGCGGCGGTGAGCACGTCGCGGTCGGCGCGCAGGGCGGTCACCGCGGCGGTGACGCCGGGCAGGGGCGGGCCCGACAGCTCCACCTGCCCGCCCGGCTCGACGGTGACCCGGCTGCCGCCCGGCAGTGTGGGCAGGGCGTCGACGGCTCCGCGGACCCGCGACCACGGCACCCGCGCCGCCGGGGCGTCGAGGTCGACCAGGTGCGCCTCGAGCTCCAGTCCGACCGTGCCGACCCGGCCGGGGCGCAACGCCGAGCCGGCGACCTGCGCCCACGCGGTGTCGACGTCGAGGACTGCTGCGCGCTCCTCCATGACGGGGGCCACGGGCCCCACCCCCTCCAGGTCCGGACCGGTCGGGATCGACCGCGGGTCGGTGCGGGGGCGGCCGCTCGGCCGTCCTCGGACCCATCGTGCACCCGCGCCCTGACAGGAACGGCCGCGCGGCGCATCCGGGAGGCGTCCGCGCCAGGATGGGCCGGTGGATGCCGACCGGGACCGCGACCGGGAGGGCCGCGCACGCAACGCCCGCCCGCGGGACGCGCTGGGCCGTCCCCTGCCCTACGGCGCGACGGGGGTGGAGCGTGCTCCGGAGGGGGTGGTGCGGCCGCCGGCGGAGTCCCTCGCCGAGGCGCAGCGGCTGCTCGACGCCGGCCGTCCCTTCCACGCCCACGAGGTGCTCGAGGACGCCTGGAAGAGCGCCCCCGGGGCCGAGCGTCGGTTGTGGCGGGGGCTGGCGCAGCTCGCGGTCGGACTGACGCACGCCGCCCGCGGCAACCTGCAGGGGGCGGCGACGCTGCTGGAGCGCGGCGCGGGCAACGTCGAGGGCTACGCCGCGGACCCGCCGCACGGCATCGACGTCGAGGGGCTGGTGGCGTGGGCCCGCGCGCTGGCGGCGGCCGCGGCCGGGGGGCGGCCGCCGGGTGACGCTCCGCCGCGCCTGGGTCAGGGGTCCCGGTGACGACGAGACGACGTGCCGACGCCCTGCGGTCCGGGGCGGTGGTGCGCGCGGCCGCCGCCGAGTCGCGGGGAGCCCTACCGGCCGGGCTGTGGTGCGGGGCACACTGCGGGCATGACCGCCTCCACCCCCGCGCGCAGCCGGGAGGTCTGGGCGGCCGGGGACTACCAGAAGGTCGGGGTCCGGCTCGTGCCGGCCAGCGAGCACCTGGTCGCCGACCTCGCCGTCCGGCCCGGGGACCGGCTGCTGGACGTCGCCGGCGGCACCGGCAACACGGCACTGGCCGCCGCCCGCCGGGACGCGGAGGTCGTCTGCAGCGACATCGTCCCCGAGCTGCTCGACTACGCCGTCCGCCGGGCCGAGGTGGAGGGGCTGACCTTCGCCACCGAGGCCGCGGACGCCTGCGACCTGCCCTTCCCCGACGCGTCGTTCGACGTCGTGGTCTCCACCTTCGGCGTCGTGTTCGCCGCCGACCCGGCGCGGGCCGCGCAGGAGCTGCTGCGGGTGCTGCGGCCCGGCGGCCGGCTGGGGCTGACCGCCTGGCTCCCGCAGGCGCCCGGCGGCCGGCTGCTCGCGCTGGTGGCCCGCCACGACCCGGAGGCCGCCACCGGGGACCCCCTGCGGTGGGGCACCCCGGACGGCGTGGAGGCGTTCCTCGGCCGCGGGGAGCTGTGGCAGGTCAAGCACGTCGAGCGCACCGTGGAGTTCACCGCGCCCTCGGTCGAGGCGCAGTGGCAGCGCTACCGCGACTGGTTCGGCCCCGTGCACACGGCGTGGCAGCGGCTGGACGAGGCCGGGCGGGACGCCCTGGAGCGCGAGTTCGCGGACATGTGGGGCAGTGCCACCCGCGGCGGCGGGCCGGGGATCGTCGTGCCCAACACGTACCTGCAGGTCACCGGCGTGCGGGCCGGGTGAGGGGGAGCGATGAGGAGCTTCGAGGCGACCGCCCGGATCGACGCGTCCCCGGACCAGGTGTGGGCGCTGCTGGTCGACGTCGGCAGCTGGCGGGACTGGGACTCCGGCGTGGACCGGGTGGAGGGTCGGGTCGCGCTCGGGGAGCGGCTGACGCTCTACGCCACGATGATCCGCAGCCGTCCGTTCGTCGTCACCGTCACCGAGCTCCGGCCCCGCGAGGCCATGCGCTGGCGGGGCGGGCTGCCGTTCGGGCTGGCGGTCATCGAGCGCACCTACCGCCTCGACGAGCAGGAGGACGGCGGCACGGTGGTCACCGTGCGCGAGGACCACACCGGCCCCCTGGCCGCCGTCCTCGGCCGCACCACCCCCGACCTCAACCCCTCGTTCCGCCAGTTCTGCGACGGGCTCAAGGCCCGGGCCGAGGGGCGGGTGTCGCGGCCGCCGTCCTGAGCCGTCGTGGTCGCCTCCCCCGCGGGACCGGAGCGTGCGGTGGCCGACCTGGCGCACCGCCCGGCCCTGGACGACGCGGCGCGGGTGGCCCTCGCCGCCGACGGCGGACTGGAACTGGTGCTGGACCCCACACGACCGTTGTGACCGCAAGGGTCTCGGACGCCGCGCGGGGTGGGACGATGGCACCCGCCATGAGCACCGACACCGCAGCCACGCCCAGCACCGACGACACCTCCCTCGGCGAGCCGGCGACGCCGCCCCGCGGGCCGGTGACCTCGGCCTCGTACTCGATCACCGTGCGGCTCACCGCCGACGGCGACCCGGCGTCCATCGGCCGGATCGCCACGGCGGTCGGCTCGGCCGGTGGCGCGGTCACCGCGATCGACGTCGTCGACTCCCGCTCCGACGGGCTCACCGTCGACGTGACCTGCTCGGCCGCCGACGCCGCGCACTCCGAGGAGATGGTCGACGCACTGCGCGCCGTCCCCGGGGTGAAGGTCCGCAAGGTCAGCGACCGGACCTTCCTGCTGCACCTGGGCGGCAAGCTGGAGGTCGCCTCCAAGGTGCCGCTGAAGACCCGCGACGACCTGTCGATGGCCTACACCCCCGGCGTGGCGCGGGTCTGCCTGGCGCTGGCGGAGAACCCCGACGACGTCCGCCGGCTGACGATCAAGGGCAACACCGTCGCCGTGGTCACCGACGGCTCCGCCGTCCTCGGTCTCGGCGACATCGGCCCGGGCGCGGCGATGCCGGTGATGGAGGGCAAGGCGGTCCTGTTCAAGCGGTTCGCCGACATCGACGCCTGGCCGATCTGCCTGGACACCCAGGACGTCGACGAGATCGTGCGCACCGTGGAGCTGCTGGCCCCCGGCTTCGGCGGCATCAACCTCGAGGACATCGCCGCCCCGCGCTGCTTCGAGATCGAGGCGCGGCTGCGCGAGAAGCTCGACATCCCGGTGTTCCACGACGACCAGCACGGGACGGCGATCGTCGCCCTGGCCGCGCTGCGCAACGCCCTGCGCGTCGTCGACAAGCAGCTCGAGGACGTGCGGATCGTGGTCGCCGGTGGCGGTGCCGCCGGGACGGCGATCGTGCACCTCATGCTCAAGGCCGGCGCCCGGCACGTCCTGGTGTGGGACCGCGAGGGCATCCTCTCGCCCGACGACGAGCGGCTCTCCCCGGCCAAGCGCGACCTGGCCGAGCGCACCAACCCCGACTGCGTGCGCGGGGAGCTGCCCGACGCGCTCGAGGGCGCCGACGTGTTCATCGGCGTCAGCGCCGGCAACGTGCTCGACGTCGACGACCTCGCCCGGATGGCCGAGGACGCGGTCGTCTTCCCGATGGCCAACCCCACCCCCGAGGTGGACCCGGTGCGCGCCCGGCAGCACGCGGCGATCGTCGCGTCCGGCCGCTCGGACCTGCCCAACCAGATCAACAACGTGCTGGCCTTCCCCGGCGTCTTCCGCGGCCTGCTCGACGCGCGGGCCCGGGAGATCAGCGACGGGATGCTGCTGGCGGCGGCCGAGGCCATCGCGGCGGTGGTCAAGGACGACCAGCTCAACGCCAACTACATCATCCCGAGCGTGTTCGACCCCGAGGTCACCCACGCGGTGGCCGCCGCGGTCGCCGAGCAGGCGCGGCACGAGCCCGGCGCGACCGTGCGGCTGAACGGGGACACCGGCGCCACCGCCTGAGGCAGGCGCCGGCCCCTCGCCGGCCCGCGAGGGGCCGGCGAGGGGCCACCCGATCGGCGGACGGCGCGGGTGGCGGGTTCGGTGGATCATGGCCGGGTGCCCGAGTTGCCCGAGGTGGAGGCCCTGGTCGCGTTCCTCCGTGAGAACGCCGTCGGCCGGGTGGTGACGCGGGTCGACCTCGCCGCCGTCCAGGCGATCAAGACCTTCGACCCGCCGCTGTCCGCGCTGGGCGGCCTCGAGCTGACCGGCGTCACCCGGCACGGCAAGTTCCTCGACCTCGACGTCTCCGGCCTGCACCTGGTCGTCCACCTGGCCCGGGCCGGCTGGCTGCACTGGCGCGCCGGGCTGCCGACCGCCCCGCCCAAGCCGGGCAAGGGTCCCCTCGCCGTGAGGGTGCACCTGGAGGGCGGCGACGGCTTCGACCTCACCGAGGCCGGCACCCGCAAGGGGCTGGCGGTCCACGTCGTCCGGACCCCGGCCGAGGTCCCCGGCATCGCCCGCCTCGGCCCCGACGCGCTGGCCGTCGACCGGGAGACGTTCGCGGCGCTGCTGGCCGGCCGCTCCGGGCAGCTCAAGGGCGCCCTCACCGACCAGACGCTGCTCGCCGGCATCGGCAACGCCTACTCCGACGAGATACTGCACGCCGCCCGGCTCTCGCCGTTCAAGATGGCCGACAAGCTCAGCGACGACGAGGTGGTCCGTCTCCACGACGCCGTGCGGGCCACGCTCACCGACGCGCTGGAGCGCCAGGTCGGCCAGCAGGCGGCGACGATGAAGGGCGAGAAGCGGTCGGGGTTGCAGGTGCACGCCCGCACCGGCCTGCCCTGCCCGGTGTGCGGGGACACCGTCCGCGAGGTGAGCTTCGCCGACACCTCGCTGCAGTACTGCCCGACCTGTCAGACCGGCGGCAAGCCGCTGGCCGACCGGCGGCTGTCCAAGCTGCTGCGCTGAGCGCAGTCGCCCGGGGTGCGGGGCCGGCACCGGGCGACTCGGCCACACTGGGCGGGTGCTCGTCACCGTCGACCTGTTCAGCGCGCTGGTGGACTCCCGCACGGGCGGCTCGGCCGCGCTGACGCGGATCACCGGCGGGGACGGCGAGCGGCTCTACGACCTCTGGGACGCGGCCAACAAGACCTCGCAGCGCGACGAGCCCACCTGGGTCCCGTTCGCCGAGCACAGCCGCCGCGCGCTTGCCGCCGCCTACGCGCAGCTGGGCGTCGACCGGGACGCCGCGGCCGACTGCACCGCGCTGCTGGACTCGGTGGCCGACTGGCCGCTGTGGCCCGACGTGCCCGACGGCCTGGCGGCGCTGGCGCGGGTGGCGACGGTCGGCGTCCTGTCCAACGTGGACGACGCCGTCTTCGCCCGCACCCGCGTCGCGCCGCTGGTCGACAGCCTGATCGACCCGGCCGCCGTCCTCACCTCCGAGCGGCTGGGCGCCTACAAGCCCGCCGCGGAGCTCTACCGGCGGGCGCGGGAGCGGGCCGGCGGGCGGCTGACCCACGTGGCGACGTCGGCGCGGGACGTGCGCGGTGCGCTGGCCGCCGGCATCGACGTCGTCCGGCTGCGGCGGCCCGGGCACGTGCTCGACCCCGACGGCGGCACGCCGCGCCGGGAGGCCGCCGACCTGCCCGAGGTCGCCCGGCTGCTGACCTGAGCGCCGCCGGACGGGGTGCCGCTACTGGCGGCGGGCCACCAGCCAGGACGCCGCCCGCGCGAGCACCGAGCTGCCCACGCCGGCGTCGCCCTCCTCGCCCGGCTCGTCGACGGCCGAGCCGACCGGCGTCCACCAGTCCTCCAGCGGCGGCGGTGCGAGCACGTCGACCCGCTCACCCGGCCGCGGCACGGCCACCTCCACGCCCGAGCGGCGGGCCGCCGCGCACAGCCGCTGCACCGGCTCGGCCCAGCGGTGGAAGGCGAGGTTGAACGTCGCCCAGTGGACCGGCACGAGCAGCCGGCCACCGAGGTCGCCGTGGGCGCGGACGGCCTCCTCGGGCGTCATGTGGATGAACTGCCAGGCGTCGTTGTAGGCGCCGACCGGCAGCAGCGTGAGGTCGAAGGGGCCCAGCCGGGCGCCGATGCCGGCGAAGGCCGGGGTGTAGCCGGTGTCGCCGCCGAAGAACACCCGGTGCCGCGGGCCGGCGACGACCCACGAGGCCCACAGCGTGGTGTCGCGGGTGAGGAACCGGCCGGAGAAGTGCCGCGCCTCGGTGCAGGTCAGCGTCAGGCCGGCGACCTCGGCCGCGTCGTCCCAGTCCAGCTCGACGATGCGCTCCTCCGGCACGCCCCAGCCGCGCAGGTGCGCGCCGATGCCCAGCGGCACGACGAACGGCGCGGTCTGCGTGCGCAGCAGCTCGCGCACCGTCGGCAGGTCGAGGTGGTCGTAGTGGTCGTGGGAGACCAGGACGGCGTCCACCGGGGGGAGCTCGGCCAGCGGCCCCGGCGCCGGGTGGAGCCGGGTGGGGCCCAGCAGCGGGGACGGCGAGACCCGCTCGCCCCACACGGGGTCGACCAGCACCCGGCGTCCGTCGACCTCGACCAGTGCGCTGGAGTGGCCGAACCAGGTGACGGCCAGCTCCCCGGCCTCGGCCGGCAGCTCCGGGTGCGCCAGCGGCACCGGCCGTGCGGGCAGGCCGGTGTGCCGCTCCTCGTGCATCTGCCGCAGCAGCCCGCGCCGGGCGCTGGCCGGCGGCAGCTGGGGGGTGGTCAGGCGGTTGTGGAACCGGCCGCCGGCGAACTGCGGGGAGCCCGCGGCGTAGGCGCGCACCTCGCGGCGGCTGGCGCCGAGGGCGGTGGGCAGACCCCACGCGGCGCGGGCGACCCAGGCAGCGGGACCGGCGAGGGTGGCGACGAGGGCGAAGGCGGTTCGGCGGGCGGAGGCGGACGGCACGACCGCCAGCATCCCAGCCCGCGGACCGCCGAGGCGCCGATCAGGGGTCGGCGTCCCCACGGCCCGCCGCGCGTCCGGCCTTGCCGCTGCGGCACGCCCGCCCGACGATGGGCACCGTGACGCCGTCGTCCGCCGGTGGGCCGGCAGCCGAACCGGAGGGCGGGGACCCGGCCTGCTGGCTGCGGCGGGTGTGCCCCGCCTGTGGCCGCCTGGCCGACGAGGACCCGCCCACCCGGTGCCCCGACTGCGGGGAGCTGCTGCCCGCCGAGTGAGCGTGGCGGGGGCCCGGGCTCAGGCGACGCCGCGCAGCCGGGGGACGGCGTCGGCGAAGTCGCACAGCGCCTGCCGCAGGGCCACCCCCAGCCGGTCGGCCCGCACGTGCAGCTCCTCGCGCAGGTCCAGGGGCAGGCCGCGGCCGGGCAGCAGGGCCTGGACGGCGAGGTCCTCGGCGAGCACCTGCCGCTGGATGCCGACCTCGCGGGCGACGTCGTCGGGCCAGGGCAGGCGCGCGCCCGGGCCCGCGGACAGCAGCATCCGGGTGTAGACGCGGGTCGAGTCGGCGTCCTCCGGCTGCAGCAGGCAGAGGACCGTCGTCACGGCGCCGGTCTCCGGGGAGTCCAGCCGCAGCCGCAGCTGGAACGGGGCCCGGAAGGTGTAGGTGGCCCGGCGCCGGACCGGCGGGCCGTCGATCCCGTCCGGGTGGTGCGGCGTCTCGTACGGCCGTTCGAGGGCGGCCCGGAACCCGCCCGGCTCGGGGGTCACCTCGAACGGCGGGACCTCGGCGTCGTCCGGCCGGCCGCCGATCCGGCTGTGCACGAACGGGGCGTGCGCGACGTCGAGGAAGGTGTCGGCCAGCGGCCCGGCCGGTCCGGGCGAGCGCACCGGTGGCAGCCAGGTGCTCACGAACCGCCGGTCGCCGTCCTCGGGCACCTCCAGCGGCACGTCCCGCGGCTGCGCCGGTGCCAGCCAGACGACGCCGAGCCGCTCGCGCACCGCGAACGCCGGGGGATCGGCCTCCAGCCCCTCCTCCGTGCGGCGCAGCAGCCAGGTGCGGCCGAGCAGCCGGACCTGCAGCCAGCCGCCGGCGCGCAGCTCGCTGGACAGCGCCACCGGGTGCCAGGCGTGCTCGAGGGCCGGTTCGAGGTTGCCGAAGACCGGCCCGCGGGGCTCCGGCGGCGGCGGTGCCGGCTCCGCGGCGGTGCCGGCGGAGGGCCGCGGCGGGACGGCGGCGGCGGTGCGCTCGGGAGCCAGCCAGATCCAGCCGTGCCGCTCGTCGACGGCCCACGGCACGGCCAGGTCGGCGCGCGGGGGCGGGGTGCCGTCGCCGCCGAGCGAGGGGACCGACGTGCAGCGGCCCTCACCGTCGAACCGCCACCCGTGGTACGGGCACTGCAGCCGGCCCTCGCTCACGGTGGCCGTGGCCAGCGGGACCAGCCGGTGCGGGCACCGGGCGGGGAAGGCGCTCACCTCACCGCCGGGCCGCAGCCGGACCACCACGTACGCCCGCCCACCGGCGCCCACCGGCACCGGCGTCGTCCCGACCTCGCTCGCCCGCGCCACCGGGAACCAGCCCGTCGACGTGCCTCCGGATGCAGCCATGACCCATTGCAGCGTCGGCGTGTTCCCGCACCGTTACGCCTGTCGGACGGTCGTGCGACACGGATCGGTGTCGATGGGGAGACGCGGGGGTGTGCGCTGCCTACAGTGACCCCGATCACGCTTCCGCTGGTCACTGGTCCGACAGGGGAGGACACACCGTGACAGAACCAGAACGCAGGCTGCTCACGCCGGAGGAGTACCGACAGGCGCAGAACTCACCGGAGTTCACCGAGCTGAAGCGGCGTTTCCGGCGGTTCGCCTTCCCCATGACCGTGGCGTTCCTGGCCTGGTACCTGCTCTACGTGCTGCTGTCGACCTACGCGCCGGACTTCATGGCCACGCGGGTGTTCGGCAACGTCAACCTCGGCATCCTGCTGGGCCTGGCGCAGTTCCTCACCACGTTCGTCATCACGCACCTGTACGTCGCGCACGCGGACAAGCGGACCGACCCCATCGCCGACGAGATGCGCAACCGGCTGGAGCACCACGAGTACGCGCCCGGCGCCTCCGGCCCGGACAGCTCGCTGAGCGGGGGTGCGCCCCGTGGCTGACACCCTGCTCGCCGCCGACAGCGCGACGATCGGCAACCCGGCGATCAACATCTCCATCTTCGCGGTCTTCGTCGCGGTCACGCTGGTCATCACGTTCCGGGCCAGCCGCACCAACAAGAGCGCCGCGGACTACTACGCGGCCGGCCGCAACATCAGCGGCACCCAGAACGGGCTGGCCATCGCCGGTGACTACCTGTCAGCGGCCTCGTTCCTCGGCATCGCCGGCGCCATCGCCGTCTTCGGCTACGACGGCTTCCTCTACTCGATCGGCTTCCTCGTCGCCTGGCTGGTGGCGCTGCTGCTGGTCGCCGAGCTGATGCGCAACACCGCCCGGTTCACCATGGCCGACGTCCTGGCCTTCCGCATGCGGCAGGGCCCGGTGCGGACGGCGGCGGCGATCTCCACGCTGGCGGTGTCGCTGTTCTACCTGCTGGCGCAGATGTCCGGCGCGGGCGGTCTGGTGACCCTGCTGCTGGGGGTCACCGGCGAGGCGGCGCAGGCCCTGGTCGTCGTCCTGGTGGGCGCGCTGATGATCATCTACGTGCTCGTCGGCGGCATGCGCGGCACGACCTACGTGCAGATCATCAAGGCCTCGCTGCTCATCGCCGGCGCCCTGGTCATGACGCTGTGGGTGCTGGCGAAGTTCGGCTTCAACCTGTCGTCGCTGCTGGGCGGCTCGGTGGACAACGCGGTGGCCGGGCGCGACGTCCTGGCGCCGGGTGCGCAGTACGGCGCGACCAGCACCTCGAAGCTGGACTTCGTCTCCCTGGGCCTGGCCCTGGTCCTCGGGACGGCGGGCCTGCCGCACGTGCTCATGCGCTTCTACACCGTGCCGACGGCGAAGGACGCCCGGCGCTCGGTCGTGTGGGCGATCTGGCTGATCGGCATCTTCTACCTGTTCAGCCTGGTCATCGGCTACGGCGCGGGCGCGCTGGTCGGCCCGGAGACGATCACCACGGCGCCCGGCGGGGTGAACTCCGCGGCGCCGCTGCTGGCCTTCGAGCTCGGTGGCACGGTGCTGCTGGGCATCATCGCCGGCGTCGCGTTCGCCACGATCCTCGCCGTCGTCGCGGGCCTGACCATCACCGCGTCGGCGTCCTTCGCGCACGACGTCTACGCGTCGGTGCTCAAGAAGGGCAACGTGCCGCCCAACGGCGAGGTGCGGGTCGCCCGCATCACCGCCGTCGTCATCGGCGCGATCGCCATCGGGCTGGGCATCCTGGCGCTGCAGGCCGGGCTGAACATCGCCTTCCTCGTGGCGCTGGCCTTCGCCGTGGCCGCCTCGGCGAACCTGCCGACCATCCTCTACACGCTGTTCTGGAAGCGCTTCACCACCCAGGGCGCGCTGTGGTCGATGTACGGCGGGCTGATCGCCTGCATCGTCCTGATCATCTTCTCGCCGGTGGTGTCCGGTGCGCCGATCGTCGAGGCGACCGGCAAGAGCACCTCGCTGATCCAGGGCGTCGACTTCTCCTGGTTCCCGCTCAACAACCCGGGCCTGGTCTCCATCCCGCTGTCGTTCTTCCTCGGCTGGCTGGGCACCGTCCTGTCCAAGGAGCGGCCCAACGAGGAGAAGTGGGCGGAGCTGGAGGTGCGGGCGCTCACCGGGATCGGCGCGGAGAAGGCCGTCCAGCACTGACGGGACCCGGTGCCCCCACCGCTCGCGAACTCGCGGCGGGACCCTGCACGGGGCCGTTGCGGTGGGGCCCGGGACGGGGCCGTGCCAGCACGTCACCACGGCCGGGTCGAGGCGCGCGTCCCCTGGGGGGCGCGCGCCTCGCGCGTTGCCGGGGCGGACGGCGGTCAGGCGGCGGCTCGGGCCGGGGCGGTGTCGGGCGCCAGGACGGCGTCGACGGCGGGCGCGACGGGAGCGGGCGAGACCCCGGCGCGACGGTGGCGCACGGCCCAGCGGGTGACCAGGCCGGCGAGGACGACGAGACCGGCCACGGCGTGCTCGCCGGGCGCGGTGACCGCCACGGCGACGGCCGCGGCGTAGACCACCGTCAGCAGGACGGCGGGGAGGGACAGGTGCACGGTGCTTCCTCCGGGGGTGGAGGCGTCCCGCCGGCCGGCGGCCAGGTCGTCGAGGACCCGGCCACCGGCGCGGCGACGGCGCAGGACGGGGTGGATCAGCTGCGGGACGGGGCGAGCACGCTCACTTGAGCATGTCCTTGGCCTTCTGCAGCATCGACTGCCCCGGCTGCTGGGGCGTCGGGAACAGCCGCGGGTCACCCGGGGGCAGGATCGGCGCGTCGGCGGTCGCCTCGATCGGCCGGGCGGAGAACTGGCCGCGGCCGTCGACCGACGGGCCGGACGCCCAGCGACCGGCGGCGGCGTCGGGGCCGTCGGAGGCGTCGATGAAGGTGTAGCCGAGGTCGCCGACCTCCTCCTCCAGCGGGAACGCCTCGGGCACCGGGATGCCCTCCAGCCCGTCGTCCTTGAGCTCCTCGCACGCGGCCAGCCACTGCTGCTGGTGGTAGTGGTCGCGGGTGATGAGGAACCGCAACATGTCCTTGACGCCGGGGTCGTCGGTCATGTTGTAGAGCCGGGCCACCTGCAGCCGGCCCTGCATCTCGGCCGTGGCGTTGTACATGAAGTCGGCCATGAGGTTGCCGCTGGCGGTGACGTAGGCACCGGTCCAGGGGTTGCCCATGCTGTCCATGTACGAGGCGCCGGCGCCGTTGACGATCGGGTGCTGCGGGTTGTGCTGCCCGTACCCGGCGGCGGCCTCCTTGGTGCGGTCGGCGGCGTCCGGCTTGAGCGGGATGTGGTCCAGCAGCCGGTCGATCATCGTCACGATCATCTCGACGTGGGCCAGCTCCTCGGTGCCGATGGCGAGGAGCAGGTCCTTGTACTTGCCGGGCAGCCGGCAGTTCCAGCCCTGCAGCAGGTACTGGGTGGCGACGGTCATCTCGCCCCACTGCCCGCCGAGGATCTCCTGCATCTTGCGGGCGAAGTCCGGGTCGGGGCCGTCGGGCTTGGCCTCGTACTGCAGGGCGTGGGTGTGCGTGAACATGTGCGTGTTCTCCCTGGCGTCGTCGCGACCACCGCCGATGCGGTGACACCAGGGACCTGCCCGCGCCGGGTGGCCCGCCCGTGCCGAGCGGTGGCCCCCCGGTGCCAACCTGCGCGGCCGGACGACGAGGCCGTGCGCGGCCGCGTCCTCAGCGGTCGGGCAGCTGCACGGTCAGCGTGAGCGCGCCGCCGCCGACGTCCCACACGACCCGCCCGCCGAGCTCCCGGCTCTGCCGTCGCACCGACCACAGACCCAGGCCGGTCAGGTCCGGCGGCGGCAGGTCGGCGCCGAGGTGGCCGATCAGCCGCTCGGGGCGGGCGACGGCCTGGGTGAGGGCGAGGTCGACCCAGCCCGGCCGCCGGGTGACCGCCAGCTGCACGGGGGCGCCGTCCCCGTGGCGGTGGGCGTTCTCCAGCAGGTTCACCAGGATCCGCTGGACGCGGGCGTCGGCGACCCCGACGTCCTCCGCGCCGGCCTCGAAGCGCACGGTCAGCTGCTCCGGGGGGAGGCCGGCGGTGGCGGTCGAGACGCGGACGACGTCGCCCAGCGTGCGGGCCCCCCGGCCGCGGGAGATCGCCCCGCCGGTGGCCGTCGCGGTGCGCAGCATCGACGACAGGTGGGCGGTCTGGGCGCGGGCCAGCTCCAGCAGCTCGGCCGGGTCGGCCGCCTGCCCCGAGGCGCTCGCGCCCCGGCCGAGCGACCCGAGCACCGCCTCCAGGGAGGCCAGGGGGCTGCGCATGTCGTGGCACAGGGCCCGGACGACCGCGTCCTCGGGACTCGGCGCCCCCTCGTCGGGGACCTCCGGCCGGCGGTGGGGCAGGTGGGCGCGGACACGGGAGAGCAGGTCGGCGAGCAGCCGGGGGCAGGCGTGCGCGGTCGAGGGGTTGGCGGCCAGGGTCATGGGCACCTCCGTCGTGCGGTCCGGTCAGCAGCGCGCCGGGCGCAGCGACCGTGGGGAGATCTCGCGTGACCGACGCCGGGGCTGGGCGCCGTCCTGTCGACGTCGTGCTCGTCGACGACCACCCGCTGTTCAGCCGCGGGCTGGCTCTGCTGCTGCCCGAGGTGAGTGACGGGCGGGTGAGGGTCGTGGGGACGACGGATGACGCCTCGGCGGCGGCTGCGCTGGTCCGCCGGTACCACGCCGACGTCGCCGTGATCGACCTGCACATGCCGCCGCCGGGCGGGACGCGGGCGATCGCCGCGGTGCGCCGCGCGGACCCGATGGTCCGGGTCGTCGCACTGTCGGGCTTGGCCGAGGCCGACGGGGCCATCGAGGCGCTGCGCGCGGGCGCGGCCGGCTTCCTGCCCAAGACCGCCGACCCCGAGGCGCTGGTGCGGCCCCTGCTCGCCGTCCTCGACGGCTGGTCGGTGCTGCCGGAGGACCTGCTGCGCCGGCTGCTCGAGGACGCCGCCCCGACCGGCGAGCAGGGCATCGCCGAGCAGTTGACCGCCGACGAGCGGCGACTGTGGCGGCTGGTCGCCGACGGCGCCAGCACGATGGAGATCGCCACCACGCTGCACGTGTCCGAGCGCACCGCCAAGCGCCTGGTGGCCCACCTGCTGCGCAGCCTCGGCGTCGCCACCCGGGTGGAGGCGGCCGCGCTGGCCGGCCGGGTGAACCTGGAGAAGGGCACCGGTGGCCTGCAACGGTGAGTTGCGGGAGGCAACCGGTCCAGGGTGCATCGGCGCCCCGCTACCCGACCACCTCGATCAACACGCCTGGCTAGGGTCGGCCCGGTGAGCGCGCGGATCGTCCTGCTCGGTGCGACCGGCTACACCGGGTCCCGGACGGCGGAGGCCATGACCGCCCGCGGCGCCCGCCCGGTGCTCGCCGGGCGTGACCCCGTCCGGCTCGCGGCGCTGGCCGACCGGCTCGGCGGGCTGGCGACCGCGCGGGCCGACGTCACCGACCCGGAGTCCGTGCGCGCCCTGCTCGGGCCCGGCGACGTGCTGGTGAGCACCGTGGGCCCGTTCCTGCGGCTCGGGGCCGCGGCGGTCGAGGCCGCGGTCGACGCCGGCGCGGTCTACCTCGACTCCACCGGCGAGCCGCCGTTCGTCCGGTGGGTGTTCGACGACGCCGGGCCGCGGGCGGTGGCCACCGGCGCCGGCCTGGTGCCCGCCTTCGGCCTGGACCACGTGCCCGGCGTGCTCGCCGGCGCGCTGGCGCTGGTGGAGGCCGGCGACCGCGCGGACCGCGTCGACGTCGGGTACGCCGTCGACGGCACCTCCGGGCGGGCGTTCTCCCGCGGCACCCTCGTCTCGCTGGCCGGCGTGCTGCTCGAGCCCGGCTTCGCCTTCTCCGGCGGGCGGGTGCGGGAGGAGCCGGCCGGCCGGCGGGTGTGGCGGTTCCAGGCGGCCGGGCGGCCCCGCCGCGGCCTGTCGGTGGGCGGCTCGGAGCACCTGACCCTGCCGGGGCTCGCGCCGGGGCTGCGCGCGGTCGGTGTGTACCTGGACTGGTTCGGCGCGCTCACCCCGGTCGCCCACGCCCTGGCCCCGTTCGGGCCCACCGCCGGGCGGCTGCCCCTGGTCCGCCGGGGCGCGCAGCAGCTGGCCGCACTGGTCGGGACCCGGGTGGCGGAGGCGCCGTCGGAGCGCACCCTCGCCGAGGCGCGGACCCGCACGGTGGCCGAGGTCCGGGACGCCGCCGGCGCGGTGGTCAGCCGCGTGGAGCTGACCGGCCCGGAGCCCTACGGCCTGACCGCCGAGCTGCTCGCCTGGGGGGCCGTCCAGGCCGCCGGGCACGGGCTGCGGGGCGCCGGCGCGCTCGGCCCGGTGCAGGCCTTCGGGCTGGACGCGCTCACCGCCGGTGCGGCCGCGGCCGGGCTGCACCGGGCATGAGCCGCGTCGTCTGCGTCGACATCGGCTCGACCTGGACCAAGGCCGCGCTGGTGGCACTGCCCGACGGCCGGCTCGTCGCCACCGCCCAGGCGCCCACCGACCGGGCGGACGTCGTCCGCGGGGTGCTCGCCGCGACCGCCGGCCTCCCCGCCACGCCGGTGCTCGCGTGCTCCAGCGCCGGCGGCGGACTGCGGCTGGCGGTGGTCGGCTACGAGGAGCTGATCAGCGCCGAGGCCGGGCACCGGGCCGCGCTGTCGGCCGGTGCCCGCGTGGTGCACGTGGCGGCCGGGCGACTGACCGGCGAGGACGTGGCGCGGCTGGCGGCAGCCGAGCCCGACGTCGTCCTGCTGGTCGGCGGCACCGACGGCGGGGAGGCCTCCGTGCTGCGGCACAACGCGGCCGTCCTCGCCTCGGCCGGTGGGCTGCAGGGTCCCGGCGCGAGCGGGCGGGTGCTGGGGGGCGGCGGGGTCCTCCGGCGGACCGTGCCGGTCGTGCTGGCCGGCAACGCCGCCGTCCGCGACGAGGTGGCCGCGGTGCTGCGGGACGGCGGGCTGCCGGTGACCGTGACCGACAACGTGCTGCCCGACATCGGCCGCCTGGTGCCCGAGCCGGCCCGCGCGGCGATCCGGGCGGTGTTCCTCCGGCACGTGATCGGCGGGGACCGGCTGTCGGCCGACCCGCGGCTGCGGGAGTGGGTGCGCACGGTGACCCCCGATGCCGTCCTCGTGGGGGTGGGCGTGCTGGCGGGGGTCCGGTCCGGCGGCCCGGCGCCCGGCGTCGTCGTGGTGGACGTCGGCGGCGCGACCACCGACGTCCACTGCGTGCCCGACCCCGATGCCGAGCAGGCGACGCTGGGCCGGGCGGCGGTGGGCGTCCCGGCCGCGCGGCGCACGGTGGAGGGCGACCTCGGCGTCGCGGCGAGCGCCGGGGCGCTGCGCGAGGCCGCGGCCGCGGAGGAGGTGCCGGTGCCCGGCGACGACCCGCTGGACCTGGGCGTCGCGGCGGCCACGATCGCGCTGCGCCGGCACCTGCGCGCCGAGGCGGCGTACGGCCCGGGTGGCGCGGGCGCGCGGACCTGCGGCCTGGTCGTCCTCTCCGGCGGGGTGTTCCGGCACGCCGCCCCGGATGCGCTGGCCGCCGCGCTCCCGCGGCTGGCCGCCGACCGCGGGGGAGCGGGCAGCGTGCTGGCCGGCGCGGACGTGCTCGTGGACCGGCGGTACGTGCTGGCCGCGGCCGGCCTGCTGGCCGACGGGCACCCGACGGCCGCCGCCGGGCTGGTCGCCACGCTGTCGGCCCCGGAGGCCGGCCCGCCGGCCGGGCGGTGACAGAGGACCCCGCGCCGCACGGGCCGCGGACGTGGTCCCGGCACACCGGGCTCGTCCTCGGGGTCTGCGCGACCGTGGGCGCGGGCACCCACAGGGGTCAGGGGGCGAGGGTGGCGGCCCACGTGCCCGACGACGCGTCCGCGGTGAACCCGGCGACGTCGTCGGCGGCCATGTCGACGGCCGCGTACCCACCGCTGCCCGCCCCGACGCAGGCCACGACCGTGGCCACCCCCTGCCGGCGCTGGAACACGCTCTGCCGCACCTGCCAGCCCACGACGGCGCGCCGCTGCAGCACCGCCTGCTCGCGCACCAGTCAGCCGCTGCGCACGCTGAACGTGCGGGGACCCGCCGTGTGCCCGAGCGCGCGGTAGCGGCCGACGCCCATCGGGACGCCGAGGACGGTCAGTGCGGCACCCGCGGCCAGCAGCCACCACCAGCCGGAGGTGGCCGTGGTCAGGGCCCCGGCGGCGGTCAGCAACAGGCCGGGGAGGACGGCGCGGACCATCCGCCGGCGCCGCGCCGCGGGCGGGTGGGCGACCAGCGGGCCGGGGTCGTCGACCAGGCGGCGCAGCAGCGCCTCGGCCTCCGCCCGCGGGCCCAGCGGCAGCAGCTGGCCCCGCCGGCTGGCCTGGCCGAGGCCGGTGACCAGCGCGTTGACCCGGGCCGCGCGCACCCAGCGCATGCCCAGCCCCTCGCTGAGGGTGCCGCCGCGGATGCGGTCGACCTCCAGCTCGGTGTGCCGCCGGGTCAAGAGTCCGCGGACGGCGACCAGCGTGCCGCCGCGCCGCACCAGCCGGAAGCGCCAGTTGACCAGTGCGGCGCCGACCACCGCCGCGAGGGCCAGCAGCACGACCGCGAGCAGGCCCGCGACCACGACGACCTGGACGTCGGAGAGGTCCGGGCCGTCGAGCTCGGGGACGAGCCCGTCGGGCAGCTCGTCGAGGAACCGGAACAGCGTGCCGACGGCGGCCACCGGGACGACGAGGTAGCTGCCGACCAGCGGTGCGTACAGCAACCAGCGGTTGTCGAACCGGGCGAACTCCTCCTCGCGGACCTCCTCGGCGACGCCGTCGACCGGTGCGGGGGAGCCCTCCGGGGCCGTGCCGCGGCGGGCCAGCAGCGTCGCCCGCAGCCGGTCGCCCTCGGCGCGCGGCACGCCGTCGACGACGACCTCCTCCTCGTTGACGCCCACCGACCCGGCCGCGGCGTCGATGCGCACGCGCACCAGCCCGAACACGCGGTGCAGCAGCGGCGTCTCGACCTCCACGCCGCGGATGCGGTCGTTGGGCACCGTGCGCACCGACCGGGCCAGCAGCCCGCGGGTCACGACGACCGCCGTCGGCCCGTCGGCGTAGCTGAACCGCCACCAGCTGAGGGCGGCGGCCGCCAGCGACAGCGCGGTGATCGCCACGGCCAGGACGACGACCGTGGTCAGCCCGTCGTCGAAGCCGGTGACCGCGGCGACGGGGATGAGCACCGGCACCAGCTGCCGGGCCTGCCGGAAGGTGGCGGTGTGCACGGCCACGATCCGCGGCGAGGTCCGCCGGGCGGGCGGCGCCGGGGCCGGGACCGCGGTCACGTCGCCTCGTCGCGGACCAGTTCGGCGCGGCGGGCGAGGTCGTCGGCGACCCGGGCGGCGACGTCGGCCTCCAGGTGCCAGACCCGCACGGTGCCCTGGCTGGAGGCGGTGAGCACCGCGACGGTGGCCAGGCCGAACAGCTGCTGCAGCACCCCGCGGGTGACGTCGACGGTCTGGATGCGCGACACCGGCACGAGCGTCCAGGTGCGGGTCAGCCAGCCGGTGAGGGTGTAGACCGCCTCCTCGGTGACCTCCCACCGGTGCACGCGGTGGCGGAACCACGGCCGGATGCCGATCGCCACGACCGCGTAGCCGACGACCAGCGCCGGCAGCACCCAGCGCAGCACCGGCACCGGCCCGCCGACCGGGACGAAGAGCACGAAGGCCGCCACCAGCGCGCCGTAGACGAGCGTGCCCAGCACCCCCTCGGTGACCCACAACCCGATCGCGGAGCGGGACAGGGACCACGCCGGGTCCCGCACGGGGGTGGTCGCCTCGGTGCTCATCGCGGCCATCCTCGCAGCCGGGCGCCCCGGGACCGTGTGCATCATGGGTGCGTGATGCCGATGCAGGTCCCGACCGTCCCCGCCGTCGAGCTGCCCGAGGACGCCGTCGTCCTCGACGTCCGGGAGGACGACGAGTGGGTGCACGGGCACATCGAGGGCGCGACGCACATCGCGATGGGGGAGGTGCCGGCCCGGCTCGACGACCTGCCCGAGGGCGACCCGCTGTACGTCGTCTGCCGCAGCGGCGGGCGCTCGGCGCGTGTGGCCGCGTGGCTGAACGCCAACGGCTTCGACGCGGTGAACGTCGGGGGCGGGATGGGCGAGTGGGAGGCGGCCGGCCGGCCCCTGGTCAGCGAGACCGGCCAGCCGCCCTTCGTGCGCTAGGGCCCGGGGGCGGGGCCTCCCTCAGCTGTCCAGGGGGAACTCGGCGAAGCGGGCGCGGAGGTCCTTCTTCGAGAACTTGCCGACGCTGGTCTTGGGCACCTCGTCGATGAACGTCACCGCGTCGGGCAGCCACCACTTGGCCACCTGCGGTCGGAGGTGTTCGAGCACCTCGTCGGGGGTCATCTCCTCGCCCTCCTTGAGGACGACGCAGGCCAGCGGACGCTCGTCCCACTTCGGGTGCGGGATGCCGACGACCGCGGCCTCCTTCACCTTCGGGTGGCTCATGATCGCGTTCTCCAGGTCGACCGAGCTGATCCACTCGCCGCCGGACTTGATGAGGTCCTTGGTGCGGTCGGCGATGCGGATCGAGCCGTACTCGTCCATCGCGGCGACGTCGCCGGTCCGCATCCAGCCGTCGGGCGTGGACAGCTCCACCCCGGCGTCGGGGTTGTAGTAGTCCTTCGCGCACCACGGCCCGCGCACCTGCAGCTCACCGGTGGCCCGGTCGTCCCAGGGCTGCGGCTCGAAGGTCTCGGCGTCGACGATGCGCGCCTCCACCCCGAGGAACGGGATGCCGGCCCGCGCGCGCTGGGTGGCCTTGGTCTCCTCGTCGGCGTCCAGGTAGCGGCGGGGCAGGATGCCTGACGAGGCCACCGGGTGGGTCTCGGTCATGCCCCACGCCTGCAGGATCGCCAGGCCGACCTGCTCGCGGTAGGCCTCCGACAGGGCCTTGGGCACCGCCGAGCCGCCGCAGCCGATCTCCCGCAGCCGGTGGGACCGGCCGGCGAGGTGCGGCAGCACGCCCTGCCAGATCGTGGGGACGCCGGCGGTGAAGGTGACGCCCTCCTCCACGATCAGGTCGGCCAGCGCCTCGGGCTGCATCATCGGGCCGGGCATGACCAGCGAGGCGCCGGCGGCGGGGGCGGCCTGGGCGATGCCCCAGGCGTTGGCGTGGAACATCGGCACGACCGGCATCGCGACGTCCTGGATGCCCAGGCCGAAGGCGTTGGGCGCCATCACGCCCATGGTGTGCAGCCAGGTGGAGCGGTGCGAGTAGACGACGCCCTTCGGGTTGCCCGTGGTGCCGGACGTGTAGCACATCGAGGCGGCCCGCCACTCGTCGTCGACGTGGAAGTCGACCGGCGACGCCTCGGCCAGCAGCGCCTCGTAGTCCAGCACCCGCGGGTCGTCGGGGATCTCGTTGGAGCCGCCGTCGTCCATGACCACCACGTGCCGGACCGTCTTCATCGTGTCGACCAGCGGCCACAGCAGCGGCAGCACGGTGCGGTCGACGAAGACCACCTCGTCCTCGGCGTGGTTGGCGATGTAGGTCAGCTGCTCGGGGAACAGCCGGATGTTCAGCGTGTGCAGCACCCGGCCGGTGGACGGCGCGGCGAAGTACAGCTCCAGGTGCCGCTGGCTGTTCCACCCGAACGTGCCCACCCGGCCGTCGGCGCTGATGCCCAGGGTGTCGAGCACCCCACCCAGCCTGCGGGTCCGCTGCGCCCACTCCGCGTACGTCGTCCGGGTGATGCCACCGGGCCCGGCCGTGGCGATCGTGCCGTCGCCGTAGTGCTGCTCGACGTGCCGGAAGATCGCATCGATGGTCAGGGGGTACTCCTGCATCAGCCCACGCATGGTGGCGATCGTGCCAGTGACCCCGCTCACCTTCTACCGGTCCCACCCGAGGGGCAGAAATGGCCATTTCTGCCCCTCGGGGTCAGCGGGTGAGGACCACCGGCAGCTGCGCGAGGCCGCGGATGACGAACTCCGGACGCCGCGCCGGCTCCCCGCCGAGCTCCAGTCGCGACGTGCGGTCGAGCAGCGCCCCGAAGGAGGCCTGCAGCTCCACCCGGGCCAGCGGGGCGCCGATGCAGAAGTGGACGCCGGCGCCGAAGGTGATGTGCGGGTTGTCGGTGCGGCCCACGTCGAGGGTCTCCGGGTCGGCGAAGACGGCGGGGTCGTGGTTGGCCGATCCGAGCAGCGCGGCGATCTTCTGACCCTCGCGCACGGTCGCCCCGGCGATCTCGACGTCCTCCGTGGCGGTGCGCTCGAACAGCTGCAGGGGCGAGTCGAAGCGCATGAGCTCCTCGATCGCCGTCGGCAGCAGCGCCCGGTCCGCCCGGAGCCGGGCCAGCTGGCCGGGGTGCCGGAGCAGCGCGAGCAGCCCGTTGCCGGTGACGTTGACCGTGGCCTCGTGGCCGGCGTTGAGCAGCAGGATGCAGGTGGTGACCAGCTCGTCCTCGGTGAGCCGGTCGCCCTCGGTGTCGCGCACGGTCACCAGGTGGCTGACGAGGTCCTCGCCGAGGTGGCGGCGCCGGTCGGCGGCCAGCTCGCGCAGGTAGGCGACGAACTCGCCGGCGGCCCGCTCGGCGGCCTCCTCGACGGCCGTCGTCCGCCCGTACTCGTACATCTTCACGATGGCGTTCGACCACGGGCGCAGCAGCGGACGGTCGGCGTCCGGCACGCCCAGCAGCTCGGCGATGACGTCGACCGGCAGCTGCTCGGCCATGCCCGAGAGCACGTCGACCGGCTCCGACCCGCCGGAGCGCGCCACCAGGTCGTCGACCAGCCGCCCGGCCAGCTCCTCCACCCACGGCCGCAGCCGCTCCACGTGACCGCGGGCGAAGGCGGCGCTGACCAGCCGCCGCAGCCGGGTGTGGTCCGGGGGCTCCATCTCCAGGATGGCGTTGCGGTGGATGAGGTTGAAGTCGCCGAACCGCTCCGCCGGCTCCCTGTCCCGCCAGATCCGGCCCAGCCGGCGGTCGCGGAGGACGGCGTTGGCCTCCGCGTGGGTGAACGCCAGCCACAGGCCCAGCTCCTCGTGCCACTGGACCGGTGCGGCCGCCCGCGCCCGGGCGAACGCCGGGTAGGGGTCGGCGACGACGGCGGGGTCGGTGAGGTCGAGCAGGGGGGCGGTGCTGGTCATCCCCGGAGCCTAGGGAAAGGACCCCCTCGCCCCCCACCACTCGCAGGCTCGTGGCGGGCCCCTGCGAGGGGGCCGCATAGCCTTGCCCCATGGCCCGCTCCGCTACCCGCAAGCGCTCCGCTGCCCCTGCTGCTGACGGCGGCGTCAACCCCAAGGCGCCCTGCCCCTGCGGCTCCGGCCGCCGGTACAAGCACTGCCACGGCTCCGGCTACGCCCCGCCGGTCACCCGCCCGTTCGAGGGGCTGCCCGGTGAGCCGCACTGGGTGGCCCTGCGCGAGCTGGTGCCCGCGGCGACCGCGCCGCTGACGACCACCGACGGCCGCGCGGTCACCCTGGCCAGCGTGCTGCCCGGCGGTGCGCCGGCGCTGGTGCGGGCCAACGGGGAGATCCTGCTCGGCGTCCAGCTGCAGGCCTCCTCCGACGACGTCAGCCGCGACCTCGGGACGGCGCTGGCGGCGGCGCTCGAGGCGCCCAAGGGCGCGCCGGTCGAGCCGGGCCCGGTCGGCGGCGCCGGTTCGGCGGGCCCGCGGCTGCAGGAGCTGCTCGACCTCGACGCGCCGTTCGAGGTCACCGTGCACCCCGACTTCGGCTTCTGGCTGGAGGGCACCGACGCCGGACCCGCCGCGCAGGCCGGGCTCGAGCAGGCCAACGCCGCGGTGCTGCCCACCGAGCTGCTGCCCGACCTCGGCGCGGCCTACTGGGTGCGGCCCGGCGGCGAGCGGGCGCACCTGCGCTGGGTCCGTCCGGAGGCGGAGGAGCCGCTGCTGGACGCCCTGGCCCGGCTGCGCGCCGCCGAGCAGATCACCCTCGGGGAGGGCACCCGCTACGCCGGCGCCTTCCGCGCCCACGGCCTCGTCGTCCCGGTGTGGGACCTGCCGGCCGACACCCCGGCCGCGGAGTGGGCCGGCCCGGCCCGGGAGTTCAGGGAGCGGCTGGAGCAGGCGCTGGCGGTGAGCGACCCGCTCACCGCCGACGAGCGCCGGGCCCGCGCGGGCCTGCTGTCCCGCCAGATCACCCTGCGCTGACGACCGCGCCGCCCGTCGGGCGGCTCGTCTGCGAGGCCCGTGCCCCGTCCACCCCGGTGGGCGGGGCACGCGCGCGTCGGGGCCGGGGAGCGCCGGAAGTTACCGGAGGGTAATGCCTGTCGCGACGGGCTGCGACGCCGACCGGACACGGTGCACCCGAACGAGCTGGACGTTACGAGAACGTGACGGTTTCTTGTCGTCCAGGAGTTGACGCGCTGCCGTTGTTAGCGCTCACACTTATGCGCTCGCCCCGGGGCGAGCCTGAGCGCCGGGGCATTCGGCGGGCAGACGTCTCGAGGAGGAGATGGCAGTGCGGACAAGGCTCGGATTGACCGCCACGAGCGCGGTGCTGGCGCTCTCGCTGGCCGCCTGCGGTGGCGAGGGCGCCGGGGGCAGCGGCGGCGCCGGTGGCGGCGGCGACGCGGAGGACCTGACGATCGGCGTCTCGATGCCGACCCAGACCTCCGAGCGCTGGATCGCCGACGGCAACAACGTCAAGGAGCAGCTGGAGGCCGAGGGGTACGCCGTCGACCTGCAGTACGCCAACGACGACATCCCCACCCAGTCCCAGCAGATCGACCAGATGATCACCGAGGGTGCCGACATCCTCGTCGTCGCGGCGATCGACGGCACCGCGCTCGCGGGCCAGCTGGAGAACGCGGCGTCGAACAACATCCCGGTCATCGCCTACGACCGGCTCATCCGCGACAGCGAGAACGTCGACTTCTACGTCACGTTCGACAACTTCCAGGTCGGCGTGGCCCAGGGCAACGCGCTGCTGACCGGCCTCGGCGTGCTCAACGCCGACGGGTCCCCGGGCAGCGCCACCGGGCCGTTCAACATCGAGCTGTTCGCCGGCTCGCTGGACGACAACAACGCCTTCTTCTTCTGGGACGGCGCCATGTCGGTCCTGCAGCCGAAGATCGACGACGGCACGCTGGTCGTGAAGTCGGGCCAGACGAGCATCGAGCAGGCCGCCATCCTGCGGTGGCAGCAGGAGACCGCCCAGCGGCGCATGGAGGACCTGCTGACCTCCACCTACAACGACGGCTCGGTCGTCAACGGCGTGCTGTCGCCCTACGACGGCATCTCGCGCGGCATCATCACCGCCCTGCAGAACGCCGGCTACGGCCCGACGCTGGACGCGCAGCCGCGGCCGATGCCGGTCGTCACCGGTCAGGACGCCGAGATCGCCTCGGTCAAGCTGATCCAGGACGGTGTCCAGAGCTCCACGATCTTCAAGGACACCCGTCTGCTGGCCGAGCAGGCCGTCGCAGCCGCCTCGGCGTTCGCCGAGGGCAACGAGCCCGAGGCCAACGACACCGAGACCTACGACAACGGGGTCAAGGTCGTCCCCTCGTACCTGCTCCCGGTCGAGACGGTCTTCGCCGAGGACATCCAGTCGGTGCTGATCGACTCCGAGTACTGGACGCAGGAAGAGGTCGCCAGCGGCCAGGCGGACTGACCTCCGTCACCTGAGCCCGGCCGGGCCCGGCAGCGCTGGCTGTCGGGTCCGGCCGGCCCACGGGACGCCCGTCCCGTACGACCTGCCACCCCGCGCGGGGGTGGCGCACACTCTCTCCACCATCCGCGGCGCGCCCGGTGCGCACCGACGACAGGACGACGAGGTCCCATGGACGACCACATCCTGGAGATGCGCTCCATCACCAAGACGTTCCCCGGCGTGAAGGCGCTGTCGGACGTGAACCTGAGGGTCCGCCGCGGCGAGATCCACGCCATCTGCGGGGAGAACGGCGCCGGCAAGTCGACGCTGATGAAGGTCCTCTCCGGCGTCTACCCGGCCGGCAGCTACGACGGCGAGATCATCTACGACGGCCAGCCGGTCCGCTTCAACGGCATCCGCGACAGCGAGCACGTCGGGATCGTGATCATCCACCAGGAGCTCGCCCTGGTGCCCTACCTGTCGATCGCCGAGAACATCTTCCTGGGCAACGAGCGTCGCGGCCGTGGCGGGCTCATCGACTGGAACAAGGCGAACGCCGAGGCCGCCGAGCTGCTCCGGTCGGTGGGCCTGGACGAGAACCCGGTCACCCCGGTCGGCCAGCTCGGCGTCGGCAAGCAGCAGCTGGTGGAGATCGCCAAGGCGCTGTCGAAGGACGTGCGGCTGCTGATCCTCGACGAGCCGACCGCGGCCCTCAACGACAACGACTCGGCGCACCTGCTCGACCTGCTCCGGCGCCTGCGCGAGCGCGGGATCACCTGCATCATGATCTCGCACAAGCTCAACGAGATCACCGCGGTCTCCGACAACGTCACCGTCATCCGCGACGGCCAGACCGTCGAGACGCTGAGCCTGCACGCCGGCGAGGTGACCCAGGAGCGGATCATCCGCGGGATGGTCGGCCGCGACCTGGAGAGCTACTACCCCGAGCGCGAGTCCCACCCCGGCGAGGAGGTGCTGCGCGTCGAGGACTGGACCGTCTGGCACCCCACGCAGGACCGCAAGATCGTCGACGGCGCCAGCTTCACCGTCCGCGCCGGCGAGGTCGTGGGCATCGCCGGTCTGATGGGCGCCGGGCGCACCGAGCTGGCCATGAGCATCTTCGGGCGCGCCTACGGGCGGAACATCAGCGGTCGGATGTTCGTGCACGGCAAGGAGGTCCGGCCGAAGAACGTCGCCGAGGCGATCGACGCCGGCATCGCCTACGCCACCGAGGACCGCAAGCACTACGGCCTGAACCTCATCGAGGACATCCGGCGCAACGTCTCCGCCGCCGCCCTGGACAAGCTCGCCAGCAAGGGCTTCGTCAACGGCAACGAGGAGATCAAGGTCGCCGAGGGCTACCGGAAGAGCATGAACGTCAAGGCGCCGAGCGTCACCTCCGTCGTCGGCAAGCTCTCCGGTGGCAACCAGCAGAAGGTCGTGCTGTCCAAGTGGCTGTACACCGACCCCGAGGTGCTCATCCTCGACGAGCCCACCCGCGGCATCGACGTGGGCGCGAAGTACGAGATCTACACGATCATCAACCGGCTGGTCGCCGCCGGTAAGGCGGTGCTGGTCATCTCCTCCGAGCTGCCCGAGCTGCTGGGCATCAGCGACCGGATCTACACGCTGTCGGCGGGCCGGATCACCGGCGAGATGCCCGTCGAGCAGGCAACCCAGGAGAACCTCATGGAGCTCATGACCAAGGAGAAGGAGCTCGTGGCATGACCAGGACCGTTCCCCCCTCGTCGGAGCCGGAGGCCCAGTCCGCCACG
Source organism: Geodermatophilus sp. SYSU D00079 (assembly GCF_054050635.1). Taxonomy (NCBI): domain Bacteria; kingdom Bacillati; phylum Actinomycetota; class Actinomycetes; order Geodermatophilales; family Geodermatophilaceae; genus Geodermatophilus; species Geodermatophilus sp. SYSU D00079. Next base: position 13,716 of record NZ_JBJGZS010000031.1, on the reverse strand, counting down.
GCTCCCAAGGACGTCGCCCCCGCTGTCGCGCTGCACACCGGGACCAGCAACGTCCGCACCCTGCTCACGAGCAACCTGCGCCAGAGCGGCATCTACGTGGCCTTCGTGGTCATCGTCGCGCTGTTCGCGATCCTGACCGGGGGCACCTCGCTGAGCCCCGGCAACGTCACGAACATCGTCCTGCAGTACAGCTACATCCTGATCCTGGCCATCGGCATGGTCATCGTGATCATCGCCGGGCACATCGACCTCTCCGTCGGGTCGGTGGTCGCGCTCACCGGGGCGGTCTCCGCCGTCCTGGTCATCCGCCAGGGGATGCCGTGGTGGGCCGGCGCGCTCGCCGCGATCGCCGTCGGACTGGCCATCGGTGCCTGGCACGGCTTCTGGGTCGCCTACGTCGGGATCCCGGCGTTCATCGTGACCCTCGCCGGCATGCTCCTGTTCCGCGGGCTCACCCTGCAGGTGCTCGACAACATCTCGCTGTCGCCGTTCCCGGCCGAGTACAGCCGCATCGCCAGCGGCTTCCTCAACGGGCTCATCGGCGGCAACGGGTACGACGCGTTCACCCTACTCATCGGGGCGGTCGCCGTCGCGGGCTACGCGTTCAGCAACTTCCGCACCCGGGTCGCCCGCATCAAATACCAGCAGCCGGTGGAGAGCTTCCCGCTCTTCGTGGCCAAGATCGTCGCGGTCGGGGCCGTGGTCATGGCCTTCGCCTGGCAGCTGGCCCACGCCCGCGGCCTGCCGATCGTGCTGATCATCCTGGCCGTGCTGATCATCGCCTACGGCGTCGTCACCAACCGCACCGTCTTCGGGCGTCAGGTGTACGCGATCGGCGGCAACCTGGCCGCCGCGACGCTGTCGGGCGTCAAGGTCCGGGCGGTCAACTTCTGGATCTTCGTCAACATGGGCTTCCTGGCCGCGATCGCCGGCATCGTGTTCTCGTCGCGGTCCAACGGCGCCCAGCCCAGCGCGGGCAACATGTTCGAGCTCGACGCGATCGCGGCCTGCTTCATCGGCGGTGCGGCCGTCACCGGTGGTGTCGGCACGGTCGTCGGCGCCATGGTCGGCGGTCTGATCATGGCCGTGATGAGCAACGGCATGCAGCTCATGGGCATCGACCAGTCCATCCAGTCGGTGGTCAAGGGCCTGGTCCTGCTCCTGGCCGTGGCGTTCGACGTCTACAACAAGCGGCGGGCCGGCGCCTCGCGCTGAGTCCAGAGGGTGGCCCCGCGGACACCGCGGGGCCACCCCCGCCCGCACGGGGCGACCACACGGGGCAGGGTCGCCCCGTCGACGGGAGGGGTGGACGGTGGAGCCCGAGGGGGCGACACGCTCGCTGGTCATGTCGGACGTCGCCGCCCGGGCCGGTGTCTCGCACCAGACGGTCTCCCGGGTCATCAACGGGCACCGCAACGTCGCACCGCAGACCCGGGAACGGGTCGAGCGGGCGATCCGGGAGCTCGGTTACCGGCCGAACTCCGCCGCGCGGGCGCTGGTCACCGGCTCCACCCGCACCATCGGCTTCGTCACCGTGAACATCAACCAGTACGGCCCGGCGCAGACGCTGGTCGGGCTGGAGCAGGCCGCGCGCGCCGCCGGCTACTCGCTGCTGGTCACCGTCCTGGAGGACGGCACCGCCGAGGCGATGCGCGCCGCGGTGGACCGGTTCGTGGGGCAGTCGGTCGACGCGGTGGTGGCGCAGGCCACCTACGACGACGCGGCCGAGGCCCTGCACCTGGTCGACACCCCCCTCCCGCTGGTCACCGTGCAGAGCGGGGGCGCGGTGGAGGAGCCGGCCGTGGGCGTGGACCAGGTGACCGGCGCGCGGCTGGCCACCCGGCACCTGCTCGACCTCGGCCACCGCACGGTGCACCACGTGACCGGCCCGGCCGACTCCCAGGAGGCGCGCGACCGCATCGCCGGCTGGCGGGCGGAGCTGTGCGCGCACGGGGCGCCGGTCCCGCCGTACCTGCGCGGGGACTGGACGCCGTCGTCGGGCTACGCCGCCGGCAAGGAGCTGGCCGCCCGCGTGCACGCCGGGGAGGAGGTGACTGCGGTGTTCCTCGCCAACGACCAGATGGCGCTCGGGCTGCTGGCCGCCTTCCACGAGGAGGGCCTGGAGGCGCCGCGCGACGTCAGCGTCGTCGGCTTCGACGACCTGCCCGAGGCCCCCTACTTCACCCCGCCGCTGACCACCGTCCGCCAGGACTTCGCCGAGCTCGGCCGCCGCGGGGTGCGGTTGGTGCTGGCCCGGCTCCAGGGCGAGGAACTGCACCCCGACCCCGTGCCGGCGACCCTGCTGGTGCGGTCCAGCACGGGGCCGGCCCCGGCATGAGGAGACGTCGTGTTAGCGCTAACATCCCGGGACGTGCCGTCTCCCGCGATCGACCGGATCGCCGGGACAGGGCTGTCCACGCCGGTCGAGAGGGTCTCCTGACATGACGACGGATGCCGCCGCAGCCATCACCGGCGGCCGCACGGCCCTGGGGATCGAGCTGGGGTCGACCCGGATCAAGGCGGTGCTGATCGGTCCGGACTCCGCGCCGCTGGCCGTCGGCAGCTCCGACTGGGAGAACCAGCTCGTGGACCGGTTGTGGACCTACTCGCTGGACGACGTCTGGGCGGGGGTGCAGCAGAGCGTCGCGACCCTGGCCGACGACGTGCGACGACGCCACGGGGTCGAGCTGGCCGGCCTCGGCGCCCTCGGTGTGTCGGCGATGATGCACGGCTACCTCGCGTTCGACGCCGACGGTGCGCTGCTCACGCCGTTCCGCACGTGGCGCAACACGAACACCGGCCGGGCGGCCGAGCGGCTCAGCGCGGAGTTCGGCTGCAACATCCCGCACCGGTGGAGCGTGGCGCACCTCTACCAGGCGATCCTGGACGGCGAGGAGCACGTCGCCCGCCTGGACCACCTGACCACCCTGGCCGGCTACGTGCACTGGCAGCTCACCGGCGAGAAGGTCCTCGGCATCGGGGACGCCAGCGGCATGCTGCCGATCGACGACCGCACCCGCGGCTACGACGCCACGATGCTGGCCCGGTTCGACGAGCTGGCCGCCGAGGCGGGGGTCGAGCTGACCCTGGCCGAGCTGCTGCCCGCCGTCGCCCCCGCCGGCCGTCCGGCGGGCACGCTGACCGAGGCGGGCGCGGCGCTGCTGGACCCGACCGGGCGACTGCGCCCCGGCATCCCGCTGTGTCCGCCGGAGGGGGACGCGGGCACGGGGATGGTCGCCACCAACTCGGTCGCCCCGCGCACCGGCAACGTCTCGGCCGGGACGAGCATCTTCGCCATGGTGGTGCTCGAGCGGGAGCTCACCCGGGTGCACCGCGAGCTGGACCTGGTCACCACGCCGGCCGGGGACCCGGTGGCGATGGTGCACTGCAACAACGGGGCCAGCGAGCTCGACGCCTGGGTCGGGATGTTCGCCGAGTTCGCGCGGGCGCTGGGGGTCGAGGCCGACCCGTCGGCGGTCTTCGGGACGCTGTTCACCGCCGCACTGGGCGGAGCGAGCGACTGCGGCGGGATGCTCGCCTACAACTACCTCTCCGGGGAGCCGATCACCGGCCTCGAGGAGGGCCGGCCGCTCTTCCTGCGGTCGCCGGACAGCCGGCTCGACCTCGGCACCTTCATGCGGACGCACCTGTTCTCGTCCCTGGCCACCCTGCGGATCGGCATGGACGTCCTGCAGAAGACCGAGGGCGTGCGGCTGGACCGGATGTTCGCGCACGGCGGCATGTTCAAGACCGAGGGCGTCGCCCAGCGCTTCCTGGCCGCGGCCATCGACACCCCGGTCTCCGTCGGCGACGTCGCCGGCGAGGGGGGCGCCTGGGGCATCGCGGTCCTGGCCGCCTTCGCCGCCGCCGGCTCGGCAGGGCCGGGTCGCCCGGAGGGACAGAGCCTGGCCGACTACCTGGACACCGCGGTCTTCGGCAGCGCGACCCTGCAGACGGTCGAGCCCGACCCGGCCGACGTCGCGGGCTTCGACGCGTTCGTGCAGCGGTACGTCGCCGCACTCCCGGTCGAGCGGGCCGCCGTGGACCACGTGGGCGTGGGCCGGCGGCAGACCGCCGAACCCGACCCGACCCCCGCACTCCCCGAGGAGCAGCTGGCATGACCACCACCGAGTCCCGCACCGAGCGGGGCACCCACCGCGCGCAGCGGGAGCACGTCGCGGCGCTGCACACCTACCTGACCCGGTACGCGCTGGTGACCTGGACCTCCGGGAACGTCTCCGAGCGGGTGCCGGGTGAGGACCTCTTCGTCATCAAGGGCAGCGGGGTCGAGTACGACGAGCTGACCTGGGAGGGCGTCACCGTCTGCGACCTGGACGGCAACGCCGTCGACGGGGTCAAGAAGCCCTCCAGCGACACCGACGCGCACGCCTACGTGTACCGGCACATGCCCGAGGTCAACGGCCAGGTGCACACGCACAGCCCGTACGCCACCGCCTGGGCCGCGCGGGCCGAGCCGATCCCGTGCGTGCTCACCGCGATGGCCGACGAGTTCGGCGGCGCCATCCCGGTCGGGCCGTTCGCGCTCATCGGCGACGACTCGATCGGCCAGGGCATCGTCGCCACGCTGTCGGGCTCCCGCTCGCCGGCGGTGCTCATGCAGAACCACGGCGTGTTCACCATCGGCCCGTCGGCGAAGGCCGCGGTCAAGGCCGCGGTCATGACCGAGGACGTCGCCCGCACGGTGCACCTCTCCCGCCAGCTGGGCGAGCCGCTGCCGATCGCCCAGGCCGACGTCGACTCCTTGTACGCGCGCTACCAGAACGTCTACGGACAGTGAGGAAGGCTTGATGCGCACGGACCCGTTCACCGGGCACGAGCTGTGGTTCCTGACCGGCAGCCAGGGGCTGTACGGCGAGGAGACGCTCCAGCAGGTCGCCGAGCAGTCCCAGCGGGTCGCCGCCGCGCTCGACGCCGCCGGTGAGGTCCCGATCCGGGTGGTCTGGAAGCCGGTCCTCACCGACGCCGGCGCCATCCGGCGGGCGATGGGCGAGGCCAACGAGGACCCCTCCTGCGTCGGCGTCATCACCTGGATGCACACCTTCTCCCCGGCGAAGATGTGGATCTCCGGGCTGGACGCGCTGCGCAAGCCGCTGCTGCACCTGCACACCCAGGCCGACGCCGCCCTGCCGTGGGCGACGATCGACATGGACTTCATGAACCTCAACCAGGCCGCCCACGGCGACCGGGAGTACGGGTTCGTCCTCACCCGGCTGCGCATGCCGCGGACCACGGTGGCCGGGCACGTCTCCAACCCGCGGGTGCTCGCCCGGGTCGGCTCGTGGGCGCGCGCCGCGGCCGCCGCCTCCGCCGTGCGGTCGCTCCGGCTGGCCCGCTTCGGCGACAACATGCGCAACGTCGCGGTCACCGAGGGCGACAAGGTGGAGGCCGAGATCCGGTTCGGCGTCTCGGTGAACACCTGGGGCGTGAACGACCTGGTCGCCGTCGTCGACGCCGTCGAGGACCCCGCCGTCGACGCGCTGGTGGCGGAGTACGGCGACCTCTACGACTTCGCCGACGACGCCGCGCCCGGCGGGCCCGCGCACGAGGCGGTGCGCTACCAGGCCCGCATCGAGGCCGCGCTGCGCACCTTCCTCGAGGACGGCGGCTTCGGCGCGTTCACCACCAACTTCGAGGACCTCGGCGGCCTGCGCCAGCTGCCCGGCCTCGCCGTCCAGCGGCTGATGGCCGACGGCTACGGCTTCGGCGGTGAGGGTGACTGGAAGACCTCGGTGCTGCTGCACACCCTCAAGGTGGCGGCCCACGGGCTGCCCGGGGGCACCTCGTTCATGGAGGACTACACCTACCACCTGGCCACCGACACCCCGAAGATCCTCGGTGCGCACATGCTCGAGGTCTGCCCGACGATCGCCGGTGGGCGGCCTCGGGTCGAGGTGCACCCGCTGTCGATCGGTGGCCGGGAGGACCCCGCCCGGCTGGTGTTCACCGCGGCGCCGGGCGAGGGCGTCGTCGTGGGCTGGTGTGACCTGGGCGACCGGTTCCGCTGGGTGGCCAACGAGATCGACGTCGTCGAGCCCGACGAGCCGCTGCCCAACCTCCCCGTCGCCCGCGCCGTCTGGGAGCCCCGGCCGGACTTCGAGACGGCGACCGAGGGCTGGCTGACCGCCGGCGGCCCGCACCACACGGTGCTGTCGACGGCCCTGGGCGCCGACGAGCTCACCGACCTGGCGGAGGTGTTCTCCACCGAGCTGGTGCTCATCGACGCGGAGACCACCCGGCGGTCGCTGGCCAAGGAGCTGCGCTGGTCGGCGGCCTACCACCGGCTGGCCCAGGGCCTCTGACGCCGTCCCTCGACGGGCCGACCCTCCCTCCGGGGGACTTCGTGCTCTGCCCACCAGGGTGGGCAGAGCACGAGCTCACCGGGGTCGAGCCGGTCGCTCCCTGAGCCGGCGGCTCGGCCGGGGAGGGGCGCGGCGGGTCACCGGGCCGGCAGCGGGGCCCGGGAGACCGGGCAGGACATGCACCGCGGGCCGCCGCGCCCGCTGCCCAGCTCCGAGCCGGCGATCCGGACCACCTCGATGCCCGCGGCCTCCAGCGCGGCATTGGTGACGGTGTTGCGCTCGTAGGCCACGGTCAGCCGCGGGGCCAGCGCCAGGGTGTTGTTGCCGTCGTCCCACTGCTCGCGCTCGGCGGTGACGGGGTCCAGGCCGGTGTCGATCAGCCGCAGCCGGTCGATCCCCATCGCCGCGGCCGCCGCCTCGAGGAACGGCGCCGGCCCCCGGACGGCGAGGTCGGTGCTGTCGTCGTCGTCGGGCGGCTCGTCGCCGGCGGTGACCGTCCAGGCGACCAGGGAGTCGGCGACCGCGGGGTACATGACGAACGCGTCGACGTCGACCATCGTGGCGATGGTGTCCAGGTGCATCGTCGCCCGCTCCTGGGCGATGGGGACGACGAGCACCGTGTGCGCCAGCCCGCGGGCGAACACCCGCCGGGCCAGCCGCTCCGCACCGCCGGGCGTCGTCCGCTCGCCCACGCCGACGGCCAGCACGCCGGGGGCGAGGAGCAGCACGTCCCCGCCCTCCAGGTGCTCCAGGGAGGCGTCGTAGAGCTGCTCGGCGCCGGCGAACCGCGGGTGGTGGGCGTAGACCGCCGCGGTGATCGTGCTCTCGCGGTGCCGGGCCGGCATGGCCAGCGACGTGACGGCGACCTGGTCGCCCACCCACACCGAGGAGTCGCGGGTGAACAGCAGGTTGGGCAGCGGCGGGACGACGAAGTCGCCGCGGCCCATCAGCTCGAAGGACAACCCGCGGGCCCCGGGGAGCTCGTCGTGCGCCAGCCCGGCGATCAGGGCACCGGCGAGGTCGGCGGGGGAGAGGTCGGCCAGGTGGGCGGCCGCGGCCCGCTTCAGCGTGGCCCCCAGCCGCGGGTCGTCGACCGCCGCGGCCACGAGTTCGTGCCGCGCGGCCGGGACGGCCAGCACCTCGGTCAGCAGCCGGTCCAGGTACAGCACCTCCACCCCGCGCGCGGCCAGCTCGGCGGCGAAGGCGTCGTGCTCGTCCTGCGCCCGCCGCACCCACGGGACGCCGTCGAACAGCAGCTGGTCGTTGTTGCGCGGGGTCAGCCGGCGCAGCTCGGCGCCCGGGCGGTGCAGCAGCACCGTCCGCAGCGGCCCGACCTCGCTGGTCGCGCCCAGGGCGGCGGTCTCGACGGCGGTCATGGGGCGAGGCTGGCACAGGGGGCGCCCGGTCCGCTGGGCGTGCATCCTCGACCGGTGGCCCGGCTCCGCTTCGACGGCTGGATCCTCGGCGTCGGCACGGCGTCGGGCACGCGGATCGTCGTCGGGCACTGGCCGCGGTCCCCGCTCGGGCCGCTGTCCGACGTCATGGTCCAGCGCCCCGACGGCGTCCGGGTGCTGCTGGCGCCGTCGTCCGCGGCCGTCGACTTCATCACGGCGACCTACACCTTCGACGAGGTGCGGCTGGTCGACGTGACCGTGGCCCGGCCGGACCCCGCGACCTGGACGGTGACGGCCGGGCCACTGCGGCTGCGGGTCGTCACCGGCCGCCGGTCGCCCCTCGGGTGGCTGCTGCACGCCGTCCCGGCGCCCCTGGCCCGGGCCCCGGCGTGGGTGCGGCTGCTCGACCGGCCGGCGCGGGTGCTGACCGGCCTGCGCACCACCGGGTCGGCCGGCAACGGGCGCACCGAGTGGTACGGCGTGCAGGACCTGCACACGGTGACGGCGGTGGACGCCGCGTGGGACGGCGCACCGCTGGGCGCGCTGGCCGCGGTGCGGCCGCCGGTCACCTTCGGGTTCGGCTCGGTGCCGCCGGAGCCCAGCCTGGCCCGGGTGACGACGACGGTGCACCTGCCCGACGGCTGACCGGCAGGACGACGAGCGGGGTCAGGCGGACCGGGGGGCCGAGCCGTTCCGGCCGGGGCCGGTGGCCGTCTCCTCGGGCACCCGCGCCAGGTGCGAGTCGGCCAGGGCCACCTGGTGCGGCGACCCGACCGCGAGGCCCTGCCGGCGCGCGGCCCGCCACCACTCGCGGGCGGCGTCCGGATCGCCGGTGTGCTCGGCGATCCGGCCCAGCAGCTCGTCGTAGGCGCCCAGGCTGAACGACGGCGTCCCGAGCACCGCCTGCCGGCCGTGGAACGGACGCAGCTGGACGGTGGCCGCCTCGAGCTCCGGCTCGTCGCCGATCTGCAGGGCCACCTCCGCCTCGAGCAGGACCGCGACGTCGCTGGCCCAGTCCCGGACGTGGGTGCGGCCCCACCGCTTGCGCAGCCGCCGGGCCTCGGCGAGGTCCCCGGACTCGGCCGCCGCGAGCACCGCCATCAGCTGCAGCAGCGGGTTGCCCTCGTCGCCGGTGCGCACGAGCAGGTCGATCGCCTCGGGCAGCCGGTGGTCGCCCCGGCGCAGCGTGAACTGGTGTGCGGCGTAGGCGTGCAGGGCGTGCGGGGTGACCTTGCGGTACAGCTCGTAGGCCTCGGTGGTCAGCTCCTCGGCACGGGCGGCGTCCCCGCGCAGCCACGCCGCCCCGGCCTGCTGCCACAGCACGTGCGGGCGCACCTCGGGCCCGGACAGCGAGATCGACAGCCGGCGACCGGCGTCCAGGTCGGCCTCGAAGCCGCGCAGGTCGGCCAGGTGCAGCCGGATCGCCGCACGGTGCAGCCGGGCGTAGAACTCGGTGCGCCGCGGCAGCCCGCGGCCCGCCCGCGCCAGGGCCTCGTCGGAGGCCGCCAGCCGCAGCTCCGCGGCCCCCGGGCGCCCCCAGACGGCGAGGGAGAGGTTGTTGAGCGTGCGTCCGAGCAGCTCCGGGTCGTCCAGCTCCCGGGCCAGCTCGACGGCCCGCTCCGCGTAGCGCGGACCCTTCTGGAGGTCCTCGCTGAAGGCCAGCTCCACCCCGAGGGTGCCCAGCAGCCGGGCGGTCAGCCGGTCGCGTTCGGCCGGGTCGGGGGCCAGCTCGTCCCGCTCCTCGAGGAGGTCCTCCAGCAGGGTGACCATCTCGTGGTCGACGACGCCGTGCGGCCGCCAGTTCCACAGCGTCGGGGAGCCCCAGACCGCCGCGGACTCCAGCAGGCAGCGCCGGTCGCCCAGCTCCCGGGCCACCGCGATCGCCTGGGCGACCACCTCCTGGGCCTCGGTGCGCTCGCCGCTGCGCAGCAGGTCGTTGCCGAGGGCGGTGAGCAGGTCGTGGCGGGTACGGGCCGCGCCGGCCTCGGCCGGGTCCAGCAGCGACAGGGCCCGCCGCACGTGCGTGGCGGCCTCCCCGTGCGCCAGCCGCTCGCGGGCCGCCCGCGCGGCGGCGGTCGAGTAGCGCAGCGCCGGCCCCGGGCCGACGACGGGGACGGCCTCGACGAAGTGGTGGGCCAGCCGCTCGACCAGGGCGTCGTCGGCCCGGCCGCCGGTGGCCCGCCGCTCCAGTGCCGCGGCCAGGGCGGCGTGCAGGCGGGCCCGGCGCAGCCGCGGCAGGTCCGCGTACAGCACCTCCTGGACCAGGGCGTGGGTGAACCGCCAGCTCCACGGCCGGCTGCCCTCCACGACCAGCCCGTAGGCGGTCGCCGAGTCCAGCGCCGCCAGCGCCTCCTCGGCCGGGGTGCCGGTGGCCTCGAGCAGGTCCAGCCCCACCTCGCGCCCGGCGACGGCGGCGAGCTCCAGGACCTCCCGGGTGCCGGCCGGCAGCCTCTGCAGCCGGTGGCGCAGGACCTCACCGACCGACGGCGGCACCGGCAGCCGGTCCAGGTGCAGGTCGTGGGCGCCCACCATCCACCGGGCCAGCTCGACGACGAAGAACGGGTTGCCCGCGGTGCGGTCGTGCACGGTCTCGGCCAGGGAGCGCCCGCCGACGGCGCCCAGCTGCCCGGCCATCAGCGCCCCGACGTCCTCGGTGCTCAGGCCGGTCAGCCGGATCCGGCTGGCCGCGGGCTCGCGGTTGAGCCGGGCCAGGCAGTCGACCACGGCGGACGGGAGGTCCTCGCCGATCGACCGGACGGTGACGATGAGCATCAGCGGTGCCCGCGGCAGGTGCCGGGCCAGCAGCCCCAGCAGCTGCACCGACGTCGTGTCGGCCCCCTGCAGGTCGTCGAGGACCACGAGCACCGGGCGCCCGGCCGCGGCGGCCAGGCGCGCCCGCAGGTCCTGGAACAGCGCGAACCGGGCGGCGTCGGCGTCGGCGTCGGTGTCGTCGGGCAACGGGGGCAGCGGGTCCTGCCCGAGCTGCTCGAGCACCTGGGTCCACGGCCACAGCGCGGGCGCGCCGGCGTCGTCGGCGCACCGGCTCCACGCCACCGACCACCCGGCCGCCCGGCCGGCGTCGGCGGCCGCCTCCGCCAGGCGGGTCTTGCCGATGCCGGCCTCCCCGCCGAGCACCACGATGCCCGGCCGCCCGGCGGCCGCCTGCTCGGAGACCGCGCGCAGGTGGGCGAGCTCGGCCTGCCGGCCCACCAGGGTCTCGCTGCCGGGGACCGCCGCGGGCATGGGCGCCGGCGGCGGGACGACGGCGAGCACCGGGCGGGGCAGCCGGTCGGTGAGGCGGGGGTCCTGGCGCAGCACCGCCCGCTCCAGGTCGCGCAGTTCCGGGCCCGGGTCGATGCCGAGCTCGTCGCGCAGCAGCTCGGTGCACCGGCGCAGCGCGTCGAGGGCGTCGGCCTGCCGGTCGGCGGCGTAGAGGGCGGTCACCAGGCGACCCCACAGCCGCTCGCGCAGCGGGTGCTCGGCGACGAGGCGCTGCAGGTCCGTGACGGCCGCCTCGGCCCGGCCCATCGCCAGCAGCGCGTCGCAGCGCCGCTCCCGGGCCCGCACGTACAGCTCGGTCAGCCGCAGCCGGTCGGTGCCCGCGCCCGGCTGGTCGCCCAGCTCGGCGAGTGGCTGGCCGCGCCACAGCCCCAGGGCCTGGTCCAGCAGCGCCACGCCGCGCGCGGGGTCACCGCCGTCCACCGCCCGGTCACCCTCGTCGACCAGCTGGGCGAAGCGCAGGCTGTCCAGCTCGCCGGCGTCGGCCTGCACCAGGTACCCCGGCGGGCGGGTGAGCAGGATCTTCGGCGCCTCCCGCGGGCCGCGGTCGGGCTCCAGCACCCGCCGCAGGTGGGAGACGTAGGCCTGCAGGGTGCCGGTGACCGTGGGCGGTGGGTCGTCGCCCCAGAGGGTGGCGACGATGCGGTCGATCGCGACCGCGCGGCCGGGCTCGGCGAGCAGGAGCGTCAGCAGCGCCCTCGGCTTGGCGCCACCCACGTCCAGCAGCCGACCGTCGGGGCCCGTGACCTCGAGCGGCCCGAGGACGCGGTAACGCACGAGGCGGGATCCTCGCAGGTCCGGGAGGAGAGCGGGAGCCCTTTCCGGTCGCCGGCGCCCGCAAGTGGGCGCCCAAGCCGGCTGCAAGTGCGCGGCAAGTCCCCGCGGCCAGGGTCGTCCCCGTCAGAAACCGAGCCCGCGGCACCGTCGCCGCGACCGTCGTCACGAGGGAATCCCCCGCCATGAGCGTCACCGAGGCCCGTTCCGCGACCATCCCCGCCCCGCGTCCCGCCGCCGACCCGTCGCCGCCGGCGGTCCCGGCCGCCGACGTCGAGGCGCTGCGCAGCCGCGTCCACGGCCCGGTCTACACCGCCGGCGACGAGGGCATCGCCGCCGAGGTCGCCGCGTGGAACGTCGCGGTCCGGCACACCCCCGCGGTGGCGGTGGGCGCCACGTGCGCCGCCGACGTCGCCGCCGCCGTCACCTGGGCGGCCGCCCACGGCCTGCCGGTCGCGGTCCAGGCCACCGGGCACGGGCCGGTGCGCAACGCCGACGGCACCGTGTTCGTCTCCACCCGCCGCATGCAGGGCGTCACCGTCGACCCGGTCCGCCGCACCGCCCGCGTGGAGGCGGGCGTGAAGTGGGAGAAGGTCCTCACCGCCGCGGCCGAGCACGGGCTGACCGGGCTGTGCGGCTCGTCGTCCGACGTCGGCGTGGTCGGCTACACCGTCGGCGGCGGCATGGGGTCGCTCGGCCGCCGGTACGGCTTCGCCGCCGACTCCGTCGTCGCCTTCGACATCGTCACCGCCGACGGAGCGCTGCGCACCGTCTGCGCCGAGAGCGAGCCCGAGCTGTTCTGGGCCGTCCGCGGCGGCAAGGGCAACTTCGGCATCGTCACCTCGCTGGAGTTCGAGCTGGTCCCGGTCGGCTCGATCGTCGGCGGCGGGATCTTCTTCGCCGCGGAGGACGCCGCCGCCGTCCTGCACGCCTTCCGCGTCTGGGCGCCGGCCCTGCCCGAGGAGGTCGGCACCTCGATCGCCGTCCTGCGGCTGCCGCCGCTGCCGGACCTGCCCGAGCCGCTGCGCGGGCAGACCGTCGTCCACCTGCGCTACGCCTACTGCGGGGACGACCCGGCCGAGGGCGAGCGGCTGGTCGCGCCGATGAGGGCCGCCGGCCGGGTCCTGCTCGGGTTCATCGGCCCGCTGCTGACCACCGAGATGGACGCCGTGCACATGGACCCCAAGGACCCGATGCCCGGCTGGGAGAAGGGCATGCTGCTGGCCGAGCTGACCGAGCAGACCGTCGACGCCTTCCTCGCCGCGGCCGGGCCCCAGGTCGAGGTGCCGCTGGTCATGGCCGAGCTCCGGTTGATGGGCGGCGCGCTGGCCCGCCAGCCGCAGTCGCCCAACGCCGTGGCCGGCCGGGACGCCGCCTGGTCGGTGATGGTGCTCGGCCCGGCGGTGCCGGAGCTGGCCGACGTCCTGCCGCACGTCGGCCGCGGGGTGCTCGCCGCGCTGGCGCCCTGGGCGGCGCCCGGGTGCATGGTCAACTTCCTCGGCGACGTCGCCGGCCCCGCCGAGGTCGCCGCGGCCTACCCGCCGGCGGTCGCCGAGCGGCTGCTCGCGCTCAAGCAGGCGGTCGACCCCGACGGCGTCTTCAGCACGGGGTACGCGCTCGACCCCCGTGCCTGAGGAGGACGACGAGGAACGGCGGGACCAGCCACCCTGGCCCCGCCGCCTCCCGAAGCACCTGCGCCGCCGGCGTCCGCTCGTCCCCGGGTGGGACGAGGAGCCGGCACCGGACGACGGCGGCGACCCGGTGAGGGGCGCCGCCGCCCGCTGGACGGCTCCGCCGGTACGCCCTGACCCGCGTGCCGGAGGGGCCTGCCCTCCCGGGGGGGGGGGGGGGGGGGGGGGGGGGGGGGGGGGGGGGGGGGGGGCGCGGCGCGGGGGCGGGGGGGGGGGGGGGGGGGGGGGGGGGGGGGGGGGGGGGGGCGGCGGGGGGCG